>NZ_JABERD010000108.1 GCF_013044505.1 Streptomyces sp. S3(2020) | reverse complement strand
GCGTGGGGGTGTGCAGAGGGGGATGTCGGGCTGCAGACCATGCCTGGTCAGGGGTGGTGAGCTGCGGATACACCATCAGGCGCCAAGGGTGCATGAACGGTTGTCGGCGGGGTTGTCGCGTCGTGAGCGTCGTGCTGAGCTGCGGCCGCCGGTCAATAGGACCTTGCCTCGGTCGGAGGCGGGCGCTCGTAGCCGCCTGGTGTTCGTCTGCGTGGTCACAGGTGGGAGAAGTCGCCTGCGTGGTGGGATCGCGGTGGTGATGATCGGAAGATGGCAGGACTCGGGGGACGCCGTCAGCGGCGTAAATGGCAGGCGATCGGGGCCCTGGGCGCCCTGGCGATCATGGCGAGCGCCGCGTACGTGATTCGGCAGCTGATGCACGGTGGTCTGGAACCGTCCGACACGGCCGGGCTGCTGGGCCTGCCCCTGGGAGTAGCCGGGCTGGTGGTCGCCGTGGTGGCGCTGCGCAAGCCCATCGAGGGCAACGACGCTGAACTCGCCCGCGGCTGGGCCGCAACTCTGGCCCAGCAGGTCGAGGCCGGGGAGAGCGGAGTGTGGCGGCAACTGCTGGGGGACGACACCCGCCGAATCAACCTCGCCTACACCCTGCATCCTGCTGCGGTCCGCCCGGCAATGGCGCCGGGCGCCGGACGCCTGATCACCGACGGCTCGGGCCCGGTGACGTTGCCCGACATCGTCACCTACTACCGCGCCACTCAGCCGCTGCGCCTGGTCGTCACCGGCGCCGCCGGCGCGGGCAAGACGGTCCTGGCCCTGGAACTGATGCTGGCCCTCATCGACGGCCGAGCAGAGGACGACCCTGTTCCGGTGCGTATCCCGCTGTCCCGGTGGGACACCGACCGCCAGTCGCTGCCCGAGCTGTTGCAGCAACGGCTGGTCGAGGCCTACGACTGGCCCACGGCCCTGGCGGCCGGCCTGGTCCAGCACGGCTTGGTGCTGCCGGTCCTGGACGGCCTGGACGAACGCGCCCCGCCGGCCCCCGACCGCTCCCCCGACCCAGCCGCACCCCGCGCCACCACCGTCGTACAAGCCCTCAACGCCTACCAACAGGGCCGTGATGCCGGGCCCCTCATCCTGACCTGCCGCACCCACCACTACGACGCCCTGACCCCGCACACCGAAGTCCTGGACGCCGCCCGCATCACCATCGCCCCTGTCGACGCCACCGACGCCCACACCTACCTCACCGACCGCGCCCTCCGTGCGGCCCGCTGGCAGCCCTTGACCGACCACCTGGCCGCCCACCCTGGCGGACTCCTGGCCACCGTGCTCTCCACGCCCTGGCGGCTGTGCCTGACCGCCACCGTCTACCACCGTGACGGCGACCCCGCCGAACTCCTCACCCTCCCCGACGCCGACACCCTGGACCAGCACCTACTGACCCGCTACATACCCGCCGCTACCCACACCGCTCCCAACCCCCGTGGCTACACGCCCGAGGACGTCCATCGCTGGCTCCATCACCTCACCACCTACCTTGCCCCCGCCAGCACCACTCCTGCGGGCGCGGAAGCCACCGACCTCGTCCTGCACGAACTATGGCCACTCGCCGGACGCACCCGCGTCCGCACCACCGACGCCCTCCTCACCTTCCTTGTCGTCCTCACCCCTCTTCCCCTCGCCTGGACTCCATCCCAACTGCCAGCAGGTGCCTCCGCCCTTCTCGGCTTCACTGCCGTCATCGCTGGGGGTCTTGCCACCACAACTCCAAGCCCCAAGAGTCCGGGCAACCCCTTCAAAGACCCATACCTACGCATAAGACTCGCAATTGGGCTCTCATGCTCACTCCTGCTCGGCCTCTTGGCCGGACTCACATCTGGACTCGTGGCCGGACTCACGACCGGACTCACGATGGGGCTCGCGATGGGGCTTCTGCCCGGGCTTGTGCAAAGGCCGGGCACGAGTCTCGGAGCTCGAGCTGTCTTGAGGAGAGACGCCTTGACCGGGCTCGTGCTCGGGCTCGTGTCTGGGCTCGCAACCGGGCTCATACTCGGGCCTTGGCTCGGGTTCGTACTCGGGCCCTGGTTCGGGCCCTGGCTCGGGCTTGTGATCGGCCTCTGGCTCGCATGCGGGCTCGGGATCGGCGCGGAGGCTTCGCGGCGGTATGTGGTGTTCCTGCTCTGCTCGCGCCGCCGTCTGCCATTCCGGCTCGGTGTGTTTCTGGACTGGGCCGTCACCGCGGGGCTCATGCGCTACAGCGGGCCCGCTTACCAGTACCGCCACCGCGAACTCCAGCACTGGCTCCGCCAACACCCCCAACCACCAGACCTGCCCTGACCACAGGGGGCGTCGCACCGCTGGAAGTCACCACGTAGCCCAACTCCGTCCGTGGGTGGGGTTGTGGGCGTGGTCGGGGGTGGGGTTATCGCATCGTGACGCTGGTCGGGCCCTGGTGGTCGGCGTTTCGGTCGGGGCCGGCTGCTGGCCTGTCTCGTATGCGCGGCGCCGCCGGTGGTGCCGTCTCGTACAGGAGGACCTCCGGGTGATGCTGAACGTGGACGCAGGTGGCGGGGACCGGCTGGCGTTGGCAGTGCTGGCGCAGTACCGGATGACCACGACGGAGCAGATGCATCTGCTGATCGCGCCGGAGGTGCGGATCGAGCAGACCCGGCGCCGGCTGGCCAAGCTGCGCGATGAAGGGCTCATCGAGCGGATCACGCTGCCTCAGGCGGGGCGTACGCGGGTGTGGTTCGCCACCCAGTACGGGGTACAGGTCGCTTCGGAGTGGCCGGAGCTGCGGGAGGTGCAACCGCCGCGGCTGATCGGTGACCGCACCGCCGCACGGCTACGGGTCGGGCATGCGCTGACGGTGACCGAGACCGGCCTCGCCTTCCTCCAGGACGCGCGTGGCCGCGGGGACGTATGTGCGCCGCTGGACTGGATCCCCGAGGTCTACCACCCCCTCGGGAGCGGGGAGGCCGTCATCCCCGATGCCCTGCTCTACTACCGGCGCAGCAAGCAGAACGGTGCGAGCTGGTCGATGCTGCGGGCATTCGTCGAGGTGGACCGGGCCACCATGGGGCCCGAGCGCCTGGCCGCGAAACTCACCGCCTACGCCCGGCTGTACGAGTACATTCCCACGCCGGCGCCCGGGACCCGACGGGCCATGGAGCAGCCGCCGGAGGAGAACTGGCGCCGACGCTACCCGCTCTTCCCCCGCCTGCTGTTCGTCCTGGACGGCACCGGCCCCGCCGGCATCAACAACCGCATCCACGCCCTCCAAGCCACCGCCCGGAAGCTGGTACCGGCGCCCTTCACCCAGCAGGTGCGCATCCTGATGGCCCCGCTGACCGACCTGCTCCGAGACGGGCCTTCAGCACCCGTATGGCATACGGTCCACGATCCCGACCACACCATCAGCTGGATGGACTGAATGCCTGTGTTCCTGAATCGCCTCTCGCCGTAGTACAGGACCGTTCCCGTCCTCTACCTCCGCCATCGTGGCGTGCGTGCCGTTCGCAATCCGCCGACAACATCGCAACAACAAGCAGCCAAGCAACGGATGCTTAGCTGCGGCTGGGACAACTGCGGAACGAGGGCAACAGCCATGCCCTGAAGAGCAGTTGTCGAGTCCTTGAGGGTCTGCAGGCGGTGGGAGGCATCCCAGGCCTGCGGCACGGGACCTGTGTAGGCCTAAGACAAGGGAGTGAAGCATGACGCTCGCGGAAAAGCCGAACGCGGGGGGCGTGGACGGTACGTCGTCACGCACCCGGACTCCAGACAGATGGAGCCTCGCTCGCCGCGTACGGACGGCGGTCCTCGCTGTGGCCATGTCCATGGGGTTGGTGTTCCTGAACGCCGGCTCCGCGTCCGCGTTGAGCCCTGGAGACGTGATCAAGACGGACCTCCTGCGCAACTGGGCGACCGGCCGCTGCCTGTCGCTCAACGGCATCTCAACCAGCGTGATCACCGACGGATGCAGTGGATCTGTCCGCCAGCAGTGGGCCTTGGTCTACCGAGGTACCAGCACGTACGACTACGTATGGATCAAAAATCCCTGGAGCGGCTGGTGTCTGACCCTGAACCACAGCGACCTCAGCGTCTCCCTCGCCGCCTGCGACCCCGAACGGCCCACCCAGCTGTGGGCCGGCGTAGGCACGAGCTGGGACCAGGTCGAGCTGGCCAACGGCACGCATGACGCGATACGCCTGGACAGCAACGCCAACGGTGACGTCTATCTCCTCCCGCCGAACGGTGGAGGCTACCAGAAATGGAAGTCGGGTTACTGACGAGGCTCCGGTGGGGGAAGACGGCGTAGTCCTCTTCCCCCACCGGTTATCCGTCAGCCCGCAAGGAGCGAAGGCCCTACACACCTGCGCAACAGCCGGGCTTGCGCAACACGCCGCTCACCACCCGCAGTGCACAGCACCAGCGCACCCCCGACCGAAACAGCGACCACGCGGGGTGCGCAGACCCCGACCACAACCCCGACCACGGAATGCGCAGGCCCGACCACAAGCCCAACCACCGCAGGCCACAGCAGTGCGCAGCCAGGCCGGAGTGTGCGCAACCGAGCACCGCAGCCTTGCGCACCAGCCCATCGCCACCGCCCCGCGGCAGCGGGAGCGCGGCCGTCCGAAGGGCTTGTGCCGGAACTGCTCCTGAACGTGGAAGGCGTTGAGCATGTCTTCGCCCTCGCCTGTCTGGTCGCTGCCCGAACCGATGCGCGCCGCACCGCTCAACGACCCGGTGCTGCCCGCGGGGTAGGCGGCGCAGCCGAAGACGGGACCAACGGCGTGCCGCTGTTCGGGACGGTTGCCTAGCGGGGCAGCCGGCAGGTACGCCAGCCACGGCCGTCGCGGACCAGGGCGCCCCGCAGTTCCAGGTTCTTCAAGTGGTAGACCACCGACGCCGTGCTGCTCAGCCCCACCGCCGCCCCCAGCTCGCGCACCGACAGCCCTTCCCCGCGATCAGCGATCGAGCGGCGGATCCGCGACAGGATCTCTTCCTCACGCTCGGTCAGATGCTCCGGCCGGCGGTTCACCGGGCACCCTCCAGCACCCACAGTTCCCGGCCCTGGCGGCGCAGTTCCGCGCGGGCCGCGGGCACCGCGACGGCGGTATGCGACCAGTACGGGTGCCAGCGCAGCCGGACCGACAACACGTAAAGGCGGCGGCGCAGCACCGTCGCCCGGGCCGGACGCGGCACGGCGAGCGCGTCATAGGTGCGGTACCAGTCCGCTTGCAGGCACACCAAGTCGTCAGGAAGGTCGGGGAGGTCTACGCGTTCCATCCCCCCATTGAGACATCTGTTCGATTTCTTGCGCAAGCGACACCCTGGAGAGCTTGCACATAGAATCGAATATATGTTCGATGATTTGCCGGAGGATCCTGCCCGGCTGGAGACACTGCGGATCTGGCACGCCTTCTGGTTGCAGCGCATCGACGCGAAGATCGCAGCCGTCCAGCAGCGCCAGCGCGAGCAGGAGCACGGCCGCCGCAACCGGCCGACGCCGCCGGAGTGGATCGTGGAGCTCGGCATCGGAGACGGCCGCCCGCCCGTCCAGATCCACGTCGGCGACTGCCACATGGCGGGCAAGCGCCGCCGCGCCGTCGGCCGCGGCGAAGCCCGCCGGCTCCTCGCGGCCGGGCTGCCCGGGTGCGGCCACTGCCGGCCCGACGTCCGGCTGCACATCCTCGACTTATCCGCCCGCACGCTCACGCCCTCCGCCCCGGCGCGCTGATCGAACACCTGTACCGCATGGTCGTTATGCTGCGTTCACGGTGATTCACCCCCATCACCCGGAACAGGAACCCGCCCGATGACCACCACTCCCCCGCCGGTCTCCGAACCCGACCCCTCCGCGCTGGTCTACTCCGGCAACCACGTCGGCCTGTGCGCCGGCTGCCAGCGCAAAACCCACCGGTACGGCAACGGCGGCTCGCCGCTGTGCTCGTGGTGCATGGCCGACGCGAAAGCACAGTGGGACGCACGCGTGCGCTACACCAACACTCGCCCACAGGAGCAAGGGCTCCCCGCACAGATCGCTACGGCGTACGACTGACCAGTCCGGCGGCGAACCACTGCACGAGGATGGCGGCCAGGTGTACCGCCATCTCTGCTTCCTGCTGTGTTTCGAGCCGGGTGGGGTTCTGCGAACCGTGCCGAGACGTCTGGCCCTGCCATAGGCGCCGCATCATGTCTGCCACAAGGACGATGTCCTCTCCGTTGGTAGCGGAGATCGCCGTGGCAAAGCGCTGCGGCGAATGGCCGATCACCTTCAGCATCGTCCCGAGAGTCGCCTTGGAGTTCTTCGGCTCGATCAGGGCTTGAGAGACAGACTCCACCGCTTTGATCGCTTCGCTGTACGCCTTGGACGGATCTGGATCGCGTCCGTACGCGCACTGCCAGGCTTTCGCCAGATGCTCGGCAGCTGACCCTGTCGTCTGGGTTCGAGCCGCGGACAATGCACTGCCAGCGGCTCGTTGCACGGTTTCGTCAACACGTCGTTCCAGGCCAGTGCGGGCTTCGTTCACGCGGTAAGCGGAGCCCCCGAGGGTCAGCATCTCTTGCAGAGCCGCAATGCTCGTATCACGCCAGCTAGGGCCGTAGATCCCGAGATAGCTGCGTCGGCCGCCGCTCGGGAAGGGCTGCACATCCGACGGCGCTGGCGCACTCAGGCGAAGCATTGAGTCGATGACGTCGATCAACTGGTGTCGGGACGTCCCCTCGGTCAGGAATCGCGCAGGTGAGTACATGCGCCCAGGGGGCACCGTCAGCCGCAGGTCCAGCGCGACCCTCTGCGCGTTCTCCTCGTCATCACCGAAAATGCCCCAAATCCACTGCCTCAGGGGCGTCTCAAGGTAGGCAGGGACACCCTCTTTGAGGGCCTCACCAATGGGCGGTTGGGGATCCGCTATCTTCGGATCGCGCCGCCTGCGGTCGCGCATGAACATGGTCAAACCCTAGGCCCGCGCACTGACACTCGGCTGAGAATTACGCCCCGCCGACAACCAAGGCCCACTCACTACGTACCTCACCGCAGGCCCCATGTGGCTTTATGGGCACGTTCCTCGTGTTGACACGATTGCCCGTGGTTCTGCCGAGCTATCACGTCTCAGGCGCGCAGACGGGGGCCAGAGCAGCCGCACACCGCCAGTGCTCTTCTAAGCGGAGCGGGTGAAGTTGGTTGCGTTGGGCAGGCGTCCCGTGGGGAGGGACGTCATGCAGAGGAGCCTCCGCGTTGAGTTGACCGACGATCAGCGCCGTGACCTGCATGCGCTGTTGAGCCGTAGGGACTTGACCGCCTATACGCGCCAGCGTGCCGAGTGCATCCGTTTCCTGGACCGCGGCAGGCCCGTATCCGAGGTCGCCGACTTGTTGGAGTGCCATCCGGTCACGGTCCGTGCCGCTGTCCATCGCTTCGCGGGCGGCGGGATCGCGGCGCTGCCCGATGCACCTCGACCGGGCCGTCCGGCAAGGCTTCTGGGGCCGGACGACCGGGCCGCGCTGGCCGAGTTGCTCGATGTCTCCGCCGAGGCGGGGATCACGTGGAGTGCGCCGGCCCTGTGCGACTGGCTGCGAGTCGAGCGCGGGGTGGAGATCTCTGCGGACTGGCTGTGCGAGCTGCTGCACCGCGAGGGTTTCCGCTGGAAGCGCACCCGCGACAGCGTGCGGCACAAGGCCGACCCCGTCCTCCAGCAGGCCGCCCGGGCCCAGCTGGAGGACTTGCGGCCTTGCGGCAGGCCGCACGCGCCGGAGAACGCGACCTGATCTTCCTGGACGAGTCCGGCTTCGCCCCGACGATGCCCACCGGCTACACCTGGTCACGCATCGGCCGACGAGCGGTGGTGCCGCGTGAGGACACCAGAAACCGCCGGGTCAACGTACTCGGCGCCAAGATCGTCGGCGTTGAGCCGGACCTCCTGTGGCAGCGCACCTGCGGGAAGATCGACGCGGGGACGCTGCTGGAGTTCGTCTGCGTGCACCTGGCGGGCCTGGGCGGTGGCTCAGCCGTGCTCGACCTGGCCGCCGACGGCCTCGGCATCGATGTGATGCCGGTCTGGGAACGGCGCAGGCCGTGCACGGTGGTGCTGGACAACGCCTCGGCGCACGTGGCCAAGGCGTTCAAGGGCCGCCGCCGTCAACTGGCGAAGATCGGGGTGGAGCTGTTCTATCTACCGCCATACAGCCCGGAGTTGAACGACATCGAGCTGGTCTGGCGGCAGGCGAAGTACGAGGACTACCCGCAGCGGGCCCAGACCACCACCGACTCCCTCGGCGCCGCCGTCGACCAGGCCATGACCCAGCAACGAAACCGGCTCCGAGCTTCAGCAAGGAACTTCACCCAAGCCGCTTAGCTGTTGTCTATCGCGTGCACCAAGGTCCAGACGAATGCGTACAGGGTCAGGCCCAGATAGATGGTGGCGCCCCAGGCCACTACGAAGCCCTGTGTAAAGCTGCGCTCCTCGGTCTTCCTGAGAAGCCAGACGTGGTAGACCAACGCGATAACCCCGAAAAGCAGGAAACCGCCACTGAGCCACACATGGGAGAAGGTGACGTCGTCAGGTCCTACGACATCTCTAGCGCAAAAGCTATACCTCACACTCTCCCTCCTCAGCGGCCGCGTTCGGCTCGCTCTGGGTTTCTGATCTCATCGCCGCAGCCCGGCTCCGGGAGAGAGATCCGGGGCGGCAGAGGGCGCCCGGACTGGCTTGTACAGCACCCGGTCCGTGTGCATCCGCCGAAAACCTCAACTGGTCGGCCGACCAGGAGGTTGGACCATGCAGACAGCGCCAAAGTGTCGGGCTGCTCTGGCCTGGACAGCATGATCCAGGCCAGAGCAGCCACTCGTCCTCAGCGCTCCCTTAGCTGTTGTCTATGGCGTGCATCAAGGCCCAGACGAATCCGTACAAGAACAAGCCCAGGTAGCCGGTAGCACAAAAGACCAGAATGCAGCCCTTCTTGAAGCTGCGCTCCTTGGAATTCTTGATGAGCCAGGCGTTGTAGGCGAACGCGACGATCCCGAAGAGCAGGAACCCGGCAAGGATCCACACGTCGGAGAAGGTGACGTCGTCAGGCCCTATGACTTCTCTAGCGTACGAGCTATGCCCCATAATCTCCCCCGTCAGCGACCGCGTAGGTCCCACGTCTGCGTTGTTCCCCCGGAGAAAGTCAGACTGAACCGCTCCGGGATCGGTGGAGGCTCCGGACTGTCCCGAGTTGGGTGGAGTCGAGTTGCTTGGTTTCAGGCTACTGGCGGGGTGCGGAGTTCGTACTCCACCGGACTGAGCATGTCCAGTGCCGAGTGTCTGCGCTGGCGGTTGTGGAAGATCTCCAGGTACTCGAAGAGCGCGGTGGACAGCTCCAGCCGGGTCCGCCACCGTCTGCGGTTGAGGAGCTCGACCTGGACGCGGGCCCAGAAGGATTCCATCATCGCGTTGTCCACGCAGTCCCCGATGGAGCCCATCGAGGGCAGCAGGCCGGAGGCCCTCGCGCGCTGGGTGAACGCCCAGGACCCGAACTGCACTCCGTGATCAGAGTGGATGATGGTGCCGCCCGGGCGTGGGGAACGGTTGCCGATGGCTATGGCCAGGGCGTTTGTGGTCAGCGCCGCGGTGGGCGAGGCGTCGATCGACCAGCCCACGACGCGTCGCGAGAACGTGTCCAGGACGACCGCGCAATACACCTTGCCCTCAAAGGTGGGGTGTTCGGTGATGTCGGTGACCCACAACTGGTCCCGGGCGTGGCGGGTGAAGTTCCGCTCCACCAGGTCGGCGACGGATGGGGTCACGTGCTTGGCGCGGGGGCGCCGGTTGCCGGGCAGGCCGTGCAGGCCGGCGCGCTGCATCAGCAGCTCCACGGTGCCGTGGCTGACATGGATACGCAGGCCCAGACCGAGCTCGGCGTGCACCCGGCGGGAGCCGTAGGTGCCGCGGGAGGCGGTGTGGATGCCCACGATGGCCTCGGTCAGCCAGGCGTGCTTGACCAGGCGGTTCGAGGGCGGACGGTTGTGCCAGGCGTAGTACCCGGACTCGGCGACGTGCAGCACCCGGCAGGCCAGCTGCACCGGCAGGTGCTCACCGGCCATCACGCGGATGGCTTCGAACCGCCTTTTGGGGACGTCACCTCACCGAGCAGCTCGGCTGCGCGGCGGTGGATGGCTAACTCGGTCTCCAGCTCGGCGATGCGTTTGCGAGCCGCAGCGAGCTCGGACAGGTCGCTGCTGTTCGTGCCGGGCAACTGCCCGGTATCAATGAGGTGTTGGCGGCGCCAGACATAGATCGTCTGGTCGCTGATGCCGAGGAGGCTGGCGACCTCGGCGACCTTCCTTCCGGATGCGACGAGATCGAGGACCTTGCGGCGGAACTCGGGCGGATAGCTGCGGGGCATCACGGCCTCCGAAGGCTGCTGGATCGTCAATTGTCCAGCAACCCGACTCCATCAGAACCGGGGCATACCAGACTCCACAAATCTCAGTACAGCTCACTTTTGGGGTGCAGTGGCTGACGAGGGCCTCCTCGGTGCTTGAGCTTCGCAACTCCGAGCTACCGAGAGGCCCCTCCTTCATGCGCCGACACCGCAGCGATCACCCGATCCAGAACCCAGTTCGACTGATCACGCCCGCCGAACGGTATGCGGAAGGCTTCTGAGGCGCAGTCACCTCCGGCGGCGGAACCAACCGTTTGCGCAGCTGCCTCGGCTACCGCGGTCCCGTCGGCTGCGAGACCGCACTCGCAGCCGGACCGCCACACCAATGGTGTCCGTCAGTAGGAGAGCAAGTTCAGGACCACCGCTGGTCGAGGTTGTCATTGCAGGTCCACTGGATGACCTCGGTGCCGTTGGCCGTGCTGGAGTTGGGAACCGCCAGACATTTGTCACTGTTCAGGTTCCGCAGTCGATACCAGCTGTCTTGGATCCATATCTGATCGCTGTCGGTGGGGTCACAGGTCCACTGAATGGCCTGGGTGCCGTTGGCCGTGCTGGAGTTGGGCATGGCCAGGCACTTCGAGCCCGGCCATGCATAGATGACGTACCGGTCATTGTTCCCGCCCGGCACTTTCTCCATCAGCCACTGCTGATCGCCGTTGTCGTTGCAGGTCCACTGGATCAGGCCAGTACCGTTGGCGCTGCTGGAGTTGGGAACAGCCAGGCACTTGTTGGTTCCGATGTTCCGGACTTCGCCGTAGAAGCCCACCGCGTTGGCTGGGGTGGAGAAGGTCAAAGCTGACACGGCCGTGACGACGGCCGCGGAGACTCGCGAGATCATCCTTATGGACATGGGTAAGGCCCTTCTGTGTTTCGTGGGTGTTCCTGTCGGGCGGTTGCCTGGGTCACTCTGACCAAGCGATTTTTGAAGATACCTTTACTGAACCTGATCTGTCCTGGGAGTGTCCCAGGCCATCACTGCTGAGTTCGCACGGCGACGGCCTCAGAGGCACGGGCCCTGCGGCTGCACCCGGCAGACCCCCGAGGGCCCGGCGCCGGGAGCGGTCACAGTCTCACCGTCCGACCCGGGCCGCCCAAAGAGATCTTTTGCGCTGTCCCGCTACCCTGCCGTCATGATTCGTGCAGTGGTGTTCGATGTCGGTGAGTGCCTGGTGGACGAGACGCGGGAGTATGGGACATGGGCCGACTGGCTCGACGTGCCCCGGCACACCTTCCACGCGATGTTCGGCGCGGTCATCGCGCAGGGACGCGACTACCGCGAGGTGTTCCAGGAGTTTAGGCCCGGCTTCGACCTGTACGAAGAACGCGAGCAGCGGGCAGTCGCTGGGCAACCGGAGTCGTTCGGCGAGGACGACCTCTACGACGATGTTCGCCCCACGTTGGCGCAACTGCGGGCGGACGGCTTGTGGCTGGGCATCGCGGGTAACCAGACCATCCGAGCCGGCCAGCTCCTGCGGGAGCTGTTCTCGACCGATGTCGACCTGATCGGCACCTCGGACGACTGGGGCGCCAGCAAGCCGGACCTCGAGTTCTTTCGGCGTGTTGCCAAGGTCGTCCCCTTCAACAACGACGAGATTCTGTACGTCGGCGACCGTGTCGACAACGACCTGCGGCCCGCCGTGGCCGCGGGGATGCACACCGCCCTGGTCCACCGAGGTCCGTGGGCGACGATTCAGTGGCGGACCGCGGAAGCCGAAAAGCTCCCGACGTTCCGCGTCGAGAGCCTCTCAGAGCTGTCCGAACTGATCAAGAACTTCAACGGCTCAGCGCGCTGACGGTCGTCGACCAGCCGTACAACCGGTCGTCGAGATCCCGTACACATCGTTCGTGCTGGTGCGGCGCCAGAGTGCGGCGCACCTCCCGAACCCGATCCATGCCCGTCGCGTACCAGGTGCGCTCTAGCTGGTCGAGGGCCCGAAGCGCATACCCGCAGGCCTCTTCCGGCCGGCCCGCGGCCGCCTCGACTGCAGCGAGGTCCCCCAGGACAACGGTCAGTTGCTTCTCCTCACTCGGTTCCAGGGCAGACAACACACCCAGCAGCGTGTCGCGCGCCTGAGGCACGTGACCGGCCTTCAACTGCGTGTTGCCCTTGAACGCCGCCAGCCGGACCGGGCTGAACCAGTCCAGCCACTGGGGGCTGGGCCTTCCCCCGTGATGGTGGACACGCTTCGTTGATCACGCGGCGAGCGTGAGCTTAGCCGTGTGGTGTCGGCGTTCGTATTCGTTGGGGCTGAGGTGGCCGTTGGCGGAGTGCCGGCGGCGGGTGTTGTAGCGGGTCAGCCAGGCGAAGACGGTTCTGCGGCAGGTGTTGGCGTCGTTGTAGTGGCGGGCGCCCTGGAGGGTCTCGCGTTTCAGGGACGCATGGAAACTCTCGCAGGCCGCATTGTCGGCGCTGGTGCCGACCGCGCCCATCGACCGGGTCACCCCGAGCCGCTCGCAGAGATCGGCGAAGGCCCTCGAGCCGTATTGGGCTCCGTGGTCGGAGTGGAACACGGCGCCGTCCAGGCCGCTGCGGGTCGCAGCCGCCATCTGCAGTGCGTCGGTGACGAGGCTGGTGCGCATGTGGTCGGCGATGGACCAGCCGACGGCCTTGCGGCTGAAGCAGTCCAGTACGGTCGCGAGATAGAGGAACTCCCCGTTCTCCAGGGGGAGATAGGTGATGTCGCCCATGTATTTCAGGCCGGGTTCAGTGGCGGTGAAGTCGCGCTGGAACAGGTCGGGAACCTGAGATGCTGCCGGGTCCGGGACGGTGGTGCGGACGCGTCTGCGCAGGCGGATGCCGGTGATGCAGAACGTCCGCATGATGCGGGCGACCCGCTTCTCGTTGATCCGCAGACCCTTCGCGCGGAGCTCGGCGGTCACGCGTGGGGAGCCGTAAGCGCCGCCGGACTCGCTGTGGATCTCGCGGATCTGCTCGGCCAGGAGCCAGTCCTGGCACTGCCGGGCCGCCCTCGCCTTCTGGCCGGCCAGCCACGCGTAGTAGCTGGACCGGTTCAGGTCCAGGACCTCGCACAGCCGCTTCACGCCGTAGGCGTCCCGGTGGTCGGCGACGAACTGGAAGCGACTCACCAGTTGGTCTCCCCGGCGAAATACTTGGCCGCCTTGCGCAGGATGTCCCGCTCGGTCGCCAACTTCCGCTCATTCGCCTCGAGTTCGGCCACGCGGGCCTCCAGCTGCCGGATCCGCTCGTCCGGATCGGCGGACGACGGCATCCGCCCGGCCCGGGCCGTCGGCGTCGGGCCCGCAGAGGAGGCAGCGGCGGTGGCACCGCGGCTTTCACGGTCCCGCAGCACCCACTCGCGCAGGGTGGCCCGGTTGATGCCCAGGTCTGCGGCGATGCTCTTGTATGTCGCCCTGGGCGTGGACTCGTACAGGGCCACGGCATCGGCCTTGAACTCGTCCGAGTAGTCCTTCATCGCCATCGGCGGTCTTCTCGCTTCCTCCGGATCAAGCAGATCCAGTATCAGCGTGACCACCACTCAGGGGGAGGCCCCCCTGGCCGAGTTGAACGCCGCCGGCGCGTTGAACTGGTCGAGGGCGGTGATCGATGGCTCGCACGTCAGGGCCCTCAAAGGCGGCCCAAAACAGGACCGAGCCCGGTCGACCGTGCCCGAACAGGCTCCAAGCACCATCTGATCACCGAAGGGCACGGCATCCCGCTGGCGATATCGCTGACCGGCGGAAACCGTAACGACGTCACCCAGCTCATCCCCCTGATCCAGGCCGTCCCGCCCGTCCGCGGCCGACGCGGACGGCCCCGACAACGACCGGTCGCGCTCTACGCCGACCGCGGCTACGACCACGACAAGTACCGCAAGCAGGTACGGGCCCTGGGGATCACCCCGGTCATCGCGCGGCGCGGCGTCGAGCACGGCTCCGGACTGGGCGTGCACCGCTGGGTGGTCGAGCAGACCTTTGCCCTGCTGCACTGGTTCCGCCGACTGCGCATCCGCTGGGAGATCCGCGACGACATCCACAAAGCCTTCCTCCGGCTGGCCTGCAGCATCATCTGCTGGCGACGACTGGTCAACCTCTCACTTTGTTAGGAGTTCTAACTGGCTGTCGCCGCGAACCGACGCGGCGTCCGTCCCAACGACGAGGAGCGATACGTGCTGAACTTCGCCTGGGCGGTGCTCGCCGGATTCGCCCTGCGCACCCCGGCCGTACCCTTCGGCCTCTCGATCTCACTCGCCCCGCCCATCGCACTCCTCGCCGTACTCCTCGGCGCGGCCGGGTGCCTGCTGTCCGCCGTCCTCGCGGCCGGGTGGCTTCGTACCCGATGGCTGGTCTGGCGATCGAAGCGGCGGCCCGTCACCGCCGAGCCGCCGCCCGGGAAACGTCAGAACCGCCTCGACGGCCCCACCGGCCGGCGGGCCCGGCGCGTGGTGAACCGGTACGGCGTGATCGGCTTCGGCATCATCGGACCGGCGCTCTTCGGCACCTGGGGATCGGCCATGCTGGGCACGGCGTTGGGCCTGCCCCAGTGGCGGCTGATCGGCTGGCTCATGGCGGGCGTCACCCTGTGGTGCACCGTCATGCTGCTCGCCTCCGAGGCACTGATCGACGCCTTCGGACTGAGGTGACGCCACACGCCGCGTACCGGCCCCGTTGCCGACGGACAGCCATCCATGTGTTCGCGGAGTGCTAGCGGGCCGAGGGGTGACCGTTTGGTCAGACACCCATGTCGTTTGAGGTCAAGTCGATTGAGTCGAGCAGCACGGGCTGGTGGCCGGTCCAGGGTGCGCGCAGCGCATCGCGTGAGCGACGCCGAAGGCGCCGATCAGCACGATCAGCCCGTTCTCCGGCAGGTCCGGGTACAGCACCGAGGTGGTCATTCGGGGTCTCCTTGAGGGGCGAGGGAGCGGGCAGCCCAGATCAGGCGCGGCCCGGCGTTGTCGATGAGCAGGGCGGCGGCCTCGTGCAGGGGGCAGGAGGCGTCACCGTCGCGGTCGGGCTCGATCTGCTCCGCCCGGCGCGCGGCGGCGGTGACCAGCTGCGCGAGGGCGGGGACGAGGCCCCCGGGGACGTCGACGTCCTCCTGGAGCTCGCGCAGGATCGCGGCGAGCTCCGGGCCGTCGACGTCGTCGGCGTTCAGGTCGTCCTCGATCTGCCGGAGGGCGAGCTGGACGATGCCGACCGAGGCGCGCACCCTGTCCAGGCGTGTGCGCGTGCGGCCGCTCACCGGGTGGTGGCCTTGGTAGTGGCGACCAGCGCGGCGACGGTCTCCCAGCCGTGGTGCCAGGCGGAGTCGAGGTGGAAGGCGCCGTTCATGCCGAAGCCGGCAAGCTTGTAGAAGCCGCCCTTGCCGGTCTTGGTGGCGATCTTCTCCAGCAGTGTCGGTAGCTTCGGATATTCGAGTGTGCGGAATAGGGCTGCAATCCGGCTCTGCTGCGCTTTGCACCCCGCTGGCTGGGAAGCTTCGTGCTGCCTCGGTCAGCGAGGGGATCACGGCCGGCTCGGCCATCGCACCTTCGCGGTAGCCTCTCGCCATGAGTCACGGGGAGGGCGAGGGCGCGCTGGTTCTGGAGGCGCAGGAGATGCTCGCCGCAGGGCAAAGCGACGAGGAGGTCTTCGCCGCGCTGGCTGCGAGGACCGGCAACTGGGGTGTCTGTGTGTTGGCCGTGTGCTTGGCCCTGGGTGTGCCGCGGACTGACGCCGAGGCCCGGCTCCGCGACGTCGAGCCATTCTTCTCAGACTTCGCGGTGGGTGAGGAGGAGAACCTCGCTTATGTTCTCAGGTTTGGGCACGTCTTCATCGTGGACCGAGTACTTGGGGAACACGAGGAGCGCATCCGCGACCTCTTGGGAACTGCCGCTGGTGCCCGCGGAGGCTATCCCGCCGGCCTGCTCGCGTGGTTTCGCACCGGGGAGCTCACGAAGATCTTCCTCTACTTCGCCAAAACCCGGTTCCAGGACGGGCGCGGCTCCCCACCCGACTTTTGGGCAGCCATGACCGCGGCTGGCGAACTCCTGACCAGCCAGGACCGCCCGGACCACGAAGAGGTGACTGCAGGGCTGGAACGATGCCGCACACAGGCTGCGGCCATCAGCGCGAAGTAGCATCGTCATCGACGGACGTCCTCCGCTGGGTAGGCGGCCTGATGGCTCCCCACGGCCCAACGGCCCTGCGCAGACCACGCCGAATCCCGTAGCAACGCCCGCCGGGCCCCGTCCCGGCCTGGACGGTCGGGACGGGGCTGGCTCACACGGCCAGCCGGTGAACGGCAGAGGCCGGGAGGGTCATGAGGCTGCTGGGGTCGGCGGGCGTGCCGTCGAAGCACTCCAGGCAGCAGCCGAGCTTTTTCGAGAGGCAGATGTAGAACCGCCTCCGGCACTGGCCACAGGTCTGCCGAGCTGCCATCGCCTGATCGAGGGCCCACTCCTGAGCGAGCGTCGGCACGCGCTTGGGCACGGCCAGGTCGACGCGGAGCAGGAAGCCGCGGGTGGGGTGACGGCAGGACCACTGCGGGCGTGTCGCGCACAGCTTGCATCGCAGGATCGCGACCGGGCCCTCGTTGCCGCCGGGGCTCAGGCCCATGTCCCGTAGCCGCCGCCTGGTGACCAAGCCCTCGGGCACCGTGCAGCGGTCGTACTCAGGCAGCGCCGCGTCACTGCGCGGCACCCGGGTCACTGAGGTTCTTCAGCGGTGCCGCTCCAGGGTGAGTACAGCTTTGGCAATTGACCTCATGCGGTTCGGGCTGCAGCGGGCGTGACGGAAGATCCGCCAGGACTTGAGGCGGGAAACGCCACGCTCGACCGGGGCGCGAGTCCGGGCCAACGCCCGGTTCGCGGTCTGCTGGGTGGGGGTGAGGTCGCAGTGTGGTCGGCGCTTGACGAGGAGCGGATTGGCGTCATCCATCGGTCAGCTGCTGGATGGTCTTGAGGGTCTGGCCTGCTCCATTCTCGGTCACCAGATGTTGCGCCGCTTTTGCGGCGGCTCGACTGTGTGTCTGCTGCTTCACTACTTGGTCAAGTGAGTCGGCAAGCCGTTCGACGGTGAGGGACCGGAAGGGGATCGGGTCGGTGGCGGCGCCGAGGGCGGCGAGTCGCCCCGCCCAGAACGGCTGGTCTGCAGTCACCGGCACGGTGACCGCGGGCACTCCGGCACGCAGCGCGGCGGCCGAGGTGCCGGCCCCGCCATGGTGGACCACCGCAGCCAGCCGCGGAAACAGCAAGGCGTGCGGTACGTCCCCGATCGTGAGCACGTCGTTCCCGTCGGCGGCAAGCCTGGCACTGCCGGCTTGGAGGATGCCGCGCAGCCCGGCGCGGCGCAGGGCTTGCACAGCTATCTCGCTCAGCCGTTCCCCGTCACCGGCCGCCATGCTCCCGAAGCCGATGAGGACGGGGCGGGGGCCGGAACGCAGGAAGTCCTCCAGATCTGTAGGCAGGCGTTCGGCCGCCTGATGATGGGGCCACCAGTTGCCCACGACCTCCAGGCCAGAGCGCCAGTCGGAGGGACGGGGCGCCAGGACCGTGCTGAAGCCGTGCAAGATGGGCCAATTCGCCTGTTCCTGTCGTCGACGCATCTCGGAAGGTGAGGCCGGGGGCAGCTCAAGGCGGTGGCGCAGCTTTGCGACAGCCTGTTCGTAGACGCGGTCGGCCATGCGCAGTGCGAAGCGGCCGGTGGCTCGGTTGGCGAGACGGCCCAGTGAGCGGGAGCCTGTGACGACGGGCGGGAAGTCGCCGGTCGGTGCGGTGGGTTGGAGGTACACGCCGAGGCTCGGTGTGCCCGTGGCCTCGGTGAGGTGCCAGCCGAGCGGAGCCGTAGTGGTCGACAGCAGGAGCAGGTCCGTGCCATCGTCCATCACGTCGGCGAAGCCCTGACCCAGTTCGGTGATGAACGCGGCAGCAGTGCGCATAAGTTCACGTTTGCCTGTGACGCTGCCACGCACCCGTGTGTCGGCGGGGAGGCTGCGAAATTCCAGCCCTGCGTCGCGTACGAGGGGAGCGAACGTGTCTGTGGTGGCGAGGGTAACGTCGTATCCGGCCCGGCATAGTTCGGCGCCCAGACCCGTGTAGGGCGCGACGTCGCCGCGCGATCCGGCTGCGGCGATCAGGATCCTCATTGGTCCTCCTCGAAATCGGTACGGCCACTTGCGTGGCGGGCCGCGTTGGCGTGAACCGCCTTGCGCGTATAGGCGGCCAGGCCCGGGCGTTGCTGCGACGGCGGTATGACCAGAGCGAATGCGCGCGGGTCGGTGACGAAGTCGTCCGCGATGCGCCGGTGCATGTCGGGCGGGCAGGAGGTGAACCATCGTGAGATGTGCAAGCGGTGCTCCTCGGCGAGGTCCATGGCCCGCTCGCCGTTGCTCAGCTCCCCCTCATCGAAGGCCGCGAGCAGCTCCGCGCGCCAGGCGGCGGCCTCGCCCATGAGCTGACACCAATCCTCTTTGGTGTGAGCAGCCGCGCGCGCCATCGCCTCGCGCTGTCCATCCGAGTGCGCCCACTTCAGTTCTGCCTCGGTGGCATAGCTCAGGTCGAAGGTGATCTCACCGAAGACCTCGAAGCGTTCCTGAGGAGTCAGGGACACCCCGGTCTTCTGGACCTCAATCGCCCGTTCCGCCACCTCGGCCAGCCGCTGCAGCCTGGCGATCTCCTCACTCAGCTGCCGCTGCCGGGCCCGGAGCCGTTCCAAGGGGTTCACCTGCGGATCCTTGAAGATCGCGGCGATCTCATCGAGAGGGAAGCCGAGCTCACGGTAGAAGAGGATCTGCTGGAGACGGACCAGGTCAGCCTCACTGTAGAGCCGGTATCCGGCGTGGCTGCGGTCACTGGGCGAGAGCAGCCCCGCCTTGTCGTAGTGATGCAGTGTCCGCACCGTCACCCCGGCGAAGGCCGAGACCTGCCCCACGGAGTAGCTCATCCACCTGCCCTTTCGTCGGTACACAGCCTCAAGCCTGACGTAAGGGGAGGGTCAACTCCCGGTCCCGGGGCTTGGGCTCGGCCTGCTCCCCCGTCCAGGGTGTCTCGGTGAGGTGCAGCCGGTAGCGACCGACCTCGTCCACCGTCAGGTTGGTGCGCTCGACCAGGATTACGCCGCGCATGGCAGATCATTTTCCGAGGACCATGCCGAAAACCGGTCTCCAGAACGGCGCCTGGTGCGCCCGAACTCGGAGTCGCCGGTATGACGCGACTTCGGAACGGTCCCCATGCCGTCAGGGCGACGCATAGGCATTTTGGATCTTCAAAGTGAGCCCGGAAACACCCGGACGGGTAAACGTCGGGTGCACGTACACCACATGACACCCCGGCCCGGGCGAATCACATACCATAAGATTCCGGCTAGGCTCCTCGCCATGCCCGAGCCCCGTCCCACACCGGCCCGCTCCGCCACCGACCTCGCCGCGCGGATCACCCACCAGGCTGCCCGCCTTGGCAGCGCACTCGACACCCGCGAGCAGCGCACCGACACCGGCGGCCCCGAGCACGACCACGGCCTGCACACCCTCGCCCGCCGCCTGCTAGCCAGCGTCGGCCAGCACACCGTGCGCGGACAGGCGCCGACGGCGGACGCCATGGCCCAACTCGTCCGGGACGCCGAGCCGTTGCGAGAGGCCCTCGCCTTGCGGGAGGACGCCGACACGCGCCGCCGGGACACCGACTGGGAACTGCACTCGCTGGCGTACACGCTGCTGACCACGATCGACGTCCTCAGCGCCGGCCACCGCGACATCGACGCGCACGTCGACGCGGCGCTCCGCGAGCGGCAGCGGGCCAAGCCGTTCAGCGAGTCCGTCGCCGTGCTGGCCAACCAGGGTGTGGAGTTGCCATCCGACGTGATCGGCGCTCTGCGGACGGATCCGGGCGCATGAGCGCAGCCGATGACGAGCTGCCCGACCTGGACTGGGAGCCCTTCGACCAGGCGCGGACCCACGAAGAGGCCGCGCCTGTGCGGCAGCCGGGGGGCTGGCGCAGAACGAACATCGCCGACGGCGAGTTGTACGACCCCCGTAGGGAGGTGGAACACCCGGGCAGTGAGGTGTTCTTCCCTCCCGTGCCCAACGGCCTGGACTACCTGGTGAGTGTGGTCGAGCATCTGGAATCCGGCGACGATCGGGCCAGCGCCCGAGACCTGAAGTACGCCGTCCTTCACCTGGCGGCCGGCGCCGAGGTGCTCTTGAAGGCCCGCCTCCAATTGGAGCACTGGACACTGGTTTTCAAGGACCCGGGGCAGGCCAAGCGGTCGGAGCTGGAGGACGGCACGCTGAAGAGCTGCAGTCCCGAGGAGACCGTGCAGCGCCTGAAGGACATCGCCGGGGCCGCCATCGGCGACAAGGAGACCAGCGCGGTGTTGAAACTGGCGAAGCACCGCAACGCGCTGCAGCACTACGGGCTGATCGGGCCAGCCGCGAACGCCCGCGCGGTGGAGAGCCAGGCCGCCGAGGTCCTGGACTTCCTGATCCGCTTCCTCGACGAGGAGCTTCTGCCCGCCCTGCCGTGGCCTGAGATGAAGAGCACCGAGACCGACATGGAGCACATCCGCGGCGGCCTGTCGCGGATCCAGGGATTCGTCAAGAAGCGCATGCAGCGGATACGTGCCGACCTGGAGCCGCTGCGTGACCGCACCGTGCAGTGCCCGGACTGCGACCAGTGGGCCCTGGTTCCCGAGCTGGACCACCGCGTGATCTGCCGGTTCTGCGGCACGTCCCAGCCGACACACGACGGGGCGACGATGTATGCCGTGTTCGTGCTGGGCCGCGACCCGACATCACCGGATCTGTTCGGGATCATGGCCGTGGAGGAATGCCCCGATTGCGGGGATGAAAGCCTGGTGGTGGGGGCGAGGACCGCTGCTGCTCCGGACGAGCCGGTGTTCTTCTGCTTCGGGTGCGCCCAGGTGGTTCCGGGGCTGGCGCACTGCAACCGCTGCTACGTGCCGTTCCGCTCGCAGGCAGGCAAGACCGCCTGCAGCGACTGCCTGCGTAACGCTGCCGTGTCGGACTGAAGAGCAGGGACCTGGACACTCTCCGCCGTAAAGCCGATCATCGCGGCGGTCGACGTCCCCGTGTCGGTGGACCTGGAGTCCGGATACGGGCAAAAGCCCGCTGATCTCGTCGCCGGGCTCATCAAGGTCGGCGGTGGGGGAACGGGCGCACCGACCTCTTCCTGCACGCGCAGGACGCTTCCGATTCACATAATCCCGCTCCCTGCGCCGGGTCTGGGCCCATCACACGCCCCGCCCCATACTGAGTGCGGGGGTGGTCGAAGGTGGAACAACGTGCCGTATCGAGGCAGGAGCTGATTCGGCGCAGGCGACGCAGCGGCTTTGTCGGTAGGCGCGCCGAGATGAGTGCCTTCCGTAAAAACCTTGCTCAGGACCCGGCAGGAGAGGACTTCCGGTTCCTGTTCCACGTATGTGGGAATGCGGGTGTCGGTAAGACGTCATTGTTGCGGCAGTGGGAGGAATTCGCGCGGACGCAGGTCGAAGCGGCCACCGCGTACGTGGACGACTCTGTGCACAGCCCGGTCGAGGCGATGGAGGCGGTCGCCGAGCGCCTCGGCCGGCAAGGGGCGGCATTCCGACGGTTCGGGAAGCTGCTGGAGGTCTACCGGCAGCGTGCGCACGAGGCGCAGCGAGCGTTTGGTGGTCAGGCAAGTGCCGAGGGACCAGCCGGGGAGATGTCGGCGGGCGCGTCCTCGTCTGCTTCTCTCGCCGCACAGGTCGGGCTCGTCGGTCTGGGGATGGTGCCCGGCGTCGGGGCGTTCGTCGGAGCGGTGAACCCGCAGCATATGGCCCAGGGAGCGGACAAGCTGTGGGCGGCGCTCGGTTCGCGGCTGCCGTCGCACGACGATGTGCGCCTCGTACTGGATCCGGTAGGGGTCCTGACCCCCGTGTTCCTTGGAGAGCTGGCCGAGGTGTCGCGTAAACGGCCTTGGGTAATTCTCTTCTTCGACGTGTACGAGCGGACGGGGCCCGTCCTCGGCGAGTGGCTGCGCGACATCGCGTGCAACGACGTGTACGGGGAATTACCCAACAACGTACAGCTGGTGCTCTCTGGGCAGGGACGGCTGGACGCACGCTGCTGGGGTGACTGGGTCGACCAGGTGTGCGAGATTCCGCTGGAGGTCTTCACCGAGGAGGAGACCCGCACGCTGCTGGCCCTTCAAGGAGTCACCGACGAACGCGTTACGGAGGTAGTACTGCGGCTCTCCGGCGGGCTGCCGGTGCTCGTACATACCCTCGCCCAGGCACGCCCAAGCTCCGCCGAGGCTGTGGACGACCCGTCGGGCACCGCGGTGGAACGCTTCCTGAAGTGGGAGAACGACCCCGCGCGTCGAAACGCGGCTCTCGCCTGTGCGCTGCCCTTGGAGTTCGACGAGGACGTCTTCCGGGCCGTAGTGCCCGCAGAGGCGGCGGAGGAGTACGGATGGCTGCGCCAACTGGCATTCGTCACGAACCGCAGTGGGAGGTGTCGTTATCACGAGGTCGTACGCGTTCCCATGCTCCGCCACCAGCGGACCAGGTCACCCACGCGGTGGCGGGAGACGCACCAGGCACTGGCGGAATTCTTCCAGGCGGCACAGGAGCAGCGCGAGGAGGTACTGGCGCGGGACGATCCATGGGGCGACACACAGTGGCGTGAGTGGCGGGCTCAGGAAACCTACCACCGGCTGTGCGCCGACCCTGGCCGCGCGCTGCCCGAAGCACTCGCCGAGACAGCGGAGGCGTGCGGGCAGGGCGAAGGCGCGCTACGACGCTGGGGGCAGCTCTTGGCTCAAGCTGGCGAAGACGGGGACGACGCTCGGGTCCGGGAATGGGGGCAGCGGCTTGCCGCAGGCGCAGGAAACAATTCCGGTGCGAACTCGCCCGATGGATCCGCAGCCTCGAGACTGGAACTGACACACGCAGGCGACACGTTGACCAGTGTGCTCGACGCGCTGCTCGCGGCTACGGAGCTCGCTCTGGCCGGACGCCTGCGTGTGCACTGCATACGCGGCCTACAGCACGCCCGGGCCGACCGCTACGAACCTGCGCTGGCCGACTTCCGCTCGGCGATCGCCCTCGACAGGGAACGGACCGACGGGTGGGAAGGCCTGGCACGAACCCTGCTGGATGCCGGGCGCGCGGAGGAGTCGCTCGCCGCTTGGAACGAGGTCGTGCGGCTGGAACCCGACCGCGCTGAACACCGCACTTACCGCGGATGGTTGCGTCGGCGTCTGGGCCTCCGCGCCGACGCGCTTGACGACCTCGACCAGGCGATTGCCCTGGATCCCCGTCAGGACTGGGCCTACGTCAACCGAGCCATGCTCCGACGCGAGGTCGGAGAAGCACCGGCGGCTTTGGACGACCTCGAGCAGGCACTGGCCATCGACCCCTTCTACGTGGGGGCGCATGTGGAACGCTCCCGTTGCTTGCAGGATCTTGAACGCTGGGACGAGGCCGAGCACGTGATGCGCGAAGCCGCCGAACTGGAGCAGGACGGCGACGAGTCTGTTTGGATCCGCCTCAACCTGGCATCGATGCTGCTCAGCTTCGGCCGCGATGCGGACGCACTCATGGAGATCGATAGGGCAATGCTTACCCCTCGCCATGGCGAACTCGACGCCCCCTGGGGCAGCTGGGCCCATGGACTTCGAGGGTGGGCACTGCACGGCCTCGGCGGCCGGGAAGACGAAGCCCTTGACGACCTTGACCGGGCGGCGCAGACCGGCGGGTGGACACCGATGGCCTCCGTGATGCGGGGATGGCTGCTGTGGGAAGCGGGACGGCTGGACAAAGCGGAGGAGGAATTCAGCCGCGCCCTCGCCCACGACCCGAAATACCCATGGTGTCTGGGCGGACGAGCCATCGTCCGCGTTTACGCAGAGCGGTATGCGGAGGCCACCGCTGACCTCACCGATGCCTTCGCCCACCTCCTGGAGATCCCGAAGTCCGACGCGGAGGCGGCCATAGCACGCCCGGTGGTGAGCCTGCTCCGCACCCATCTGCCGGGCAACCGTGCCGCTGTGACGGCCGCGATCAGACTGGTCGCCCTGAACACCCATCAGCTTCGCTGGCCCCGCCTGACAGCCCAGGTGGCGTCCGTGGTGGCACTACGTCCGAGTCCGCGACTCGTGATCGCAGCGCTGGGGGTGCTGCGCGGAATCGTAGAGACGGTCAGAGCCCTGGAAGGGCAACAAGCAAGGACGGAGGGGCACAGAAACCCCGAGGAGATCGAGGACTCAACGGACACCCTCCGCGCTCCTTGGAAAAGGCCTGAGTGGCGGCGAAGTTGGGCTCTGCGCGTGATGGGGCCACTTCTCCACATCGTTGAGCGCCTGCCCGGGGTGAGGGGCAGCACCTAGGCTGCCCCGGTGATGATCTTTTGGTTGGAGGTAGTGAGGTGTTGCCTCAGCGGCATCGGGCTTGATGCCCTCGCGCGCCGGGTATCGCAGGCGCATGCAGGCATGGGGAGAGGCCGTGTGGGCGGGACCCCGGTGGGAGAGATTCCTGCGGGGCGTGGTGAAGCAGGCGCTGGCGGGAGATGAGCCGCAACCGTGGTGGGTGCCGCGGCGCGTGCTGACCGTGGTGTCGGCCGATGTCGACGACACTGCCGGTGTCGGGGCGGTCTGGATCCTGTGGCGTCCGAAGTCATCGCGGATGCATGAGCACATTGCGCTCCTGGAGTGGTTCGGCAAGCAGTGGCGGTACGTCGGGGGCGTAGCGTCTCCGGAGACGATCCTGTCGACGTTGATGTCCTCGACGTGCGCAATGGAGGAGGCGTGCTCAGCCGCACCCGCAGACTTGACCCGCCACGCTCCCTCGTCGAGGCTCCGTGGATCAGTTGCGTCAAAGTACGCCTCGGGCAGGGCGTGGGGCAGGTCCTTATCGGTGCCCGCCGGATCGAGGTTCCCGAGCAGCGCAGTCTCGTTACTGTATGGACGTCGCCCCAGAACAGCCGCGGAGTTCGTCCCGTCATCGTGGCCCTTGGACGCGACGGTGTTGAACTCTCCCGCATGGGCCCCTATGACAGCCTGGACACTCATACCTGGGCGCGACTGAGAGACGAGTCGTAGCCAACCTGCTCCCCTGATGCGTGGCGCGCTGCGCGCCCTTGCACCCAAGAGCCGGAGACGCTGGAGACGGTCACCGATGTTGCCCGGCGTGGAAAATGCCGACAAGGGCAACGTTCACGATGCCGACGAAGGATGACAATACCGCCCCACCGGTGACATTCCGGCAACGGTGGGCAAGATGTCGTTTTCGGCGGCGCGGTGCCGGTGGTCTCAGTTCACTCCGGGCGGCACACGCGTGGCCTGGTGATAATACATTCGCCAGCCCGCGGCTTGGTCCCCCTTGCGCCAGATCGAACTGTGCCTGGTCCTGCGCCCGCCCAGCGTGGTCTCGAAGGTCAGATGCACCAGGCCCGGCGCGAGCAGCACCCCTGAGATCTCCGAGGGCTCATAGCGAGGACCATCCGCCGAACTGCCCGGATGCTCAGGCAGCTCGGCGAACATGGCTTCATACGTCCATCGTCGCCCCGACCCGCCGACCTCCACGAACTCCGGGTCGAGAAGCTGCCCGGCCCGTTCCCGCGAGGCGCGGACACGCGGATCCATCAGCTGCAACTCACCCGCAATCGCCTGGTTCACATCGTCTGCTGCACCGTCCATGGACACATCCTCACCAAGCACGCGGGTTCCGCCACAACTGTCTTCTTCTGCCACCAGACGGAACCGTCCCCCGATCAGTGATCAAGTTGGACCGCCTGATCCGCCGGCTCTGCGCTTTTGTTGAGGAGTGCGCCGAACTACGTCCCGGGGATGATCACCGGCAGCGGCTCGGGGACGTTGAAATCCAGCGGCCGTTCGACTGCGATCCGGGCAGGATGCCTTCTTGTGAACCATGCACTGTGCGGCCTCGCGGCCAATGAGGCTCTGCCCGTCGAGTTGGTCGATCGCCTGATCTCGGTCGCGGACGCGGACATCGCCGACGGCCTCGCCAGTCGCGCGGACCTCAGCCGCGAGCAGGCGGTCAGCCTGGCCACGCAGGTCGAGGAGAGCGCCGTTCTTCTTGCGTACGCGGGTCTGCTGACCGCTGCCGACGTCGATCCCCTCACGCAGCCGCAGGCCGCACTCGCCCTACTTGAGGAGCGTTCTGGTGACTTGGAGTGGGCGCGGCTGTTCGCTGAGGACCCCGATGTCGAGCATCGGGTGAAGCTGGCCGCCTGTCCCCACCTTCCGGCCGATGTACGGGAGATGCTCGCCGCCGATCCAGACGTACGGGTCGTCGCGGAGCTCGCGTTGTGGACCACGGCGGACCTGGCGGCCCGTCTCGCGCGCCACCCGCATGCCGAGGTCCGCCGCGCGGTGGCGGCCAACGAGGCAACACCACCGCAGGTGCTGTCCATGCTGATCACCAGCGAGGGGCTGCCGCCAGCAGAGCGGTGCCTGGTCTGCGACAGCGAGGAGACGCCTTTTGCGCACGATCCGCACTGTCCGCGGCTGGACTGCGACCTGCGGACCGGTGCCTCGTGCACCGGCTCACACGAGTCCACCCTTCACGAGTTGGCGGCGCAGGCTCTACGGAACCCCGCCACGCCGGTCGAGGCGCTCCTGCGATTCGCCGACCACCCTTCGGCGCAGCTGCGCTGCCGATTGGCTGCCCGCCCCGACCTGCCGCCACAGACAGCGGCGCGATTGGCCAGTGACCCTGTTCCCGGAGTGCGGGCCGATCTCGCAGAGAATCCGGCGATCGACAGCGCCCTCATCCACGTGCTCGCGGCTGACCGTGGCCACGACGTACAGCGCAGACTGGCGCACAACCCCCGCGTACCGCTCGACGTACTTTCCGATCTGGCCTCCGCCACCAAGATCGGCTCGACGCTGCTGCCACGGATCGCCTCCGCTTCCCCCTCCGAGGCCGAGGACTTGTCCCGGTCGTCGAATCCGGTAGTGCGGACGCTCCTTGCCGAACGGCGTGATTTGCCAGCCAAGATCCGCGATCTGCTGGCCGACGACCTTGACGCGAAGGTGGTCAAGTCCATCGCCCGGCACCCGGGACTGTCGGAAGCTCAGCTTCGGTCCATGGTGGGACGCCACGGATCCAGGGTCATCGCCAAGGTGGCAGCCAACCCGGAGACGCCGTCTGCCCTGCTGGAGTATCTGACGGGCTACATGACACCGGTCCGCAAAGCACTGCGCGAGGTCGCCCGGCACCGCAACGCGACCGGTCCAGCGCTGCTCGCTTGCTTGACGGACAGACAGGCACGGTCTTGGGCTGCCGGGCACCCAGCCCTGCCGCCAGAGGCCATCGTCGAACTTCTCACCGACCACGACTGGCGAGTGGTAGAAGCCGCTGCCTCGAACCCATCCCTGCCACCGACCGTCATGGCGGAGTTGATATCGGAGTTCACCAGGACGTAGGGCCGACGCAGCACGGTTCGGCACGGTGCGGCGTCATGTTGTCCTTCAGGCGGCGAAGCCGATGCTCGACACGTATTCGTACTGACCCCACTGGGAGCCGAGATCCGGCAGTCACCTGACCGACGCCACCACCCGCGTCCGCGAACTCAACCTGTACCGCCAGTACTTCGACCTCGTCGCCGGCACCAAGACCATCGAAGTCCGGGTGAAATACCCGCACCTCGCCGACCTCACCGCCGGCGACACCATCCGCTTCCACATCAAAGGCACCGACAAAACCTGCAACGTCACCGTCCTCCGGGTCACCGAATACACCGACTTCGAGACCCTCCTCGACAGCGAAGGAGCAGCCAACATCAACCCCACCGCCGCCCGCGACGAACAACTCGCCAACATCCGCGCCATCTACCCACCCGACAAGGAAACCCTCGGCGCCCTCGCCATCGAAATCGCGCTGCCCTAACTTGCGAGAGAAGAGCAGCCGGCCGGCCTGGACGGCCCGCCGGCGCGCCGTCGGACTGGCGCACGCGCGGCTGCAGCGACGGGGCGGAAGCAACCGGCGGGGCGTTGATCTCACGGGCTGCGGCCGGTGGTCCTGCTCGCGAGCGCAGAGCACGTACAGGTCGGCGGGCTGCGAGGATGCCACTTCCGCTCAACGCACAAGGGTCGGACGTCCTTCGACCGTCGCTGGACCCGCATCTAGGTCGGCCAGCACGCGTGATCGCAAAATGCCGAAGCCCGTGGCCCCGAGCCGTTGTACTGTCAGGCGCCGTGAGTACGGACATCCACGGCGGTATCGAGTTTCGCCATCCCAGCGTCGGCACCGACTACTACGAGGGCGAACCCTGGGTCGGCGCCATGGATCTGTGGCCCCTGTACGACGAGACCGACTACGCGTCCTTCGGATGCCTCTTCGGGGTGCGCAACTACGCGGGCTACCCGCCCCTGGCCGCAGAACGCGGCTTGCCCGCCGACATGTCGAGCGCCCTACGCGAGCGGCTGCAGCCTTGGGTGGCAGACGGCCACCTGGCAGAGGCCACCTGGGTCAGCTGGGCTGAGATCGCGGGAATGGATCCAGCAACTACTCCGGAGCACTACATTGGCCGGCTCACGTGGTCGTCCCGGGCGCAGCCGGCACTGCTGCATCAGCAACTCGTGCCGGCCCAATGGCCCCCGGAGCTGGTTGCAGCGGTGGGTCCACGCCCGCGTGAACTGGAAGGACGCGACCACTACGTCGAGTGGCAGACCGGAGACCTGCATTACCAGTACGAGTCCTTGACGGCGGGTTCCATCCTGGGCCCCAGGTCCCACTGGCCACACGTATTTGCCGTCATGAAAGCTCTGGCGGACCGTTTCGGTGAAGACGCCGTCCGACTCGTCGTGGCCTTCGACTGACCAAAAACCCTCAGCTGGTCGATCACGGAACTGCGGCCAAAACCAGTTGCACCGCCCAGCACGCCGGGCCCGTCATCATCGACGAAGCCCAGCGTATGGCCGATTCGGACGACAGACTGGCTCCTGCCCTGGCCGAGGTCCTGCGCAAGGTGCCGCTGATCGTGATGTTCCTGGATGAACGCCAGACCATCCGTCCCGGCGAGGGCACCACCGTGGATGAACTGCGCGACTCCGCCCGGGCCCTGGGACGCGCCCACCACCATTTCGAGCTGGCAGGCTCGTTCCGCTGCAACGGCTCGCCGCCTACACCACCTGGCTCGACGACCTCCTGTACGGCACCCCCACACCGTGGACCGGCCACCACAGCTACGACCTGGCCCTCAGCAACGACCCCTTCCAACTACAGCACTGGATCGAACAGGCCACCGCCGCCGGACACACCGCCCGCACCACCGCCGAGTTCTGCTGGTCCTGGACCCGCACCCGCCCCCGCGGCGCCACCACTCTCCCCCTCGACATCACCATCCCCACCACCCACCAGTTCCTCGGCCGGCTCATCCCTCCGCAGCCATCAACTGACAAGCCGCAGAGGCGACCAAGCGCCCGCCCTGAGTTGGGGCGCTGATTCCGACGAGCATGCCTCTGGACCGGGCGCAGGCCCCACAACGGGACGTGCGTGCGGTGGAACTGGAAGCCTTCACCCCTTGAGCCTTACGCCCGCCGAGGGAACACTCGGAGCAACTACACAAAACAGGTGCCAGCTATGCATAGCTGATGGTAGTGTCGGGGCTATCGGCATGAGGGAGGTCTAATGAAGGTGACCGTGTTCCAGTTCGAGGGAACCCCTGAGGAGCTGGATGCCTCGCAGGTACTGAAAGAGCTGGCAGACCAACACCGCGGCCCCGTTTCCGTGGCGCCCCAAGACGCCCTGGACAAGGGGATGCTGCCGGCCCGCATTCCGGGAGTGGCCGACGAGGGACAGGAAACAGTGCGTCAACTGCTGGCTCGCAGCCCGGCCCCCGGCCTGTTCGTCCGGTTCCTCGAGAAGACGACCCAGTGGGACAACGTCGGCGTCTACGGCATCAAGCGCAAGAACGCACTGCCCGACGCTCCCCTGGACTACAGCCGCTACCTGCGCCTGCGCCGGCAGGGATCCCAGTTCGGCGGCTTCGCCTACGTCTACGCGGAGTACAGCACCATCAATCTCCGGCTCAGCCACAGCCAACAGCAACTCGACGAACTCGGCATCACAACCGCCCGGACCCTCACCACCGGTCACCGCGAGTACCGCGTCAGCGTCGACCTCACCGACGAAACAAGCCTGGCCGACGCCCTTCAGCTGGCCGAACTCGCCTACAACGCCACCTAAACACAGACAGTTCCATAGCCCCAGACCAGCAGGAAGAGCCGGCGTGGGCCTACGGCATCTCCAGCTCAACGCGCGACGTGCCCGACTCCGCGGTCAGAGCCCGCCGCGGCGTGCGAGCTGCTTCACCGCGTTCTCACGGATGATCTCGTCCTCGTCGTCGCGCAACCCCTCAAGGGCTTCCCGGGCCTCCGGGCCGGGAATGGCGCCGAGCGCCCAGATCGCCTTCACCGCGAGCGCCCGGTTCTCGTCCCAGTCCAGGTACTCGGGAACCCAGCGAGTCGCCAAGACCAGCGTCGGCACCGTCTGGGGCGAGCGGAGCCTGCCCAGCATGGACACGATGTCCTCGTGCTCCCTGTGCCATTCGGCAGGGAACAGCTCGATCAACGGCTCCAGAAACTCCTCGACCGAGGCGTCGGCGGCGGCATGGACGATCAACGCCATCTCGACGTCGTCGGCGTCCCGGCGCTCCATGGCGTCCCGGAGCAGCCGGAACGCCATGACCCCACCGTCGGACTCGCCGAAGTGGGCGAGCACCTCGTCGATCGTGCGTGTCGGGGGCGAGCACGGTGCGACCGCCAGGCCCATAACCAGCGCCGGACCGCACAAGCAGTGACTTCAACGGTGGGGCCGGGAGCTCCTCCGATCCCGACGACAGCGACAAGATCCGCGCCGAGCGCCGCCGAGCCGGGTAGGAGGTAGCACCCCATGGCCAACCAGTTCCTGACCGCGGCGGATATCGCGCGCCAGGCTCTCACCAATCTGTACGAGACCACCGTCGCCGCGACGCTTGTCCATCGTGAATACGAGGACGAGTTCAGCCGCAGGCCTTGAGCTTGGTGAAACTCCATCAGGGGCGGAAGAGCGGAGGAAGCAGACCGCTGCCTGCCCAGAACTGCCGCTCGGCGACGAGGCCGGTGAGGAACCTGTCGACCTCGGCCAGGACGGCGGCACGCTCCTGCGGCCCGTAGGTGATGAACTGGCCGGCGGCGGCGTCGAAGGCCCTCACATGGCTGTGGGGGCCGACGCAGACGAGGGCGCGCCCGATCTCGGGCAGCCCGAGGCTGAGGGCGTCACACTCTCCGGTGCGGACGAGTTGCACGAGGTCGGCGGTGACCCTCTCCCAGTCGCCGACCGCAGGCCAGCTGGCACCGCCGTCCAGTTCATGGGTGAGCGTGGACAGCGGAATGATCTCGCCCGGCTGGCGTCCCCGGGTGAGGCGGTCGTGCATCCGGGCGCCGTCGGGCTGTCGCACCTGGGGGTGGAGCAGGGAGGCGGCGGCGACCACAGTGGTGTTGATCTCCTGAGTGCCGGAGTCGGGGTAGTACGCCTCGTGCGCGAAGAGCAGATAGGTGTCCGTGGCACGGGCTGAGTCGTCGGTCTGGCGGTGCGTCATGGGCGGGGATCCCTTCAGCAGTAGTGACGTGCCGGGCGCGGATGTTTGGGCTGGCCGGGCCGCGCGCTCAAGCCGGGCGGGAGCGGGCTCAACGGGCCTGCACCGCCAGGGGGCTGGGCCGCTGGTCCGGACGTTGATGCGGCGCGGGTGCTGGGTGGCGTGGTCGGTGAGCTGGACCATCAGCTGCTCCCGGTCGACGAGGTGCGCCGAGGCCGCCAGGGTGTCCATTTCGGCGTTGTGTGGCCCGTCATGGCGTGGTGACTTCCTGTGCGCGGGCGAGGGCGGAGGTGCACGTGCGGCAGCGGCCGTCGCTTTCGGGGTGGGCCCGGCGGGGGG
>NZ_JABERD010000107.1 GCF_013044505.1 Streptomyces sp. S3(2020) | reverse complement strand
ACATTTGTATAAGAGACAGGTCTCACCCCGGCCGACGACCCGAGGAGCCCTCAGTGACCACCAACCCCACCCTCGCGGAGCTGACCGACCGCGCCACCACGGCCCGCAACACCCCCACCTACGGCCACGACGCCCTCATCACCTGCGACCGCCTGGTCCGCATCTTCACCACGGACGGCATCGAGGTCCAGGCCCTCCAGGGCCTCGACCTCCTCGTCCGCGACGGCGAACTCATGGCCCTGGTGGGCGCGTCCGGCAGCGGCAAGTCCACCCTCATGAACATCCTCGCCGGCCTCGACACCCCCACCGCGGGCGCGGCCCGCGTCGCCGACCACGACCTCCTGGCGATGACCCCGAAGGACCGCCTGGCCTACCGTCGCAGGACCGTCGGCTTCGTCTGGCAGCAGACGGCCCGCAACCTGCTCCCCTATCTGAGCGCCGCCCAGAACATCACCCTCCCGATGCGACTGGCCACGAGAACCACCCGAAAAGCCCGCAAGGCGCAGACCGAACGCGCCCTGGAACTGCTGGAGTTGCTGGACATAGCCGACTGCCGGGACCGCCACCCGAACGAGATGTCCGGCGGCCAGCAGCAGCGCGTCGCGATAGCCGTGGCCCTCGCCAACTCCCCCGCCGTCCTGCTCGCCGACGAACCCACCGGCGAACTCGACTCCCACACCGCGGAACAGATCTTCGCCGCGTTCCGCACCGCCAACGAACACCTCGGCACGACGATCGTCATCGTCACCCACGACCAGGCCGTGGCGAGCGAGGTCCGCCGCACGGTGGCCATCCGGGACGGCCGCACCTCCACGGAGGTCCTGCGCCGCAGCGAGGTCGACGCGACGACGGGCCACGAGACGGTCGTGGCCCGCGAGTACGCCATGCTCGACCGGGCCGGCCGCCTCCAGCTCCCCGCCGAGTACACGCAGACCCTGGGCATGCGCGACCGGGTGGCACTGGAACTGGAACCGGACCACATCGGCGTATGGCCGGACGACAGCGACCACGGCTAGCCGCTCGTAGCCGCTCGGGGGGTCAGCGCACGCTGACGTCCAGCATCCCCAGTCCCGCCCGCCGTACGGCGACGGACCCGTAGGGCGTGCGCAGCCGCAGCCACGCGCCCGAGGAGAGCAGCGCCGACTCCCCGCCGGCGCGCAGGAATCCGAGCGACTGCGCCGCGTGCACGGCCCGCACCGGAAGCTGTGTGTCCCCGACGGTCCGGGACCAGATCTCCCGCCCGATCCGGTCGAGTTCGGCGCGCGTACGCCGTTCGGCCGCCAACTCCCCTGTCCGGGACCGGAATTCGGCGACCCCCGCGCCGATCATCGCCCGCAGCGCGTCAGGGGCGGGCAACCCCGGTACCGGCCGCCACCCGCCACGAGGCGGCAGCACTCCGGCCCAGGGCGGCCCGGTGACCGCTCCCGGCACGAGCGCCGTCGCGCCCGTCGCGTCGACGGACTCCAGCAACTCCCCCGCGGACACGGTCACATCGAGCGTGGCTTCCAGACCGTTCTCGTACGGCTTCGCCAGCCGCACCGCGCGGATCGCCAGTACCTCGAAGGACGGCGGCCGCCCGAAGACGGCGAGCGCGGTGCCGGCCGCCTGCAGGCGCACCGCCGCCGCACGGTCGTAGTGGAGCAGCCGGGAGAGGAAGGCCGCGAGATCCGCCGCCTCCCCCTCGTCGGCGAGGTGGAGCACCGTCATGCGGCGACGGCCTCCTCCTCGTCGGCATCCCGGTACTCCTCCAGGAACTCCCGCTCCTCGGAGGTGATCCGACGCGGCCGCTGCGTCGCGAAGTCGAACGGCACGATGACCGTCGAGGCGCGTACGTAGATCTCGGCGCCGTCCTTCACCTCGTAGGAGATGGTGAAGGACGCCGCCCTTATCTCCGTGACCCACAGCTCGATGTCCACGGGGGTGTGGCGGTGGACGAGCTGCCGCTTGTAGTCGATCTCATGGCGTGCCACCACGGACCCCTGCTTGAAGTCCTTCTCCGGGCGGAACAGGAAGTCGATACGGGCTTCCTCCAGGTAGCGGAGGAAGACCACGTTGTTGACGTGGCCGTACGCGTCCATGTCCGCCCAGCGCAGCGGGCAGTGGTAGATGTGCCGCAAGATCGATCAGCCCCGGGTCAGCTTCTTGTAGGTGGCGCGGTGCGGACGCGCGGCCTCGGCGCCCAGCCGCTCGATCTTGTTCTTCTCGTACGACTCGAAGTTGCCCTCGAACCAGTACCACTTGGACTCACCCTCGTACGCGAGGATGTGGGTCGCGACCCGGTCCAGGAACCAGCGGTCGTGGGAGATGACCACGGCCGCGCCCGGGAACTCCAGCAGCGCGTTCTCCAGCGAGGACAGGGTCTCGACGTCGAGGTCGTTGGTGGGCTCGTCGAGGAGCAGCAGGTTGCCGCCCTCCTTGAGCGTGAGCGCCAGGTTCAGACGGTTGCGCTCACCACCGGACAGGACGCCGGCGGGCTTCTGCTGGTCCGGCCCCTTGAAGCCGAAGGCGCTGACGTACGCGCGCGACGGCATCTCGACCTGGCCGACATTGATGTAGTCCAGCTCGTCCGACACGACCGCCCAGAGGGTCTTCTTGGGGTCGATGTTGGCGCGGCTCTGGTCGACATAGCTGATCTTGACCGTGTCGCCGATCTTGACCGTGCCCGAGTCGGCGGGCTCAAGGCCCTGGATCATCTTGAACAGCGTGGTCTTGCCGGCGCCGTTCGGGCCGATGATGCCGACGATGCCGTTGCGCGGCAGCGTGAACGAGAGGTCGTCGACCAGGACCTTGTCGCCGAACGCCTTCGAGAGGTTGCTGACCTCGACGACGATGGAGCCCAGCCGCGGGCCCGGCGGGATCTGGATCTCCTCGAAGTCCAGCTTCCGCATCTTCTCGGCCTCGGCCGCCATCTCCTCGTAACGGGCGAGGCGGGCCTTGGACTTGGTCTGGCGTCCCTTGGCGTTGGAGCGGACCCACTCCAGCTCTTCCTTGAGGCGCTTGGCGCGCTTCTCGTCCTTGCGGCCCTCGACCTTGAGACGCGTGGCCTTCTTCTCCAGGTACGTGGAGTAGTTGCCCTCGTAGGGGATCGCGCGGCCGCGGTCGAGTTCGAGGATCCACTCGGCGACGTTGTTCAGGAAGTACCGGTCGTGGGTGACGGCGACGACAGCGCCCGCGTACTTGGAGAGGTGCTGCTCCAGCCAGTTCACCGACTCGGCGTCGAGGTGGTTGGTGGGCTCGTCGAGGAGGAGCAGGTCCGGGGCCTCGATCAGCAGCTTGCAGAGCGCGACGCGGCGCTTCTCGCCACCGGAGAGGTTGGTGACGGGCCAGTCGCCGGGCGGGCAGCCCAGCGCCTCCATGGCCTGCTCCAGCTGCGCGTCCAGGTCCCAGGCGTTGGCGTGGTCCAGGTCCTCCTGGAGCTTGCCCATCTCGTCGAGCAGCGCGTCCGAGTAGTCCGTCGCCATGAGCTCGGCGACCTCGTTGAACCGGTGCAGCTTGCCCATGATCTCGGCGGCGCCGTCCTGGACGTTCTCTAGGACCGTCTTGGCCTCGTCGAGCTTCGGCTCCTGCATCAGAATGCCGACGCTGAAACCGGGCGACAGGAACGCGTCCCCGTTCGACGGCTGCTCCAGCCCCGCCATGATCTTCAGAACGGTGGACTTACCAGCACCGTTCGGCCCGACCACACCGATCTTCGCGCCGGGCAGGAAGCTCAGCGTCACGTCGTCAAGGATGACCTTGTCGCCGTGCGCTTTGCGCGTCTTGCGCATGGTGTAGATGTACTCAGCCAAGAGAAACCGTCCGGCAGGGGTCGTCGTACAGGTCAGAGACCTCCATACTGCCGCACCGCATGGGCGGCGGTCACATCCCGGTCACATCAGCCGGTTGCAGCAACAGCGGTCGGGGCGTCAAGCAGCGCCCCGACCTTGTCGTTCGCCTTGCGGGCGGTGGCTTCCAGGACGTGCTGATAGATGTTCCGCGTGATCGTCGGGTTGGCGTGCCCGAGCAGCGCGGACACCGTGACGACGTTCTCCCCCGTCTCCAGCTGCATCGTGGCGTAGGTGTGGCGCAGCTCATGCAGCCGGATGCGCGGCAGGCTGTGGGCCGTGGCGAGGTCGCGGAACCACATGCTGAACGTCTCCGGGTGCAACGCCTCGCCCACGGGGTCCGTGAAGAGGCGTTGCTCCTTGTCCTGCCACCCCGCGCCGATGCGCAGACGCTCGGCAGCCTGCGCCGCACGGTGGGCCCGGAGCGCGGCCACGGTGCCCGCGTCGAGCGGGATCGTGCGGTACCCGGCGGCCGTCTTGGGCTTCGACCACTGGCACACGCCCTTCACCACGATCCACGTGCGCCGTACGCGGAGCTCTCCGCGCTCAAGGTCGACGGCGTCCCACGTGAGCCCGAGCAGTTCCCCGCGGCGCAGACCCGTGGCGAGCAGCAGCCGCCACGCTGCGGCCAGCCTGTGGGAGCCGGTGGCACGCAGGAAGTCGCCGGCCTGCGCCACGGTCCACACAGATCGCTCCACTTTCTCGGCCCGTGGCGGGTCGTCGACGGCGAGCGCGGGGTTGGCCACGATGTCGCCCTTACGGGCGGCGTACCCGAACACTGAGGACGCGATGGCGTGGGTCTGCGCCTGCGTAGCCAGGGAGAGCGGGTTGCCCTTCCGGCCCCGGGCAGTGGACTTCCAGGTCCTCAGCCGGGCGTAGATGCGCTCCAGGTCGGCGGCCGTGACTTCGTCGAGCTGCTTGTCCCCGATCACAGGGAGGACGTACTGGGTGAGGATGTCGCGGTACCCGGCGGTGGTGGACTCGCGGCGCTTGCGGGCGGTGAGCCACTTGGTCAGCGCGTAGTCGCGGAAGGTGAGCCGTACGGGCTTGCGGTGGGTGCCGGCCGCGACCTCGGCCAGCTTGGCGCGTAGTTCCTTGGCGGCCTTCGTGGCGGAGGTGAAGCCGCGGCGCTTGGCCTGCTTGCGCTCACCGGTCTGGGGGTCCTTGTACGGGTAGACGATCAGCCAGCGCTTCCCGGCTTTCGTCTCGTACTCCTGGACGGAGCCTTCACCCCACCCCCGACGCCGGGGCTTCTTGGGTTCGCTCATGGTGCTACTCCTCTTGTTGGTGTTCCCGCTGCCGGTACATCGCCAGCAGCGCGCGCCCTTCATCGGTCATGCGGATGTCACCGCGGCGTCCGGACAGGGTCGGGGTGAGGAGGGGCGGTTCGTGCTTCCTCGCCCACGCCAGCACGTTTCGCAGCCACGACTCCGGCTGATCCATTTCCTGGGCAACTTGGGCGCGAGTCTTCCCTGCGGCGGCCCCCTGCTCCATGCGATCGCACGCATCGAGGACTTCGAGCAGGGACCGCCCCGGCCGACCACCGCGCCCTGCCGGACGGTCGAACTCCCCCTCAAAGATCTTCTGAAGTCGCTCGCGGACGTGGGGCGGCATCTGGCCGCCGTACCCACGAAGCCGATCCCTGACCTTCCGGCGGGCTTCCTCGAAGGAGAGCGAGCGGTAAATGCGCTGTGTCAGTCCGCCTGGTGGCACGTCGCTGAGGTCCGGCTTCGTGGGAAACGTGTCGCTACTCCCGCCGGGGGCGCAGTGCGGACAGTCGACGGGTGGCACGTCCGGGCACGAACAGGGCTCGGGCGCCGGCACCTCGGCGGGCGTCACGGGGACGCCCTGAGCCTCGTACGCGGCCTTGCGCTCCAAGTACTCCCGGTACTCCTCCGTGTGCGGACACTCCTTCGGGCAGTCACACGGAGGAAGTAGCCGGACCTGCACGTCCACGGGCTGCGCGTCTCCGTGGACGACTGCGTACGTGAGGAGGGCGGCGAATCGGCGGTCGAGCCGCACGACTGTCCGCACGGTGGCGGAGACCTGGGGATTCATAGACGGATCGTAGCGATCGATCAAGACGCACAGTCGGACCGTCCTGTAACTCGGGGAAGGTTCTTTACCGGGCAGCATTGCAGACCCACCGCCCATGCGTCTACATTCGCTTCATGGACGAACCGCAGCCCATCAAGGCGGCTCGCGGAGTGCTCCCGTCTGCGGAGGAAAAGCCGCTGATGACCAGGGAAGAACTCTGCGCCGCGATGCCCGACCACTTCCGCCTGACGGCCACGTACAAGGCGATGAAGAGCGGCGACCTGCCGAGCATCCGCATCGGCCGGCGCCTCTTCATCCCGACCGCCGAACTGCGGCGCTTGCTCAGGCTTGACAGCAGCCCGAACGACGACGGGACCGAGGTTGCCGCCCCGGTCCCGCCCCTCAAAGCACCCACCGCCATCCAGCACTGAACAGCCGAACGGCGGCGCGGGCCCTACACCCGTTGCGCCGCCGTCGAAAGGAGCTTCGCCGTGAAGACTGACACGAACATCCCGCAGAGCGCCACCACCCCCAGCGGTCGCCTGCCCTTCCTCGTCAAGACCGACAAGGACGCAGAGCAGGACGCCGTCCGTCGCTCGGTCGACGCACAGTTCCCGGCCGTCGCCGCGTTCCTCGCCGAGACCGCCCGCGAGCACACCGAGCCGCTGCTCACCGAAGCGCAGCGCACTCTCGTCATGGACGAGGGTCTCGGCGCCCCCCGTACGGCTCCTGTCGAGTCGGCCATGCGCGACATCGACGACACCTTGAGCCCCGCCGAGAACGCGGAACTGCCGCTCTTCGACGCACAGGTGGTCGTCCTCAACTGGAAGCCCAACGGGGAGATCGGGCCTGACGGGCACTTCGAGCCGCGCGGCTCCGTCTACGGCCGGTTCACGAAGGTGTGGTTCAACAGGGGCGCGACCACCGCGACCCTCACCCCGGCGCAGGCTCGGGAGGTCGTCGCCGAGATGCGGGACTTCGCCGGCCGCCTTGAGGCGCTGTGCGAGCGCGCTGACGAGATCGCCGTGGACGACCACGAGGCCCGCGGGTGACAGAGACCGCGTACGAACCGGGAGCGGCGCTACGGCGCCGCCGCCTGGCTGCGTACCGAACCCCGCCGCTGCCCGAGGGCAGCCGCGACCCGCTGGACGAACTCGTACAGCCGCCCGGCGGCCCGAGCACGTACGGGCTGACCGAGGCCGAACTGAGAGCCCACGCCAACGCCTTGATGGCCGACGGGTGGTCGCTCGAAGAGGTACAGGCCCGACTCGACGTAGCCCCCCGCGACGCCTGCTGTCCCCGTCACGGGGAGGCGTCCGACCTCGAACGGATCCCGCGTAAGTGATCGACGAACCACGGCGCCCCGGGGCGTGGCCGAAGGGAGCGAGCCGACACATGCCGGCCCGCGACGCTTCGGCGCTCCCGCAGCCCTTGACGACGATGCCCGACGACGGGTCACAGACGCCCGTCTACCAGCGTCGTCGCCCCGACGACGGGGCGTCGAGCACGCCCTCGGGGCGCCTGTGGGTACCGGACGAACACCGACGGCCCGACCCCGAGACCATGTCGTCAGAGGAGTACTTCGAGGCGCGCGTCAACGCGATGCTCGGGGAGCTGCTCGACTCCGAGGGACTGGAGAAGATCCCGCCCCTTGAGCCCCTCGTGGGCGACCTGCTGGCCCTGAACACCCTCGCTCGGTTCGTCGGCCCGTCCGGCACCTTCAAGTCGTTCATCCTGCTCGACATGTGCGGGCACGTCGGCACGGGCCGCCGCTGGCACGGCCAGTACGTCCGGCAGGGCACCGTCGTGTACCTCGTGGCCGAGGGCGAGCAGGGCGTACGCAAGCGCGTCCGCGCATGGGAGCAACACCACGGCGTCCACATGGCCAACGTGCTGTTCCTGCCTCGCCCCGTACAGGCCATGAGCCCCGAGTGGGACGTCTTGATAGAGGTCATGGCCAGGGTCCGGCCCGCGCTGATCGGGATCGACACGCAGGCCCGGGTGACGCAGGGCGTCGAGGAGAACTCCGCGAAGGAGATGGGCCAGGTCGTCGACCGCATGGACAAGCTGCGCACCGCCACGGGCGCGTGCGTGGCGGTCGTGCACCACACCGGGCACGTCGGCGAGCACGGCCGCGGTTCCAGCGCGGTCAAGGCGGCGTTGCAGTCGGAGGTCAAGATCTCGCGGAAGGGCGACCGACTGTCGAACACCGTCCTCACGATCAAGTCCGGGAAGCAGAAGGACGAGGACCAGGACGACGACCTGCTGTTCCAGCTCACGAAGGTGAGCCTCGATGGCGAGTACAAGCCCGACGGGCGCCCCGTCACCTCCCTCGTGCTCACGGCCGCCGGCACTCTGCCCGACACCGGCCCGGCCGAGGGCACCGTCGAGTGGATCGCCGCCCGCCTGGACGCTGCGGGCGTGCCCAACGACTACGGCCGCCGCCGCCTGGCCGACGAGTGCCAGCGGCTCGGCTTCCGAGCCGGGAACGAGAAGCTGAACGAGGTGGCCCGGATGCGCCGGGACCGGACCCCGAACCGGTCCTACTCGGCGGTAACCATTCCGGTCCCGAACCCCAGGACCGAGACCGGAGTCACCCCTGATGAGACCGGTCCCGGACCGGTCGGAGGACCGCACCGGACCACGCCCCACGGACCGGTGGTCCCCTCCCCTCTCCTAGGGAGGGGACCGGCGGGACCGTCATGCACCCAGTGCGGGACCCCGCTCGACGCCGAATGGGCGGCACAGGGCAACGACCGACACGTCATGTGCTGACCAACAGCCCCACCACCAACAGCCCCGGGCGGACACCGCATGGACGGGACACGCCCCCGAGACGGACGGAAGTGACCAAGAACGTGACCACTGACGGATTCCCGCAGGTCAGTGCGGGTGCAATGGGAGAGAGGGGCGAACCCATGGCCTCAGAATCGGGTCAAAACGGTGTCCCCGAGCAGGGCGCACAGCACGTCGACTCGGGCCTCGTGAGCGCGCTGTACGCCGCGCTCGGGGAGCAGGGGGCCGCATCACCCGCCACGCTCGCTCTCGCGGCCCGCGCAACGCCCGCGGACTGGCGGGCCCTCGAGGGCCTGCTCGCCCTGGAGCGCGAGGCGCTGCGGGCCGAGTACGCCGCGCTTGCCCGCGCGTTCGTCGCGGCCGGCATGGACCCGACCGCACACCTGCCCGAACTGGGTGAGCCGTACAGCTAACCACTCCCCTCCCCCACCGCCGCCCCTCCCCGTTGGTGCGTTGCCGCAGGTCGCAGCAACCAACCAACGGGACCCGATCGGGGTTAGGTGCACACCGCACCAAACGCAAGACGGCGCCGCCGCAGTGCAGCAACACCGCGACGACGCCTTGATCAGCCCGTCCGACTACACCGGAGGACCGACCCGTGCAGAACCCTACCCAGGCCCGCGCGTACGTGGACGCCACGCACACCATGGCGCTGGAGACGCTCGACGACTACGTCTCCTCACTCGACGTGAACCCGCTCGACACCCTCACCGAGGACACCCGCGAGGTGGTCACCCGGGGCGTCCGCATCACCACCCTGGTCCGCATCGAGCGCATCGGAGGGCAGCAGGCGTGACCGCTCCGAAGGATTTCGCCGACGCCCTGCCGGCCATCCAGTCCGCCCTTGTCGCCGTCGCCCGCGCCTCGTTGCGCGGGCGCCCCGCCCCGGCCGAGAACGGCCCCGCCGCCAGTTGCAGGACCGTGCTCATGGTCGACGGCCTGCGCGTCGTCGTCGAACTGGCCGCGTGGCCTGACGGCGACTGGCCACAGATCGACGCCACGATGCCGGTCGGCCAGCAGTTCACGCTGCTTCGCCAGGCACGCCAGGACGAGCAGCGGGGGCACGGCAGGGGTGAGGGCGAGTGAGCGCCCCTCGTACCGTCACGCTGGCCACCGTCGACCACGGCGACGTGACCGTGCCCGAACCGGCCTGGTGCACCGGCCACGCCGACCACCTGCCCGGCCACCGCGCCGACATCCTCCACAAGGGCGCGGACCTCACCCTCGCCTTCCGCAGCGGCGAGATCCTCACCGCGGGCCTGGCTCAGTCCCCCTACGCCACGTCCTCGGACCCCGAGACCGGCGGACCCACGGTCGGCGTCTCGGTCTACCCGCCCGGCCGGACGCTGACCCCGACCGGCCTGTACGACCTGGCCGCAGACCTCGACAGCTACGCCGACCGGTTGCGGGACCTCGCCGACCAGCTCACCGCGATCCTCGCCGGGGTAGCCGAGTGACCGCCCTCGTGCGCCGGCCGACCGAGCACGCCGCCCTCGCCGCGGCGTGCCGGTCGCCCCGCCGACTCCCGTCCGTCCCTGCCCTCATGGCCGCGCTGCTCGACGCGCACGGCCGCGGCGACCGCGAGGGCGCCACCCTGGCCGCGCACCGCGTGGTGCGCGCCGCCGGTCCGGAGGAGATCCCCATGTCCGTCACCACCGCCGCAGCTGCCGCACTCGCCCGGCAACGGCAGCGACTCGCCCCGGTCGGCTCCAACGAGCGCAGGGCCGCGGGCGTCGCTGCTGTGCTGCTCGACTCGGCTCGCACCCATGCCGGGGCCCGCCGCCTGCTCGCCCAGCACCGCGTCCCCGAGGACGTGCATGCCGCCGTCCTCGCCCTGCTCGATGAGCTGGCCACGCCACGCGAGGGCGACGACGCCCCGTCGTCGGGCGTCGTCGCCCGTCCCGACGGGCCGTAGGACGGCCGTCCTACGCCGGTACGACGCCGTACGACGCCCGTCATACGCCCACCCGACGCCCGTCCGACGACGGCCCGGGTGGGCGTCGTCATGTCCCGACGACGGCGAATTGCAGCCCCCACCTGTCCGACAGGCTGTAGACGATCTATCCTCACGACATCCGGGCGGCCGGGACCGGACGTGAAAGCCCCCGGCCGCGTCTGGGTGTCGCACCCGCCCCGGTATCCCCGGGGCGGAACCACCCGCAGGCGGGTCCCCGTACCGCCCGTACAAGCCACGGGCGCGGCGAGCCTCGTACAGGCCCCGCGTAGCCGGTAGCGCCACCGGCCGTGAACAAGGGCGCTCCTCTTCGGTGACGCGCTCAGCCGCGCGCCGTGGCTTGCAGGAGCACACCATGCAGCACCTCCCGACGCCCGTCGTCGCCCCCGTCGGACACCGTCGCGACGGCCGTCCCATCTACCCGATCAAGGGCGGAGCCGAGACGCTGGAGCAGCGCCGCGACCGCATCACCCGCCAGCTCGAAGACCCGAATTTCAGCGGCGATGTTCAGGCCCTGCTCGACGAGGCCGCCGAGGTGCGGCAGATGATCGAGCGGGACGCCCGCCTGAACCGGCTGCGCGAGCTCGGGGCGTCGGACGACGTGCGCAGCGTCCCCGCGGGCGCCGCGGCCGAGGACTTCCGCAGCGCCCCGGAGTTCGAGGCGTACCGGCGCGGTGGGTACGCGGGCAAGGTCAAGGTGGAGGTGCGCGCCACCATCACAACCGGCACGAACGGCGTGGCCACCATCGAGCGGCCCGCCGGCGTCAAGCAGGTACAGCCGGACTATCCGCTCACCGTGGCCGCGCTGTTCGCGTCGGCGAGCATGAGCGGCTCCGTCATCGAGCAGGTGGTAGACCTCGGCACGGGCACGCTGGCCGCCGCCGAGGTGGCCGAGGGCGCGGTCAAGCCCGAGTCGTCGATCAACCTGGACACGGTCAGCGTGACGCCGAAGACGGTCGCGCACTGGGTGAAGATCTCCCGGCAGGCGGCCGACGACAACGCGCAGCTCACGGGCTACATCAACAACCGGCTCATGTACGGCCTGGCCAAGCGGCTGGACCAGCAGCTCATGAGCGGCAACGGCACGGGCGCCAACCTGCGCGGCCTGCTCAACACGACGGGCTTGAGCACCTACACCCCGGCCACCGGCGAGACGCTGGCCAAGGAAGTGGCGATCCGGAAGGCCATCACCGTGGCGCAGATCGCCGGATTCGCACCCACGGGCCTGGTGATCCACCCGACGGACTGGGCTGACGTCGAGCTGTCGGAGACGACCGACGAGGCGTTCAGGGTCAACACGAACATCCAGAGCGCCATGAGCCCGCAGCTGTGGGGCGTGCCCGCGGTCGTCACCACGGCCGTGCCCGCGGGGACATTCCTGATCGGCGACTTCGTGCAGGCCGCGACCCTCTACACGAGGCAGGCCGCCACGATCCTGATGACCGACTCGGACGGCGACGACTTCATCAGCAACATCCTGACGATCCTCGCGGAGACGCGCGTTGCCCTCGCGGTCGACGTGCCGAAGGCGGTCGTCAAGGGTGCCTACGTGCCAGCCGCCTGATGGGGCGGCAACTGGCCGAGGACACCCGGCAGGCCAGAGCGCTGGAACTGGCGGCCGCAGGTAAGACGTACTCGGAGATCGCAGTCGAACTGGGCTACGCCGACAAGTCGGGGGCCCGGAAGCTCCTACAGCGGGCGCTCGCGGCCCGCGCGGACCCGTCAGCGGCTCAACTGCGCGTCATCCAGGGCGTACAGCTGGAGATGCTGATGCGGGCCGTCTGGCCAAAGGCCATGCAGGGCGAGACGGAGTCGGTACGCGAGGCCGTGCGCATCTCCGAGCGCTACTCGAAGCTGCATGGTTTGGACGCGCCAGCCGTGCACAAGGTCGACATGCAGCAGCGTGACGAGCGGATAGCGCGGATCAAGGCGATGGCCGAGCAGTTGGTCGAGGATTTGGAGCGGGATGCGGTCACATCCGCGGTCACGAACGTGACCGAACTACCCGCGCCCGACCCGTATGACGACGAATATCCGGACGATCCCGAAGCAGCGTAGGCGTACGGCGGGGTCCCGAAACGAACCCTGCCGAACGGCGCTCGGCTGAGATGTACTCAGCCAAGAGAAACCGTCCGGCAGCTTGAAATCTGGCAGTGGGCAGATACACCCCATCTTGCCGTACGTCCATCCCCGGACGGAAACCAGTACTTCAGGACCCCCGCCCGACCACTCCACTCGGTGACCGTTCCGTCACGGGGAGCTGAAGGGCGGCTTCTCAGTGCTGCGTCGGCTCGCTCTTCTTGCGGACGAGCACCAGCGCCGCCCCACCGAGCACGACCAGGCCGATGGCCACCCCCGCGATCACCGGCGTCGCGCTGGAGCTGCCCGTCTCGGCGAGGTTCGTGCCGGACACGCCGCCCACCGTGGCCGGGCTCGGCTCGCTGAGGGTCTGGACCGTGTCCCCGGTCTCGGCACCCTGGGTCCGGCAGTCGAGGACGCCGGTGAAGCGCTTGTCGAGGCCGCCGGGGCCGGTGATGGTGAAGTCGTACGCCTGGTCCTCCTGGAGCGGGACCGTCACCGTCCGCGACGCACCCGCCGGGATGCTGTACTCGACGCCCAGCAGCTCGAACGTGAAGGCCTCGTCGCCCTCGTTGGCCGCGGTGATGTCCACGCCGCTCTCGGCGCAGTTCTTCGCCGCGGACAGCGCGGGTATCGCCCCCTGCTCCGCCCATGTCGCGCTCGCCGTCGCCGAGACCGTCGACTCGCTGGAGCCGGCCAGTATCTGCGTCTGGCTGCGGCTCTCGGAGGCGAAGGCACGGCCCACCGGCACGGTGGTGGAGGCCTGCACGGCCAGTTCGGCGGAGCCGGCCGCCGCGTCCTCGGGCACGTCGAAGAACAGCTCGCCGCCGCTCCTCACCGACGTCAGCGGCTCGCCGTCCTTGCCCACGATCCGCACCCCGCTCGTCTCGGCGTCCGCGGGCGGCGTCACCGTCACGCTGTTCGCGTCGGTACGCACCGTCACCGGACCGAGCAGACCGCCCGGGCGGCCGGAGACCGCGGCGGGCTCCAGGGTCAGCGACGCCTCGGGCTCCGCCAGATCGCGCGCGCTCTGCTGGAGGTAGTCCGCGAGCCTCTCGGCCTGCGGATCGACGGCGTCGACGTCCACGGAGTCCGAGTAGCGCCAGATGGCCACCTGCGTACCGGCCGCCGCGTCCTGCTCGGTGAGGCCGCTCGCGACACCCGCCTTGGCGGCGAGCGCCGCGAGGTCGTTCACCTGCGGGTAGGAGTTCTGAAGGATCCAGCGGATCTTTCCCGCGTCCTCGTTGACGCCCAGCGAGGTCCCGCTCCAGGGCGTCTCGTGGTACTTGGCGTCCTGCTGCGTGGGGGTGTGGAGGTCGACGCAGTACGTCTGCAGGGTGCCGCCGCCGTCGACGGACATCTCGAACAGGCCCGCCGACACCTCCAGGTCCCCGGATTCGTCGTGGATGACGGCCGCGCCGTACGTCTTCAGGCTCCCCATGGTGGCGGTCGCCCCACCCTGGTTCTGCGCCGTCGCGTCGGCGGCGGCGGCCGGGCCGGCACCGGCCGTCAGCGCACCGGCCGCGACAAGCCCGGACACCAGCGTCGCGGCGGCGCCGCGGACCACCCCTCGCCTGCACGCGGACAACAACGCAGAAAACACAGAATTCCCCTTCGAGCAGGACCCGTTGACGTGGGGGGAACGGTCCCACCAGCAGAATCAGCAGCACCTGGAGCTATGCCCGGCATCCTAGGTACGTGCTCGCACCACGGTTCCCGGTGATGCGCTCGGGCGGCCGATCCGACTCGGAATCGTTATCGCCAAGATCGCCCTTGAGCAGGGCTTATCGACAAATCCACCCGGTCGTTCGGTGCGCATTCGCCGATAAGCCGCAGTTCGGTCCGCTGACGTCACATCACCGCGACCGGCTCCCGCTCCTGTTGATCGGCTTGGTCGGCCGCAGCGCCGACCGACGTCTCCCAGTTCGGTTCCGGCTGCGAGGAGGCGCCGGCCGTCTCCTGTTTCGGCCCGCGCCGGAAGGCGGAGGTGCCCCGCGCCATGTCGTGCCCGATCGCCACGGCGTCGATGTCCGCCGAGGTCCAGTTCTTCCCGTCGTGCACATCCGTACGGATCTTCAGCCGGCCGTGCACGATGACCGGCTCCCCCACCGACAGACAGGCCGCCACGTTCGCGGCGAGCTGCCGATTGGCCCACACCGTGAAGAAGTTGGTGTGCCCGTCCTTCCACTCGTTCTTCTCGCGGTCCAGATAGCGCGCGGTCACCGCCATCCGGAACCGCGCCGACGAACCGTTCTCCGTCTCCCGGAACACCGGCTGCGTCGCCACGTTCCCCACCACACCGACGATCGTCTCGTTCATCTCGAACCCCTCCCGGATACGCCGACGGGCCCGTCCCGTACGGCTGCGTCTGCTTCGCCGACCGCGTCCGCCGCGATCGCCGTGAAGCCAGACTGCCTCCGCCGGCACGAGCCCGCCGAGCGCTGTGGACCACCGGCCCACCTGGGGAAAACTCCGCCACCCGAACGAGCGACGCCCCTCACCACCGGCGCGTCACCGCACCCCGGCCTCCACCCCCAACACCCTCCCGTACTGCTCCCGGACCTCCCGATAACGCAGCAACTCCGCCGCCACCGGATCCAGCACCCGGGCCCGCCCGCACCCGGCCGCCGCCTCCCTGAGCCGCCGCTCCGCCTCCATGCCGTACCGCCGTGCGGGTCCCCGCGCCGCCATCCGGCAGCCCCACTCCACGAGCGGCCCGCCGATGATCCCGATGACCATCAGCAGCACCGGCACACCCAGGTTCGGCGCCAGGAACCCGGCGATCTGCCCCACCAGCCACAGCCCGCCGACGATCTGAAGCAGCGTCATGGACGCCTGCGCGAACACGGCCGCCGGCCACCACCCCGGCCGCGGCGGCCGGCCCGGCGGCAGTCCCGCGCGCGCGGCCAGCTCGTCCAGCGCCTCGGGCAGCCCCTGCGAGCCCCGTGCGGCCGCCTCCCGCACCGCCTGCGCCCACGGCACCGGAAGCCCCGCCGAGGCCCGGTCGGCCACCGTCCGCACCGCCTGCTCGACACGCTGCCGGGCCGTGGCCTCCTCGTCGGCCTGGGCGCGCAACGGGAGGCGTCCGGTGGGTGATTCGACCCGGTCCTGGTACCACCGCCACAGCCGCAGCCACGGCGTCCCGCACGCGCGGTTGGCGTTGCGCAGCCACGCCCGCTCGGCCGCCTCACCGGCCGCCGTCGCACCGACCGCGTCCGCGAGCCGTTCGGCGAACTCGTCCCGCGCCTCCTCGCTCAGCCCGGTCCGCCGCCCGGTGGCGTAGACGGGCCGCAGCCGCCACGCGGCGGCGTCCACGTCGGCCGAGATCCGGCGGGCCGGCGCGCCCCGCTCGGTCACGAACTGGCCGAGTGTCTCGCGCAGTTCCCCCACTCCGTCCCCGGTGAGCGCGGACAGCGCGAGCACGGTCGCGCCGGGTTCGCCGTACTCGCCCAGGGCGATCCCGTCCTCGTCGAGCAGCCGCCGCAGGTCGTCGAGGACCTGTTCGGTGGCCTCCCCGGGCAGCCGGTCGATCTGGTTGAGGACGACGAACATGATCTCCGCGTGTCCCGCCATGGGCCGCAGATACCGTTCGTGCAGCACTGCGTCGGCGTACTTCTCGGGGTCGACGACCCAGATGACGGCGTCCACGAGGTCGAGGATGCGGTCCACGTGCTCGCGGTGCTGTACGGCCGCGGAGTCGTGGTCGGGCAGGTCCACCAGGACGAGCCCGCGCAACTGCGCCTCCATCTCGGCGTTCTGCACCGGACGGCGCCTGAGTCGCGGCGGGATGCCGAGCCGCTCGATGAGGCTCGCCGCGCCGTCGCTCCAGCTGCACGCGATGGGCGCCGCGGTGGTCGGACGCCGTACGCCCGTCTCCGAGATGGTCACCCCGGCCAGCGCGTTGAACAGCTGTGACTTGCCGCTGCCCGTCGCCCCCGCGATGGCGACGACGGTGTGCTGCCCGGACAGTCTGCGGCGGGCCGCCGCCTCGTCGAGCACCCGGCCCGCCTCGGCGAGCGTCCGGCTGTCGAGCCGCGTCCGGGAGAGCCCCACCAGCTCGCGCAGCGCATCGAGCCGCGACCTGAGCGGCCCGTCGTACGCGAGAGGCGCGGCGATCTGCGCACCGGAACCCCGTGTCTCGACCACGACGACGGGCTCCGCCGTGGCGGTGTCGGTGACCCGCCGGGCGATCAGCCCGTCGTCCCACGTGTCCGAGGAGTCCGAGGGATCCGTACGGTCCTCCCCGCGCGCGTGCTCGTCACCCGGCCCCTCGGGCTCGTCCTCCGCACGGTCCACGGCGTCCCCGGTCTCCACGGCCTCGTCCTCCACCGGCATGCCGTCCTGGTCCTCGGAGACGGCGTCCTGCGCGTGATCGGTCTGGTCCTCGTCAGTGACGGCGGTCACCGGTCACCTCTCCTTCTGCAGTACGGACAGCGCGGCGATGAGTTCGGCCTGGGGTTCGGGGTGTACGTCGAGGGCGTCGAGCGGCGCGAGGCGGCGCTCGCGTTCGGTGTGGACGACCCGGTCGAGGTGCTCGGCGAGCAGCCGCCCGCCCCGGTCGCGCAGCCTGAGCGCGCCGTGCGCCCCGATCCGCTCGGCGAGCCCCTCACCCGCGGAGCGCGCCCGGCGGCCGCCGAGGAGCGCGGTGGCGACGAGCGCGGCGATCACCTCGGGGTCGGGCGCGACACTGCGGTCGAGGTCGCGCACCTCCTCCTCGGCGAACTCCTCCAGCTCGCGCCGCCACCGTCGTACGGCCATCCCGATCCGGTGTTCGGCGCTCTCCAGGGCCGGGTCCCGGCCGGTCAGCTCGGGGGCGTCCGACGCCGGTTCGCGCCGCCAGGCCTCGTCGACGCGTTCGTCGGCGGCGCTGACGGCGCACAGCAGGAGCGCGGCGAGGCTCTCCACGAGCGCGTCGAGGAGTTCGCCGGCGGAGCAGTCGAGCGGGAAGGCACGCCACCGCTTGAGCGCGTCCCCGGCGAGTACGGCGCCCGCCTGGAGCCGTCCCCGCACGCGCGTGTGCTCGCTGTCGTAGGCCCCGTCGACGGCGGCGGTGAGCCGCAGGGCGGCCGCGTACTGGGCGGCGGCGGCGCCGGCCAGCTCGGGCATCCGGGTCCTGAGCGAGTCGAGGACGCCGTGGGCGGTACGGGCCAGGGTGTGCCGGCGGGCGGCCGGGTCCTGGGCCTGGTGGACGAGCCAGGTCCTGAGCGGTGCGACGGCGGTGGCCGGCAGCAGCCCGCCGCCCCATGCCGACTCGGGGAGTTCGGGCACGGTGAAGCGCGGTACCTCGCCGAGTCCGGCCTTGGTGAGGAGCGCCCCGTACTGCCGGGAGACCTCGGAGACGACCTGGTGCGGCACCCGGTCGAGGACGGTCACGAGGGTGGCGTCGTACTCCTTGGCGGTGCGCAGCAGATGCCAGGGGACGGCGTCGGCGTACCGGGCCGCCGTGGTGACCATGACCCAGATGTCGGCCGCGCAGATGAGTTCGGCGGCCTGGGTGCGGTTGCCGGCGACGAGGGAGTCGATGTCGGGTGCGTCGAGGAGGGCGAGGCCGGGCGGGAGGGTGTCGGCGGTCTCGACGCGCAGCACGCGCGCGGGATCCTCGCCAGGCAGCAGGAGTTCGTCGCTGACGTCCTGGTGCGGCACCCACACGCGGGTGAGGTCGGGCAGTACGCGCATTCCGCTGAACCAGTGATGGTCCTCCGGATGGCACACCAGCACGGGCGTCCGCGTGGTCGGCCGCAGTACGCCCGCCTCGCTGACCCGTCTGCCCACAAGGGAGTTGACGAGGGTCGACTTGCCGGCGCCCGTGGAACCCCCCACGACGGCCAGCAAGGGCGCTTCGGGTTCCCTCAACCGGGGCACCAGGTAGTCGTCGAGCTGGGCGAGCAGTTCGTCGCGGTTGGCACGCGCGCGTGGAGCCCCCGCAAGGGGCAGCGGGAAGCGTGCGGCGGCGACACGGTCGCGCAGGGCGGAGAGTGCGTCGAGCAGCTGAGGCCGTACGTCCAAGGTCACCACATGCGAAGAATGCCCAATTTTAGGGGATTTCTGAAGCATATGAGCATGTCTGCGCGCCGATAGAACACAAGGGGACGGAAGGGACGACTGGGACAACGGCACAGTCCAGGCATAACGAGTGCACAACACCCGGGGCGTGAGACGCCAAAAGCGATGCACGATTCGTACCTGCCTGCGATTATCAGGACCGCTTCACTGAACCTCCACATTGAGCCACGGAGGCGAAGCAGCAGGGACAAGGATCCGGGAGCCCTATCCTTGTCCCCGGCAACGTCACGGATCAGCCCACACCCGGGCACCACGCACGAGGCCACCACACCGGCCCCCGTAGCTCAGTGGATAGAGCAGGCGCCTTCTAAGCGCTTGGCCGCAGGTTCGAGTCCTGCCGGGGGCGCCTTTTTTTCTCGCTCTCCTCCGGGAGGGCTTTTTTGTTGGCCGGAGCGTGTCCGGCCGCGCACGGCAGCGCGCCGCCCCTCCCCCGGGACCCGCTGTCCGGGGTCCGGAAGTCGCCCGAAAATACCCCCGACCTTTTGTGCGTCTTCAGCCGGGTGGAGCGCTTTCATCCCCGGCTCCGGAATCGCGTGCCCTCTTCCCTGGGCAGCCGAATCCCCTTGCCGTACGCGGCGTACAGTCGATCTTCTCGGCCATGAAGGACCGTGCAAGGACAGAAGGACAGAAGGACAGCGAGAGGACCGACGTTGCGCTTGCGTTGTGCTGTGCTCGACGACTTCCAGCGGGTGGCGACCGAGGTCGCCGACTGGTCACCGGTCGCGGACGACGTCGAGGTCGTCGGCTTCGACACCCACCTCGACGACGAGGACGCGCTCGCGGAGGCGCTCGCCGGGTTCGACATCGTGGTCACCCTGCGGGAGCGGGTGCCCTTCCCGGGCTCCCTCATCGCCCGTCTGCCCCGGCTGAAGCTGCTCGTCGCCTCCGGTATGCGCAACAGCGTCATCGACTACGCCGCCGCCGAGGCGCACGGCGTCACCGTGTGCGGCACGGCCAGCTCCTCCACCCCGCCCGTCGAACTGACCTGGGCGCTGCTCCTCGGCCTGGCCCGCGGGATCGTCGAGGAGAGCAACACCCTGCGTTCGGGCGGCCCTTGGCAGTCCACGGTCGGCGCCGACCTGCACGGCCGCCGGCTCGGTCTTCTCGGGCTCGGCAAGATCGGCAGCCGGGTGGCGCGGATCGGTCTCGCGTTCGGCATGCACGTCAGCGCGTGGAGCCAGAACCTCACCAAGGAGTACGCCGACGAGGTGGGCGTCGAACTCGTCCCCTCCAAAGAGGACCTCCTGCGCGACAGCGACTTCGTCTCCGTCCACCTCGCCCTGAGCGACCGCACCCGCGCGCTGCTCGGCCCCGCCGAACTCGCCCTCCTCAAGCCGACGGCGTACCTCGTCAACACCTCCCGCGCGGCGATCGTCGACCAGGACGCCCTCCTCGCCGCACTCCACGCGGGCCGTGTCGCCGGAGCCGGCGTGGACGTCTTCGACGTCGAGCCCCTGCCCGCCGACCATCCGATGCGCACGGCCCCCCGCCTGCTGGCCACACCGCACCTGGGCTATGTGTCGCAGGCCAACTACCGGACGTACTACGGCCAGGCCGTCGAGAACATCCGGGCCTACCTGGCGGGTTCACCCGTACGGCAGCTGCCCTGAAGGCTCAGGCGGCCCGTCGGTAGATCCCCTCGCTCCGGTGCAGATGGCGCAGGTCCACCAGATGCCGCCGGAGCGTCACATGATCGACGTCGCCCTCCTCGCACCAGCCCCGCAGCTTCTCGTCGACGGCCCGTTCGGGGTACTCGACGCCCGGCTCGAAGGTCTGTTCGGCGATGTACCGCAGGACGAGCTTCTTACGGGTCCACTGCGCGGGCAGCCGGACCAGCCGCCCTTCACGGACGAAGGTCCGCAAGGTGCGCTCGTCCCGGGAGCCGGGGTCCTCGGAGGCGGGGTCCTCGGAGGCCGGCTCCGTCCGCTCCACACGCGCGGCCTCCCGGAACACTTCGTGGGCGACGCGCAGTTCGGCGCCGTCCCCGGAGGTCACCACGCCCTGCTCCCGCAGCTTCAGCAGCGCCAGGGCGGCCTCCTTGGCGGACAGCCCGGCCGCCCGCGCGACCTCCTCCGAGGTCTCCGCGCCCAGGGCCACCGCCGCGAAGGCGCGCACCCGGGTCTCGTCGGTGAACAGACGCATGAGTCGGTCGGTAGCCATGCCGGGAGGCTAGTTGAGGGCTCTCGCCCGGAGCCAAGGGATTTTTCCCGTCCCCCCGGTGCTTTCCCCCCGGCGCCTTCCCCGCGGTGCCGGTCGGCTCCCGTTCTTCAAAAAGGGTGATCCGCACATGATCGCCGTTACCAGCCGTGGGTGGCGGCGTTGAACGGGAAGTGCGGCGGCGAGTCCTGCTGTCGTGCTCACCGATTCACTAAGGAGAACGTGATGTCTCGCATCGCGAAGGCTGCCGGAGTCGCCCTCGGCGCCGGCGCCGTGGCGCTCGGCAGCGCCGGTATGGCCATGGCGGACGCGGGCGCCCAGGGTGAGGCCGCCCACTCGCCCGGCGTCGGGTCCGGCAATGTCGTCCAGGTCCCGGTCCACGTCCCGGTCAACGTGTGCGGCGTCACCGCGAACCTGGTCGGCCTGCTGAACCCGGCCTTCGGCAACTCGTGCGCCAACGTCAGCGACGGCCCGGACGACAAGAGCGCCTACGGCTACGGCAGCTGACGCTCGGTCAACCCGAAAGGGCCCCGGCACTCCGAGCGCCGGGGCCCTTCCGCGTGCCCGCCTCGTCGTCCACGACCGGGTCAGGCGTACCGGTAGATCGCGCTCACGTCCTCCAGCGAATCCGGCGTCACGTCCCACGGCGGCATCTTCTCGTGCCGCGCGACGATCCGCCGGTACTGGGCGCTCCCGACGGCCGGCGGCTTCGCCGGCAGATAGCGGGTGCCCTGGTGGCGCCGCTGCCAGCGGTACCACTGGAGGTCGACGAAGGCGTGGTGCATCCAGAAGACCGGATCGTTGACGGACGCGCCGCCCACCATGGCACCGCCGACCCAGCGGTGCACACGGTTGTGGTTGCGCCAGGCGACCTGTCCGCGCCCGCTCCCCCACCCCTCCAGCCGGTTGCGGAACCCCTTCGTGGCCGTCGAGTCCCAGGGCGGGACGTCGTAGACCGGGTCGTCGAGCGCCGACTCCAGCTCGCCCTTGGTGGGCAGCGTGATCGGATCGCGGACGCGCCCGAGGTCCCGGGTGAGGTACTCCTCGTCGGTCACGCCCTCCTTGATGGTCCAGCTGCCGCCCGCGTAGGCGAACGGCCCGGTCATCACCTGCCGGTCCGAGGACCGTCCGGTGCCGCCCAGCAGGTCCTTGGTCCAGGGCGCCGAGCTCGCGCCGCGGTCCTTGGTCCAGTCCCAGTACGGCACGGTCACCGACGGGTCCACCCGGCGCAGCGCCCGCTCCAGGTCCAGCAGGAAGCGCCGGTGCCAGGGCAGGAAGGACGGCGTCATGTGGGCCGCACGGAGTCCGCCCTCGCCGTCGGTGACGTAGAAGTCGATGTGCGTCCGTACGAACTCGTCGTACTCTCCCCGCCGTTTGACCTCCAGCATCGCGTTCACGAACCGCCGCTTCTCGGCGTTCGTGAGCGTGCTCGCGTCCTTACGGATGTACGCCATGGTGTCCCCCCATGTGTGTCTCGCGCAGTTGCTGCCCCGGCCTCAGCTCGTCGACGGCGGCGCGGGTCGCGTCGAGAGGTGTGTCGTAGGACCGGTAGTGGTCGACCATGCTCAGCCAGGTGCCGTCGGCCCGGCGCATCAGATGCAGGGGCCGGCCGTCGACGGTGACGTACCACCGGGCGCCGCCGGAAGCGCGACCCGCGGAGGTCCTGACGCCGTGGACACGACGGCCCCGGTACGTCTCCTCGAAGCCGAGCGCGCCGGGGTCGTCCCCCTTGCGCGGCGGCCGGGAGGCCGCGACGAGCGGGGCGAACGCGAGGGCGCCGACCCCGGCGAGCAGGCCCCGCAGCACATCCCGCCGCCCGCCCCGGGCCGAGCCCGGTCTGGCCTGGCTGTCCACCCCGGGCTCCGCGCCCACCGCCCCCACGGCCACTCCGCCGACACTGACGACCATCGTGTGCTCCTCGTCCGGTTCGGTTGATCCGTAGCGGTAACCGCGAAGAAGCCCGCCCGGTCACCGTCCGATGGTCCGAGCGGGCTCCTGGGAGCGAACGGCGGCCCTACAGTCCGGGGCCCATCACCAGGTCCGCGGCCGGCACGGTCTGCAGGACCGGCGTGAGAACGCCCACCTGCGGCAGCTTCGGCTCCGGCAGGCCGAAGTTGTCGGCGTTCGGCGCGGTCAGCGGGGCGTCCAGGGTCAGGCCCGGGGCCAGCGTGCGCAGGTCGGAGGCGGGGGCGCCGACGCCGACGTGGTCGAAGTCGTCGCCGAGGAGGTGCGGCAGGGGTGCGCGCAGACCCGCGCCGGGCAGTCCACCGCTGACCGGCAGCTGCGGGATCACCCGCTCGGGAAGGAGCCGCCCCTCGACGTACTGCGGGCCCTCGGGCGCGCCGGGCATCGGCAGCGGGATCTCGCCGCCGACCTTGGGCAGCTCCACGTTGAGGGACTTCTCGATCCCGTCCAGCGGCACCGGGACGGGGACCGTGTCCACCGCGGCGGCGGGGGTCGCGGCGGCACCCATCGCAGCCGCGACGCCCGTGATGACGGCGGCAATGGTTCCTCGGGTGGTCGACTTCATCTCAGGTACGGTCCCTTTCCGGATTCAGTGGCTCAACGTCCGTACCGCGTAACGATCCTGGAACAGGCACCAGTGCAAGATTCGCCCGACTGCCGCAGTAGTACGACCGCTGAATTGTCAGCTCGTCCAGAAGTCCCACCAACGGGTCAGGATCAGCATTCCGACGATCCCCAGGTGCAACACCGCGACGACCCAGGTGAATTCACCGAAGAAGGACCTCAACCAGCCCGGCGTGGGCAGGAATTGGTTCCGTACGACGAACGACGTCACGTACCAGAACAGGAGGATGGTGGCGGCCCACGCCAGACAGCACCACAGACACAGGGCGTTGATCCGGTACAGCGACTCGAATTGCAGCCAGGACACGAATCCGACGCCGAAGAGACAGCCCGCGTCGAAGGCGATCCAGTACCAGCCGGGGAAGTGCGCGCCGGCCAGCAGGCTCATGCCCACACCGATGACGATGCCGTAGGCGACCAGGCCCAGCATCGGGTTGGGGAACCCGAAGGCCGAGGCCTGGTCGCTCTGCATGACGCTGCCGCAGGACACCACGGGGTTCAGGCTGCAGCCCGGGGTGAAGTCCGGGTCCTCCAGCAGCTTGAACTTGTCGATGGTGATGACCCAGGAGGCCAGCAGTCCGGCGGCCCCCGTGATCACCAGCAGTACGGCGAACGCGCGACTGCCGCCCGCGGTCCGTGTCATCAGCCGCGCAGGCTGCGGGCCGGGAGGACGATGTGCGCGGCCGCGTTCAGGGTGTCGTCGGCACCGGCGAACTCGGCCAGCGCCTCGGGCTCGATGGGCTTGCCCGGCTCGGCCTCGGGCCACGGGCGGGTGGTGAACACGAAGTAGGCGAAGCCTCGTTCGGCCACCGCCTCCAGCCACTCGGCCGGCGGGGTGCACTGGGCGTTGAAGCCGGGCATGTTGACGACGGCCGTACCCGCCTCGACGAGCAGGCTGACCGGCAGGCTGGAGCGGGCGTTGCCGTCGACGAGGTCGCCGCCGACGGGCAGGCCGTTGTTCTCCAGCAGCGCTTCGACGGCGGCCGTGGAGGCCTCCGGTCCGGCCGCGGCGTCCCCGAGGGTGTAGGCGAGGAGGTAGGGCATGTGGCCGTCGGGGGCATCGCCGCTCCAGGCCATGACGACGAGCGTGCCCAGGTCGGCGGCGTTGAAGGGGCGGGTTTCGCTTCGGGTTGAGGTCACCGCGCGACCATATCGACGGGCCGGAACACCACCGGGCCCGTTCTCACCCGACCGGGCGATGCCCCGCACACGGTCCACACGAACGAGGGACGCGCCCTCGAACAGCGCGAAGAACAGCACGAGGAACAGCGCGAAGGGCCGGTTCCGTGCGCCACGGAACCGGCCCTTTCGACGAGAGCGATACGTCAGCCACCCAGCGGAAGGCCACCGATCAGACCGCTGTTGTTCAGCGTGGCGGTCGCGCCCTTCACGGTGTTGAGCACGGAGTCCTTGTTCTCGGTGTCGAGCGCGTTCGACTGGTGCTGCAGCGGCATCACGTCGGCGGGGGCGAGCTGACCGCTGGTGAGCGAGTTCACGGCGCCGGTGAGGCTGGTGGGCGTGACGTCGGCGGGGCTGTAGGCGAACGCGGGCGCGGCGGCACCGGCGAGGGCCACGGTACCGGCAACAACAGCGGCAGCCTTCAGGGACTTCATCGTGTTCCTTTCTTCGGCAACTCACGTCACCAGGGAGAATTCTGACGCCGTGCCTAACGATCCCCGACCGGCCCGGAAACCCCGTACGCAGAAAGTTTCTGCAACCCACCCGTTGGGATTCCCGGGGGCTATTAAAAAGCAATAGGAAAACAGAACAGCCGTTGTGCCGGTCCGTTCGACCGGCACAACGGCTGGGGTGACGACTGCTTCGCCTCAGGAGGCGGGCAGGGGCAGCGGGAGCGGCACGGGCGGCACCGGCACCGGCAGGTCCACCGGGAGCGGCAGCGGGAGTCCGCCGCCCAGCAGCAGCGCGAGGATGGCGTTGAGGAGACTGCTCACCACCGCCGTGGCGGCCGGGACCACCTTGGTGGGGTCGCCGGAGGTGGCCGCCGCGAGCAGCTCGCTGACCGCCGTCTGAAGAGCGGTCAGCGCGTCACCGACGGCGTCGGCGGACGGTGCCTTGGCGTCGTCGGCACTCTTGTCCGCGGGCAGCGGGAGCGCCGGCAGCGGCACAGGCACGGGCAGCGGCAGCGGGGCCTCCGGCGTGGTCGTGGCCGGCGGGGTCGTCGGCACGGTGGTGGCCGGCGGGTCGGTCGGCAGCGGCACCGGCACGGGCACCGGAACCACCGCGAGGATCTTGGCGATGGCCGCCTTGAGCGCGTCCAGGAGCTGCGTCGCCAGGTCGGGGGAGATCTGCCCGTCGTCGGCCTTGAGCACGGCGTTCAGCACGTCGGTGACCGGGGCGAGCAGGCCCCCGAGGTCGCCCAGGGTCTTGGTCTGCGCGAGGAGCCCGTCCACGCCGGGGAGAGGCGCCTTCGCCGCCTCCTCTACGCGCTCGCGCTTCGACTCGCTGTCGACGGCGACCGCGGCTGGTGCGGTGATCCCGATGAGGAGGGTGGCGGTGACGGCGGCGGACGCGAGACGTCGTGCGGACAGAGCACGCATGGAGGATCCCTTTCGGTGTGGGTTGATCTTGTGCCCACCGTGAAAGCGCTCACTGCGCTCCGCAACCGAGCGGAATCGCTCCGTAATCACCGGCTTCGGACGTCACCCCTGGTGAGACGGCATGTCGGGGCCCGCTCACCATGCCGCCGCCCCCACCCCCCATTCGGGGCAAGCAAACCGGCCGCCCTCCCGTGGGGGAACCACGGGAGGGCGGCCGGCAAAGGGCTTTGCGCGCGGACGTCAGTCGTTGACGCAGGTGTTGCCGAAGGCGGGGTTCAGCAGACCGATGACGTTCACGGTGTTGCCGCAGACGTTGACCGGAACGTGGACCGGGACCTGGACGACGTTGCCCGACAGCACGCCCGGGGAGTGGGCGGCCGTGCCGTTCGCGCCACTGTCGGCGGCGGCGATGCCGGCACCGCCGGCGACGGCCGCGACGGCGGCAGAGGTAAGGACCAGGCCCTTCGCGATACGCGACATGGAGAGGTGCTCCTTGGGGGTTGACACAAACACCCGGGCGGGGATGCCCGGCGCTGTGTCAACGCGCGGGGCGCGCGCGGGTTGTGCCGCCAATGGGGTGATCTCACGAGAGGCCCGACTTCACCATTCCGACACACTTGCCCGGTTTCGACGTATTAATACGGATAGCAGCTAGAGTTGCGGACCTCTTGACGCACCCCTATAGCCAGCAAATCGCACTCATGACGCCCTGGCACCACGACGTGGGCGTGCCACCTCCTGACCCCGCACCTTTTCCCGGAAGGTCCACCCGGTCATGCGCCATTCCCTGCGCCCGTTGCTGCGCCGCGCGACGGTGGGAGCCCTCGCCCTCGCCACGATCTGGGCCCCCGGTGGCGCCCTCGCGGCCCCGCCCTCCCCCGAGGCCGGGCGGCTGCCGTTCGCCGAACGGTTCCGCGCACTCCAGCACGGCGGGATGGTCCGCGCGGCCAACGCCTCCATCAGCTGCCGGGCGGGCACGGCCCAGCCCTCCTGCCCCGCCGTCCGGGACGGCAGGACCGCGGTCAACGGCGACCTCGACATGTTCTACGTCGACGTCGACACCGACCCGAACACCTACAACTCCTCCCGCGCGGAGGTCCGGCTGCCCGAGGGCGCCCGGGCCACGTACGCGCGGCTGTACTGGGGCGGCAATCTCCGCGTCGGCGAGCAGAAGCCGCCGAAGGACAACGGCCGGGTGCTGATCGCGGAGCCCGGCGGCCAGTACAAGGAAGTCCTCGCGGACACCCTGGTCGGCCATCGGGTGGCCCGGGGCGCGGACGCCTTCCAGGCCTCGGCGGACGTCACCAAGCTGGTCCGGGAGAGTGGTTCGGGCCTCTACACCGTCGCCCAGGTCAATGTGGCGATGGGGAAGTCGGCGGCCGGCTCCTGGGGCGGCTGGACGCTGGTGGTGGCGTACGAGAAGGCGGCGGAACCGCTGCGCCGGCTGGCCCTGTGGGACGGCTTCGACACCCTCGGGTCGGCCCAGGAGATCCGGATCCAGAAGCTGGGCTTCCCGAAGGGCGCCTCCGGACGGGCGGGACTGGTCGCCTACGACGGCGACCGCGGCCGTACGGGTGACTCGCTCACCCTTTCGACCGGGGCGACGGGCCGCAGGGCACCCACCGTGCTCACCGACTCCGCCAACCCCCGTACAGATGTGCTGAATTCAACGATCAGCGAGCCCGGATCGACCCCCTCGCAGCGCGTCCCCTCGTATGCGAACACCCTCGGCTACGACTCCGACGTGTTCGATCTCGGCACGGCTCTGCGGCCCGGTGGTGACCAGCTGGCCTTCCGGCTCGTTTCCCAGCGGGACGCGGCGTGGGCCGGCGCACTTTTCGTCGCCGTCGACGCGCAGTGAGGCGCGTTCCCGCCCGTCCCGAGTGCCATCCGTGAGCGAGGAAACCGCGCAATGCACCAGTCAGCAACCGACCCTCGGCCACGGGTCCTTCACCTCACACAGCCCGTGGAGGGCGGGGTCGCCCGGGTCGTGACGGACCTGGTGCGAGCCCAGCTCGCGGCCGGGCTCCAGGTCTCGGTGGCCTGTCCGGACGGCGCCTTCGCCGACCGGCTGCGGGAGCTGGGGGCGGACGTACGGCGGTGGCGGGCGACACGGTCGCCGGGACCGTCGCTCGTCGCAGAGGTACGGCGCCTCACCCAGGTGATCGAAGAGGTACGGCCCGAACTGGTGCACGCGCACAGTGCGAAGGCCGGTCTGGCCGGACGGCTCGCGGTGCGCGGCCGGGTGCCGACGGTGTTCCAGCCGCACGCCTGGTCGTTCGAGGCGGTCGGCGGAGCCACCGCGGCACTCGCACTGAAGTGGGAGCGGTGGGGGGCGCGTTGGGCCTCCCGGGTGGTGTGCGTGAGCGGTGCGGAGCGCACGACCGGCGTACGCGCCGGGATCGCCGGGCGGTGGAGCGTCATCCCCAACGGCATCGACCCCGCCCGCTTCCACCCCGCCGCCGTGGGCACCGTACGCGCGTCGCTGCTGCCGGACGTCGATCCGCAGGCCCCGCTCGTGGTGTGTGTGGGACGGCTGTGCCGGCAGAAGGGGCAGGACGTCCTGCTCGACGCGTGGCACACCGTGCGGGAGCGGGTGCCGCGGGCCCGGCTGGTGTTCGTCGGCGACGGACCCGACCGCGCCCGACTCGCCGCGCGCGCACCGGAGTCGGTGCTGTTCGCGGGGGCCGTCACCGACACCGCCCCCTGGTACCAGGCCGCCGACCTGGTCGTCCTGCCCTCGCGCTGGGAGGGCATGGCGCTCGCCCCGCTGGAGGCGATGGCGTGCGGGCGGCCGGTCGTGATGTCCGACGTGGACGGCGCCCGGGAGAGCCTGCCGCCTGATCTCGCACCCCGCTGCCTGGTACCGCCGGGGAATCCGGCGCCGCTCTCCGCCGCCGTCGCCGAGCTGCTGCTCGACCCCCTGCTGTGCGAGTCGCTCGGCCATCAGGGGCGCCGCCACGTCCTGTCCACGCACGACGTGCGGCTCACGACCGAGGCGGTGGCGGGTCTGTACCGCGAACTGCTCGGCACCGCAGCCAAGTCCGTTGCCCTGCCTACCGAGTACAGGGAGTCCATCCACTCGTGACCGCCGAAAGTACCGTCCCCTCGCCCGGCGGGCAGCCACGGGATCACGGATTCTCGCCCGTCTCGGTCATCCCGTCGCGCGGCGCTGCCGGCGGGTTCCGCTTCCCGCACCGCCGTCCGCAGCCCCGGCCCGCCTCGCCGGTGCCGCTGCTCGCCGCGGACCTGGCCGCCGCGCTGCTCGGCGCCCTCGCGCTCACCGGGACCGCGCACCACCCGCTGCTCGCGGCCCTGCTGGCCTCCGCCTCGATGCTGCTGCGCCCGCACCTGCCGCGCGCGGTGCCGGGCGTCCTGGACGAACTGCCCGCCGTCTGCGGCCGGATCGCGGTGTCCTGGCTGGCGCTCGGCGCGCTGGTCGCCGCGTACGCCCCGCAGCACGCGCTGCCCGCCGACACGCTCGCCCTCGGTTTCCTGCTCCAGTCGGCGGCGGCCTGCGCGGCCCGCGGAGCCGTGCACTGGCGGCGCCGCACGGCCTCGCTGAACCGGCCGCGCGCCGCCCTCGTCATCGGCCCCGCGACGACCGCGCAGCGCGTGGCCGCGGGCATCCTGCGCCACCCGCGCTGCGGGGTGCGCCCGGTGGGTGTCGTCGCCGAGAAGCCGGACGGCAGCGAGGGCCTGCCCGTGCTGACCGCCGGCGAGGAGGTCGAGCGGGCGCTCATCCAGAACGGCGTACGGGACGTCCTGGTCGTGCATCCGTCCGTGCGTTCCCAACAGGGGCCGCTGCTACGGGCGTTGGCCGAGTCGGGCTGCGCGGTGTGGGAGGTCGACGCGGACTCCCCGTCGTACGCCTCCCGTGACCAGCTCGCCGGATTCGCCTGCCGCCGCCTCGACATGGGGGGCCGGCGGCGGGGCAGCTTCGGCAAGCGGGTGCTGGACGTGCTGGTGGCCGGGACCCTGTTGCTGCTGGTCAGCCCGCTGCTGCTGGTGTGCGCGGTGGTGCTGCGGGTGACCGACGGCCGCGGTGTGGTGTTCCGTCAGGAACGCATCGGCAAGGACGGCCGCCCCTTCACCCTCCTGAAGTTCCGCACCCACCGCCCGGTCGACGAGCACGAGTCGGCGACCCGCTGGAGCGTGGCGGACGAACGCCGGATGTCGTGGTTCTGCCGCTTCCTGCGCAGGACGTCCCTGGACGAGCTGCTCCAGCTCTGGAACGTCTTCTGGGGCGACATGAGCCTGGTGGGGCCGAGGCCCGAACGCCCGTACTTCGTCGCGAACTTCAGCCAGACGTACCCCGGATACGCGGCCCGCCACCGCATGCAGACCGGCATCACCGGTCTCGCCCAGATCCACGGCCTGCGCGGCGACACCTCCATCGAGGACCGGGCCCGCTTCGACAACGCGTACATCGACAACTGGTCGCTGTGGCAGGACATCTGCATCCTGGCCCGCACCGCCGCCACGCTCGTGCGTCCGACGGGGAGTTGAGCATGGACCACGTCCGGAGATACGCGCCGATGCTCCCGGTGGTGGCGGTGATCGCCCTGCTGGGGCTGCCGATCGGACCGGGCGGCGAGGGGGGCGCGGGGCCCGCCGACGCGGTCTCGGCGCTGGTGGTGCTGTACTGCGGGATCCTCCTGGTACGGGATCGGCGGCGCCCCCTGTCGCGTACGGCGGCCGTGGTGCTGGGCCTGCCGGTGCTCGGGCTGGCGATCGCCGCCGCGGGGGCCGCCTCGCCGGGGGCCGGGATCACCGGCATGGGCCGCTATCTCCAGCTCTTCGTCCTCGTCCCGGCCGCGGTGCTGCTGCTGATCCGGGGCCGGGGCGATTTCCGCGTCCTGGCCTGGTCCTTCGTGGGGCTCGCCCTGTGGCAGGGGGCGATCGGGGTGCACCAGTTCCTGACCGGGACCGGTGCCTCGTACCAGGGCCAGGAGATCCGTGCCGTCGGCACCTTCGGGGCGCAGGACGTGATGGGCATGGCGACGGTCGTGTGCTTCGGGCTGGTGTGCGCGGTGGGGCTGGCGCTGGGTCGGACCCCGGTACGGCACCGGGTGATCGCCGCGTGCTGCGCGCTGGCCCTGCTGATCCCCCTCGCCCTGTCCTTCAGCCGCGGGGCGTGGATCGCCACGGCGGTGACGTGCACGGTGCAGCTGGTGCTGGCCGGGCTGCGGCGGGCACTAAAGGTGGGGGCCGTGGTGGCGGCGCTGGGGGTGATCCTGGTCGGCGGTTTCGGGGTCGGTTCGGCGATGCTCCAGGAGCGGATCAGCAGCATCACGCAGGTCACCGACGCGCCCGACCAGTCCGTCACCGACCGGTACACCATGTGGGCGGCGGCCGTCGGCATGTGGCGTGAACAGCCGCTGACCGGCGTGGGGTTGAAGGGATTCCCCGAACACCGGGACGCGCACGCCTCGCTGGCGCTGTCCGCGGGCAGCGACACCGAGGGCGCGGGCGCGGCCTTCCGCAAGCAGCCGCTGCTCTCCCCGCACAACATGTACCTCCTGATCCTCGCCGAACAGGGCCTCATCGGCCTCCTCGCCCTCGCGGGCGGCTGGCTGGCCCTGCTGGTGTGCGGGCTGCGGGGGCTGGCGCGGGTACGCCGGTCCGGTCCGGGGCTCGACTGCGGCCTGGTCGCCTGCGGCTTCCTGGTCTGGCAGCTCACCGACTTCGCCTACGCCGACATCGGCGGACCCTCGACGGTACTGACCGCGGTGTGCTTCGGCCTCGCGGCCTGGTGGGCCCTGGTCGGCAACGACTCGAAGCAGCCCACGGCGACACCGGCCCCGGTACCCGACCGCGCCGAGGAGGCGGCAACCCGATGACGGTGACGCCGCCCCGGACCCCTGGGGACCCGGCGGGCTTCCCGAGCGGCCGTGCCGCGGGGGCCGCCAGGGCGACCGGGGTCACACCGGGCGCACCGGGCGCACCGGGCGCACCGGGCCGACGGAACACGGAAGCCACCGAGACGTCCGGCCAGCAGCCCTCGGCCTCGCGGAGCACGAGGGCTTCCGGGGTTTCGCCGGGCGCCACGAACGGCCAGGGGGCAGGGCCCGGCGAGGCTTCGGGGCAGGACATGGGTCCTCGGAGCGCCCGAACATCCCGGGTTCCGTCGGGCGCTCCGAGGACCCATGTCC
>NZ_JABERD010000106.1 GCF_013044505.1 Streptomyces sp. S3(2020) | reverse complement strand
CCGGGGGAGGGCTGGGGGCTGAAGGGTTCGCGTGGCTGTCAGACGTCGCCGCACAGCTCGGCCATGCAGCCGAACAGGCCCGGTCCGTCGAGCGGGGGCAGCGCGGGGTCGAGCTCCCGGTAGACGGTGTGGACGTTGACGGCGAGGCGCTCGCTCTCGGCCAGGTCGGCGAAGCGGCCGAGGCGGATGGCGCGCGCGGCGTCCATGACCGGCATGCCGGCGGTGAACCGGGCGTGGGCCTGCTCGTGGACGAATTCGAGGTAGTCGCGGATCTCGCGGACGGCTTGTTTGGTGGTGACCGGGCCGTGGCCGGGCACGATGATGTCGGCGTCGAGCCCGAGCAGGAGGTCGCAGGCGGCGAGCCAGCGGGTGAAGGGACCGTGCCAGACGATCGGTGTGGCGCGGGCGAACACGATGTCGCCGGTGAAGACGGTCCCGGCCGAAGGCACGTGGACGATCGTGTCTCCCGCGCTGTGCGCGGGGCCGACGTCGATGAGGCGGACTTCCGTGCCGCCGATGTCCAGGACGGTCTCGCCGTCGAAGACCCGGTTCGGCAGGACCGGTTCGATGCCGGTGTAGTCGAAGCGGCCGAAGATCCGGCGGGCGAAGTGTCCGGCGGGGCTGTCCAGGCCGGTCAGCGTGAGCATCTCGGCCGGACCCACCTGCCGCATGTCGGCCATGGAGCCGCGGGCCGCGATGATCTCGGCGTGGGCCACCAGCTGGTTGCCGAACCAGTGATCGCCGTTGCCGTGGGTGTTGACCACGGTGGAGATCGGCGCGGCGGCGGTCAGTGGTGTCAGCTCGTCGAGCATGGCCTTGGTCAGCCGCAGGTCGTAAAGGGTGTCGATGAGCAGTGACTCGCCCCGGCCGGTGACCAACCCGGCGTTGCTCATGCCCCATCCGCCGGCGGCCGCGATCCAGGCGTGGCAGCGGCTGCCGAGCCCGACCAGGCCCGTGCGGGAGGTGGCGGAAGCCATGGTGCCTCCTTGTGGCTTCTCACGACGTGGCTTCTCACGACCAACATCGCAGGACTTGGATCCATTGCTGGACTGGAGTCCAACAATGGTCAAGAATCTAGAGAGAAGCCAGGAAGGGGTCAAGAGCCGCGTGGCGCTGTGTTGTACTGGCATCCATGAAGATCGGGGACGCGGCGGACGCGGTAGCCACTGCCGAGGGCGGCGCGACGGTCAGCCGTCACGAGCGCAGGCGCCGGAAACTGCATGGCCAGCTGTACGACGCGGCTGTCGGCCTCTTCGTCGCCCAGGGGTTCGAGGCGACCACCATGGACCAGATCGCCGAGGCCGCCGACGTCGCCCGCGCGACCGTCTTCAACCACTACTCGCAGAAGATCGGCTTCCTTGAGGAATGGGGCGCCCGCCGTCGCGCCCGTGTCGCCGAGATCCTCGGCGCGGAGCACGCCGAGGATCTGCCGGTCGGCGATCGGCTGCGGCGCTACCTCAAGGAGATGGCCGACCTCAACATCGCCTCGCGCGCCGAGACCACCGTCCTCATGGACGCTTCAGCCCGCTACGGCCGCCTCTTGCAGGACCCGTCCCTGGAGGTCGAGCTCGCCCGGATCATCGACAACGGGCGGCGACGCGGAGAGGTCCGGACCGACGTCGACCACGACCAGGCCGGCGCGCTGCTGGCCGCGTGCTACTTCTCCACGATCCTGCGGTGGATCCGCGAGGAACCGGCCCCCTTCGACCTCCACCAGCGCATCGACAGCTCCCTCGACATCATCCTGACGGGACTCCTCGTCAGCCGGTAGAGCGTCGCGGAACCCGGAGCGGTACAAAGCCCAGCGGCCCCAGGCCCTTCCCCACTCCCCCGCACACAGCGGCGTTCCACCCCCACGTGCGGGGGTGGAACGCCGGTGCGCACTCACACACGTCAGGGCTTGGCCGGCTTGACCTTCGTGTCGACGCCGTTCACGCGCACGGTGACCTTTCCGCGATCCCGCGCGCGGTCGGCCACGATCCTGTACGACGTGACCTTCCCGTCCCGCCACGCACAACTGACCTCGTAGCCGCCACGGGCACGGAACCCGGTGAAGGAGCCCTTGGCCTTCCAGCCGTCGGGAAGGGCGGGCAGCAGATGGATGACGCCGTCGTGGCTCTGTAGCAGCATCTCCACCACGGCGCCGGAGATGCCGAAGTTCCCGTCCATCTGGAAGGGCGGGTGGTTGCAGAACAGGTTCGGCAGCGTGTTGTACGTCAGCAGCCCGCGCAGCATGATCTGGGCGCGGTGTCCGTCGCCGAGGCGGGCGAAGAGGGCGGCTCGCCAGGGCCAGGTCCACGAACGGCGACTGTCGCCCGACACCGTCGCGGCGGTGAAGGGCACACCGTCCTTCTCACCGCACCGCGCCTTGAGCGAGACCAGGGCGGCGGCCGCGAAGTCCGCTGCCCTCGGGGTGATCTGACGGCCGGGATAGACGGCGAAGAGGTGCGAGGTGTGGCGGTGGATGTCCGTCGGGCTGTCGATGTCCTCCTGCCATTCCTGCAACTGCCCCCATTTTCCTATCTTGTTCGGCGCGAGGCGCGCCTGCATGTCCGCGACCTTCGCCCGGTAGGCGGGGTCGGCCTTGAGCACCGCCTCGCAGTCGAGGTAGTTCTGGAACAGGTCCCAGATGATCTGCTGGTCGTACATGACGCCGTCCTCGCGCGGCCCGTGCTCGGGGGACCAGCCGTTCGGCGCGACGAGGAGCCCGTCCTCGCGCTCCTTGAGGTGGTCCTCCCAGAACTCGCAGATCTCCTTGATCATCGGGTGTGCGACCGTGCGGAGGTAGTCCAGGTCCTGGGTGAACGCCCAGTGCTCGTAGAGGTGTTGGGCGTACCAGGCGCTGGCGACGGTGTTCCACTCCCACGCGTTGCCGCCGAAGACGCTCTGGCTGGTGCGGGCGGTCCAGCCACGCGTGTCCGCGCCGAAGGCGTTGCGGGTGGCCACCCGGCTGGGTACGGCGACCTGCCTGACGAACTCCACGAGCGCCGCGTGGCACTCCGGCAGGTTCGTGGTCTCGGCTCCCCAGTAGTTCATCTGGATGTTGATGTTGGTGTGGTAGTCGGACGCCCAGGCGGGCGAGTTGCTGTCGTTCCACAGGCCCTGGAGGTTGGCGGGCAGACCGTCCGGGCGGGAGGAACTGATCAGCAGGTACCGGCCGTAGTCGAACATCGCCTGTTCGAGGGTCGGGTCGTCGCCGCCCGCCGCGTAGCGCGCCAGCCGGGCCTGGGTCGGCAGGGCGACGACGGTGTCGGCGGAGCTGCCCCAGCCGACGGAGACCCGGTTCATGAGAGCGCGGATCTGCGCGGTGTGCTCGTCGCGCAGCGCGCCGTACGACCGCTTGGCCGCCTTGGCCAGCGCCTTGTCGACGGCCGCCCGCGGCTCGGCTCCGCGCCATCCGGCGGCGGCGTCGAGCTTGTAGTCGGTACGGGCGTCCAGCAGCAGGGTCAGCGTCGTGCAGCCGGTGAACCCGAGCGCCGAGCCGTCGGCGCTCAACTCGCCGTCGGTGTGCAGCACTTGGACGGCGCACGCGTGCTGGAGGCCGTTGCCCATGACCCCGTGGAAAGCGAGCCGTCCGGCGTCGACGGTTGTCGGGACTCCGTCCTGCGCGGACGCCAGGGAGATCGTCCCGGAGAGTCCCCGCGCCCGCTCCGAGGTGTACCGGAAGACCATGACATCGGCGGAACGGCTGGCGAAGGCCTCCCGCCGGAACCGCTGCCCCGGAGCGCCGAAGCGGGTGACGTGGACCCCTTTGCCGAAGTCCAGGGCACGCTGGTAGTCGACGACCGTGGTCTGCGTACGGGTGTCGAACTGCGCGCCCTCCAGGACGACTTCAGCGATCTGGAAGCCGGTGGACGACTCGCCGGGGGTGAAGGTGAGCCGATAGGTGCGGTACACCGTGGTGTTGGCGATCGGGAAGGTCCGGGTCTCGCCGCGCGCCGCGAAGGGCGTCGCGGGGTTCTGCGTGTCGAGGGTCACCCACGCCTGCCCGTCCTGCGAGGCCTGGAGGGTCCACCGCCGGGCGTCGTCCCGCGGCCGGTCCGGGGCGGCCGTCAGGGTGTACGAGGTGACGGCGACCGCGTCGGCCAGATCGGCCTGCCATACGACCGCCTTCGTGGCGCCGGCGACCCGCCAGACCGTGCCGGGATCGCCGTCCACCGAACGGGAGATGCCCGCGTGTCCGCTCGGCGAGGACAGATACACCGGGCCGACGCCGCTGCCGAGTTCCACGCCCGACAGACCGATCTCGCTCACCTGGAAGTGACTGACCCCCGCCTCGGGGACGAAATCGAACCGGTAGAAGCGGTACGACCCGCTCGCGGCACAGGTGAACTCCTTTGTCTGGAACCGGCTTTCGAAGGGCGCCGTCAGGATCCGGTCGTCCAGCGTGGTCCAGTTCGACCCGTCGGCGGAACCGGACAGCGTCCACTGCTGCGGGTCGCGCTCGGGCACGTCGTTGGCACTGGTCAGCCGGTAGGACGTGACCTCGACGGGGTCCGGAAGCTCAACCTGCCACTGCACCTTCGAACCCGGCCCCTCGATACACCACTTGGTGCTCGACGTACCGTCGTAGGACTTGTCCACCCCCTCCGACGAGGAGGAGCTGTACGGCCCTCCCGGCGCCGTGACCTTCGGCCGGACACGAGGGGACCCGAAGGTGACCACCATGTCACCGAAGTTCCGGTACGAACCGAAGCCGTTCATGCCGGTGTCGAAGGCGCTGTCCGGCTGACCGGCGAGGGCGTTGTCGTAGTTGTTGACCCCACCCCACAGGCTCTGCTCGTTGAACTGGACGCGGTCCTCGTAGGGATCGGCGAAGAGCATCGCACCGAGTCGGCCGTTGCCGATCGGCAGCGCCTGAGACTCCCAGTCCGCGGCGGGGACGGAGTACTTCAGCGCCTTGCGCGACAGGACCGGCCACACAGCGGCTGCCGGCCCGGCGCCCTCGGCAGCGGCGGCCGGTCCGGCAAACGGGCCTCCGACCATCTGGGCGGCCAGCGGTGTGAGAGCAAGGGCACCGCCGAACTTGAGAACGCTTCTTCGCTCGAGCGGGGACTCATGAGTCACGGAAGATCTCCCAGGCAGTGGTCGGGTCTTCTTTACCGAGGGCGGCTCGGCCTCCTCGGCCTCCTCGGCGTCCGTCGAAGGCAGCGCCATCATCACCAGGCGATAGATAGGATGTCTATAGGGGTGCAGCACTGCGACACCACAACTGCCCTACCACTTCGGCACATTCGCACCTAATACATAGGAGGTATGCGTCGGACCGGTCGGCCGCACACCCACGTCGACCGGGTGCGCGAGGCCCACGCGCCGTCCTCGGCGCCGTGATCGCGCTACGGCCGACGGCGCGTTCTGGCGTGCCGTGTACCACCGGCCGAGCGGGCGATATCTCCTGCTCGCCGTCCGACAGGCCCGGCAGAACCGGAGGCCGGCGCCATCCGCAGGGCAAGGTGTCGGATGCCCGCGCGGGCACAGATCGCGACGCAGGAGCCCGGCCCGTGAACGCGGATCCGGGACGCAGGACACCAACACACCGTGTGGTCCGGGTCTGGGTCCAAGTCTGGGTCCGGGTCGGCGTCCCCTGCGTCCCCGGATCAACGACCTCAGGAGCATCCCTTGCCCTTCCTGTTCACTTCACCCTCCATCAGCGCCACTGTGCGGATCGCGGCACTGCTGGTCTCACCGGCCCTGGTGATGGGCAGCGCGCTGATCGCCGCCCCGGCCGCCCATGCGGCCGACCCGACCGGATCGTGGAGCAGTTCGACGCCCGGCACTTACGACAACGTCGCGGCCATCCCCGCCGGCTCGCTCGTCACCGTCGAGGTCGGAGGCGCAGGCGGAGCGGGCGGCGCAGGCGGCGACGACCTCGCGCACAACGGCGGGGGTGGTGGCGGTGGCGGCAGTGTCACCTGTGAGTTCGTCACGGCTGCCGATGTCCAACTGGGCGCTTTCGTGGGTGGCGGCGGCGCTGGAGGGCAGATGCCGGGGAGTGGCGGCGCGGGCGGGACCGGCGGGTCCGGCGGCGGCCAGAACGGACAGGACTACCCGGCGGGCGGTGGAGGCGGAGGCGGCGGAGGGGCATCCAGCGTGTCGGGTCCCGACAGCCTGAGCATCCAAGCCGCCGGCGGTGGCGGCGGAGCTTCCGGCGGTGTCCCCGAGGATGAGACCGGAGGCGGAGGCGGTGCCGGCGGTGGAAGCACCGGCGGTGCGGGCGGCTCTCCGAAGATCCACGATGGCCCCCGAGCTGGCGGTGGCGCAGGCGGCGCGACCAGCGTCAGCGACGGCGCGTGCACCGAGAGCGAGCTGCCCGGAACCGGCGGCCGAGGCTCCGCCAGCACCGCGGACAGGCCCGGTCCCGGCGGTCGCAGTGACCTGGGCGGCCGGGGCGGCGCGGGTGGCGCCGGTGCCTCCTACGGCGACGGCACCCACGGCGGCAACGGCCAGGTCAGCATCACCTGGAAGCCCGAGCAGTAGTCCGCAGCCCCGCCGGACGAGAGCGTGAGATCACGTCCGGCTCCGGATCACCTCAGTTCCTCGTGGTGGCCCTGCGAGGGATGAGTCATGATGCGGCGATGAGCGTGCGGCATCCGCAAGACGTCGGCCAAGCACACGTCGTGGCCCGCTATGTCTCGAACAACCGGCGATATATGAAACTTCTGGGCGGTGGTTTTCTCCGTCTCGGCGAAGCGGAGCGGCTGCGTTCGTTGGCTTGTCGGGGTGGCTCGACGGCTTGAATGGCGGGAGCGCATCGGAGAACTGCTGCTGGCCGGCGAGCTGACGTACGCGGGTCAGGGCTACTGCTTCACGCTCGCCCGGTTCGCTGTTCAGGCCGACGCGGAGATCTTGGTGTCGTACATGGAGTGGGGGCTCTGCTGCGGCTGGACTCCTAGTTGGGCTGATGCGTCCAGGAACGCGATCGACACCTGGTGTGACCTCTGGGAAGCGTGATCGCGTTCGCCCTCTCACGTTCCTGGTCTGATGGCTGCCGCTCTCTCATATTGCACAGGTCTGGTCACCGGTTCGCAACGGACGATGTCCGGGTGATCGAAAACGCGGCAGCGTGGCTGAATATGGTCTCTCCAGCTCACCCGGCTACACAGGTAGCCGCTGCCACCACCCTGGGGGACACATCATGATGATCACGCATCGCCGCAGACGGATCGCGTTCCGGACGCTCGCCCTGAGCGCATGCGCGGCCGGTGTCCTGGCGCTCACCGCCTGCTCCTCCGCGTCCTCGGACACGGAGGGTTCGGCGGCGGCCGTCACTCCCTCAAGCGCCAAGGACGGTAACGGCACCGAGGCGACCTCATCCGCCAACGCACTGCCCGCCGGGAAGGTCTCGCCGTCTCCCGACAGCAAGGTGCCCTCCGCCCAGGCATCCGCGAAATCACCGGCGGCATCGGCGGTGGACTCACCGATCGCTGCCGGGTCCGGTGGCGAGGACGACGGCTGCGACCACAAGATGCCCATCTCGCCAGACGAGATCGCTGTCTACCGTTACACACCCGAGGGCGGATCCCTGAGCCTGATCATCAGGCACGGCAACTGGGGCTGCGGCACCCCGGATTCCGACGGCGCGCCGTTCGAGACAGTCGGCAAGGAGACCTATCTGCCCCTGGATCAGGCCGCGCACATCACCGTCACCGACCCCATCGTGGCGAGCACCGAGAACCAGCCCATCGGCGTCCAGGAGTTCCTGGACTGGCTGGAAGCACACCCCGACAGCGGCCTGGTTTTCCAGTACCACCTCGGCGCGGACGGAGCCATCGACCAGCTTGAGCAGGTCTTCACCCCCTGACGCGAAAGCGGACTAAGCGGACTAGGCAGCTGAGGTGGGCGAGGTGGAACAGCCTCCCCACCGTCACTTGAAAGCTCAACTGTGCACCGCTTCGGTGAAATCCGGGTCAGCAACGGAATCAGAGTGCTAGACATCGGAACGATCTGATCCGAACAACGCACTGTGACCGTCTCGTTGAGGAGAGTGTCGAACACGAGGCGGATCCGAGCCGATAGGACGACCGTGTCGCACACCCCCACTGCCACGGGCCGAAGATTCGCTGCCCGCAACCTCCGTGTGGCCCAGAAACTTCAGGCCATCCTGCTGATCCCGGTACTCGTCGCCCTCGTCCTCGGCAGCGTACGAGTCAAACGCTCCGTCGACACCTGGCAGACCGCCAAGGACGCGGTCCGCGTGGCGGAACTCGTCCAGGCGGCGAACACCTACGCCAGCGACGCCATCAACGAACGCGACGTCTCCGTCATCCCGTTGGTGAAGGGCGAGCGCGACTCCGACATCATCGCCGAGGCCCGGCAGATCACCGACCAGGACGCGAAGAAGTTCGACGAAGCGGTCGCCCGCATGCCGAGAACCGCCAGCCTCGAGCGCCGGGTCGAACTCGTCCGCGCGGGCGAGAAACGGCTCGCCTCGGTACGTGCCGACGCCTTCACCGCCAAGCTGACCGGCGTGCAGACCGAGGAGAGCTACCACGCCGTCCAGCACCCGCTGATGGAGGTCTCCAACGAGCTCGGCTTCGGCATCACCAGTCAGGCCACCCTCGGCCGCACGCTGTACGCCATCTCGCTCACCCAGGCGGCCGAGTCACTGATCCGCGCCATCGGGACCCACCTCCTCGTCGAGGACCGGAGCAAGCTCGCCCTGGGTGAACTCCAGGCCCAGATCGCCTCGTTCAGCTCCTACATCTACCTAGAACAGATCGCGCTCCAGGAGTTCGCCGGTTTCGCCGGCACCGACGACGTGGCCCGGTTACGCAAAGCACTCGCCGACGCGCAGGCGACGGGGCGGCAGCAGATCGCTGAGGCCCGGACGCGGGCCGAGGTGGCCGGGCGGACCTTCGTCCCCCCGCCGTCTCTGGACGAGATGGCCACCGCCATCGCCTCCGGCGCGACAGCGACACGACTCGCCGAACGGGGCATCACGCCCGAGACGTTCTTCGCCGCCTCCACCCTCAGCTTCGACGCCTACCGCAGCGTCGAGGTGTACCTCACCGGCACCGCGCTGGCCGAGGCCCACGACATCGCCGACGACGCCCGCAACGACGCCCTCGTCAACGCGGCACTCGTGCTCGCCTCCATCCTCGTCGCCTTCCTCCTCGCGACCTGGGTGGCCCGCACGATGAGCACCAGCATGCACCGCCTCAGCGCCTCCGCCCACGCCATCGCCGCGGAGCGGCTGCCCGCCCGGCTGACCCAGCTCACCCGCGCCGTCCCCGGCCGGGTGTACCCCGACGTCGAACCCATCCCCATCACCAGCACGGACGAGATCGGGGAAGTCGCCCGCGCCTTCGACCACGTCCACCGCGAAGCGGTCCGGCTCGCCGCCGAACAGGCCCAACTGCGCGCCAACATCAACACGATCCTCGGCAACCTGGCGCGCCGCAGCCAGCCCCTCATCGAGCGCCAACTCAGCATGATCTCCGACCTGGAGCGCAGGGAAGCCGACCCCGACCAGCTGGAGAACCTCTTCCAGCTCGACCACCTCGCCACACGTGTGCGCCGCAACGGCGAGAACCTTCTCGTGCTCAGCGGCGAGGCTCCCGCCCAGCAGTGGGACCAGCCCATGACTCTCGTCGACATCGTCCGCGCCGCGGTCTCGGAAGTGGAGCAGTACGAACGCATCCAGCTCTCCGGCATCCCGGAGGCCCAGATCGACGGGCGCGCCATCAACGACTTGGTCCACCTGCTCGCCGAACTCCTGGAGAACGCCGCGGCCTTCTCCTCCCCGCACGTCCCGGTCCACATCACCGCCGCACGGCTGCCCGACGGCCGGACCATCCTCGAGATACACGACCAGGGCATAGGTCTGCCCCACGAAGAGCTCGCGGACATCAACCGCATCCTTGCCGACCCGCCCACCGTCGACGCCGCGATCTCCCAGCGCATGGGCCTTTTCGTGGTGGGCCGACTGGCCGACCGCCACGGCATCCGCGTTCAGCTACGCCCCTCCGAGGAGAAACAGGGAACCACGGCGCTGGTGATGCTGCCCGAAACGATCACCCATCGAGTGCCGGACGAGGAACCCGACGCCGACACCATGGCCCTGGTCGCCTTCGTGGACAGCCCCTTCATCAAGGACGCCCCACACACCGACAAAACGTGGGGCAACGATCCGTCCTGACGCAGGCGGTCCGGTCAAGGAGCTCAAGCCGTACGGCCGCTACGAGGTCGCCGTGCCTCGACCATGACCGGAGCTCGCCCGCTCAAGAGGTCCGCGCCCAACCCTTTTTCGTCCATCTGCCGTCGGCGGTGCTGACGGACGCGGGCGGGCGGGCCATCGAAGCACTGCTCGCAGTTCGATGACCCGTCCGTTCACCCGTGCGCCCTTCCTACGGAGGGGCCCCGGGAGGCGAACTCGGTCAGGTGAGCCAGCTGTTCGCGGCGCACCCGGAGCTCTGCACCCAGCGGTGGGAGGCGATATGGGTGGGCGCACTGCCGCTCGTGTACACGTTGTCGGTCACGTCGTCCGCGTACAGCTCGTACGGCGAGAGGCAGACGTACCCGTGTTCGTACGCATAGTTGAGCGCAAGGTAGAAGGCGACGACGTCGTTGCCCCCGATCGTGCCGTTGTTGGCGACGGACTTCGGCTGGTTCCAGTCGTTGCCCTGGAAGGGCCCCGAGGCGTCGCTCCAGTCGGGGTCGTTGCCGGGGGTCACTCCGAGAAGCGTGCCCGTGCAGTCGAACCCGTTCCAGGCGCGGACGTTGCCGTCGCGGCCGTGGCTGCTCCACTCCGCATCGCAGTACTGGCCCTGTTCCGCCGCATGGGCGGAGGCTGGGACGGCGAGTCCGAGGGCCATCAGGCCCGTCGCCGCGATGGCCGTGGTCAACTTGCGCATGCGCACTCCTATTTGTCTGCCTCGTCGGAGGTGTACTGATCCACGGTGGTGACCATGGACGTGGTGTCGCGACCGTGCGCCGCCATCACGGGAGATCGTGAACGGGGCTCTCACGTACGCGGTTCGACGACCTTCGCGGCGCGGGCGAGCGCCCGGAGCTGGAGACGCGCATAGGTGCCGAGGTCGCTGCCGTAGCGGCCGCGCAGCTTGTTGACGTAGTGGGACTCGCGCTCGTTTCCGATGGACCGCAGCGACGTGTTCTTCGCGCACGTCGCATCGGCGACGGCAAGCTTGCGCTCCGCCTCGAACGCCTTGCCAGGGCCGATCTTCAGGCCCTTCTCGACGGCTGCCTGTCGGGCCATTTGCGGAGTGCGGTACGTGTGGCCGGAACGTGCCATGCACCGGGACCAGGACGCCAGCGCCGCGGTGAATCGTTTGTCGGCCAACAGCTCGGGGACGTAGAGGGGTTGCAGACCCATCACCGTCTTCTCCGCACGGAACCAGGCCACCCGGTCTCCGTAGAGCTGTTTCTCCGCCTCCGCCACGCAGCCGCCCACGCGCTTGCGGACCGTCCCGCCGGTGGGCACCTCGGCCGTGATCACGGGGGCGTCGATGCCTTCGTCCAGGGCCTTGTCGTAGGCCGCACGTCGCCCGTCGGAGAGGTCCTTGCGGTAGGCGACGTTCCTGTTGGTCAACCGGGCCCGCTCGTGCTTGGCCTCGATACGGCTGCCGTAACCGTGCTCGTTCGCCCAGGCGACATCGTCCGTGACCCAGCCGAGCGTGCGGCTCTCCTCCAGGCCCAGCCGCTCCGCCTCCCAGAACTCGAAGCCCTTGCGCGCCATACAGCGTTTGATCAACCGCTGCTGGGCATCCGCGATACGCAACTGCTCGGCGTCGGTCAGCTCTCGCAGTCCCGCGCTCGCGGCCGGGGTTCCCCGGTCCGTCCCGGACTGCTTCTCATCCTCCTTGTGCGGGCCGCACCCCGTCGTGACCATGCCCAGAGCCATCATCGCTACGAGCGCGGCAGCGCACGTGCGCTTCATGAACACCCACTTCCCCCGACGCGGCGCGTAGTCCCGGTCCGCAGTCGACCTGCGGACCGAGAGCAACGTATGCGACTACACGCCGCCTGCCGTCCTGACATCTGTCAGGACGACCGAACGCCCGGTGTCTCACCGCGAACAGCCGGTCACCCGGGACATCGATACATCGCGGCGCCGGGCCTCTTCGGCTGATGGAACGACACGGTCGGCCACGAGGTCATGCCGGTGACGATCCGGAGTCCGCACGCACCCCGTTTCCGGGGCCGGGTGGAGTTCGTCGGACTCTCGCGCGGCCAGGTCGCGGCCTTCGACTTCTCCCCGCTGACCGCCCTGCGCTCCCCCGCCCACATCCGCCGCCGGGACCCCGAGGACTACTTCCTGGACAGGGGCGCTCGCGCCAGCCTGACCCTCCTCCGTGTCCCCCGTGCCCTGCTCCGCTTGGTCGACCATCGCGCCGACCGCATGCTGGCCGAGCCGCTGCCCAGCGCATCCGCATCGGCGTGGACCTGGCCGGCTCTCTCCTCGCGACGCGCTACAGGGACCAGGACTCGCTGCCCACCGAGACCCGCACAACGGCGCTCCTCGCCCGGATCAGCGCCTTCATCGACCACCACCTCACCGACGCGGCTCTGGACCCGACGGCCATCGCCGCCTGAAGCACGCCCGCGCCGACCTCACGGACCCACGCCTGCGCCACCGCACGATCGGTGAGACAGCACTGCGCCGGGGATTCCGTCAACCCGCGGACTTCAGCCGGGCCTTCCGCAGGGCCTACGGACACGCGTCGAGCGAGGTCCGGACCTCGCTGCGCTGAATGTGCAGGATCTCCGCGCAGGTGCCAGTGGTGCCGCCTGATCCTTCCGCCTGTCCGCACGGAGAATCGAGACGAACATTGCGTCCTGCTCGGCTGATAAATCGGATCGTCGACGACGACGCCGGTAACGGTCCCAAGGAACGGACCCCCTCGTCGAAACCGTCGGACACGGCCCTCGGCCCCGCCTCGCGGATACGACCCGATGCCGAGATTCAGCGCACAGGAACGGCACTTCCCCGGAGACCTGAACCGGGCGACGCTGGAAGGGACCACCGCGTGGATCACCGGGGAAAGGAACCCGGAATCTCACCGCTCTTCTCCTCCCGGTCTCCACACCCGGCAGCGGGACCGACACCGATCAGGACATGTCGGTTCTCGGCGCGGACGACGGGATGGCGATCGTCGCCCTGACCGAGAGCGGCACCTGGGGCGAAGAGCGGCTGTACGGACTCCACGTGAGCGACGGCGAGTCCACCGCCGACCGAGGACGGCCCTCTGATGCTGGACGCACGCACCGACAAGGACAGAACCGGGCGCCTGCCCGACGTCCCGGACCCGGTCAACTCCTACGTGAGGCTCTTCCAGGGGGACGACGACAGCTACGAGGGCGAACCGCCGACAACCGTACGCCGAACGGCGGGCTGACCCCGTGAGCGCCGGGCACCCTGGTCCGGGGACGCCTACGCCACCGGCCGCCAGCCGGAGGGCCGAGACGGCGGCCCTCGTGACCGCGTTCACCGGGCTACTACGACCGTTTCAGTTGCTGCACCAACGAGCACTACAAGAGCCTCACCGTCACCGTCGGCCTCCACGACGACAGCACGGCGTATCCGACCACCGTGACGTTCCTGAGCGGCGAGGACGGCGAGAGGACGCTCAAGCGCGTGAACGTCGCGCTCGGTGATCCAGTTCCTCACCCCCTTTGACGGACGCCCCCACGCGATGTCGTTTCCGTCCAAGACGTTCGTGCCGGCCGCGATCTAGCCTGATCCCAGCAGCTCGGCCGTGATGAGGAGACAGTAAATGCGTACCTTGGTCTACACCGGATTCATGTCGCTCGACGGCGTTCTGGACTCGCCCGGCGGGACCGAGGAAGGGCACCGTAGTGGTGGTTGGGTGGTGCAGGATCTGGAGTTCGTCCCGGAGGCCTGGTCGCTGAAGGGCGAGGAGCTCGCCGACACGACGGCGCTGATGTTCGGCCGCCGCAGTTACGAGGCCTTCGCGTCGGTCTGGCCCGCGTCGGAGGACCACGCCGCCTACAAGGAGCTGCCCAAGTACGTGGTGTCGAGCACGCTGTCGGAGGACGCGCTCGTCGATGGGTGGGGGCCGACGACGATCCTGCGTACGACGGAGGATATCGCGAAGCTGAAGGAGGGCGAGGGCGGCTCCGTGTTCATCCACGGAAGCGCGGAGCTGGCGCGGCGGCTGTCGGAGGCGGGGCTGATCGACCAGTACAACCTGCTCGTCTTCCCTGTGCTGCTCGGTGCCGGCAAGAGCCTGTTCCACCGGGCCGACCGTGACAAGCAGATGCTGTCGCTGCGGGAGTCGGAGAGCTACTCCAACGGGATCCTGAAGCTGGTCTACGACGTCGAGCGCTGATCCAGGTCGAGCGCGATCGCGCCGCCAATGCCGTCCCGCAGTTGTCCGACGGTGCGTCCCACGTAGGTGCGCAGTGCCCGGGCGAGGTGCGGCTCGTCGAAGTACGCGAGCTCGGCGACGACGTCGGCGGCCGTGTCGCCGGCCGCCAGTGACTCCGCCGCCGTACGGGCCCGTTCGATCTGCCGGACGGCGCCCCGTGTCAGGCCGGTGGCGGTTCGGAAACGGCGTTCGACGGTCCGTCCCGACACGGCCGGGTCATGTCCTCGCAGGACATCGGCGACGAGCGGGTCACGCACCACGATCCCGGCCTTCACCAGTCGCTCCACCAGAGCCTCGGCGTCATCGGCACCCGGGGTCTGCCAGCGCGCGCCGTCCAGCCGGAACGTGCGGCGTGTGGTGTCGGGGAGTTCGACGCCCCCGTCGACCAACTCCGTTGTGGGCAGGGCCCGCAGCGAGGTGCCCACGGCGAAGTCGATGCCGGTGAAGACGGCGCCCTCCGGGACCGGTGCCGTGCTCGTACGGGTCTCGGGGCCGGTGACGGCCGCGTGGGACCGGCCGTCCTGCTCCCAGAACACCACGCCCCAGCGCACCCCCGCGACGGACGTCATCGTGGTGACCTGCTCGCTGGTGCAGGTCCAAACACTGTCGACCCACGGCGAGTCGGACCGGCGTATCTCGAAGCGCAGCTGCACGAGCGCAGGATACGCGGCACGGAGATCCCGGAAGTGAGCGCTCGGACCTCCTCGCCTGTGGAGCGGTGCCCGGCTACGGAGTGTCCGATTATCACCGCTCCGCCGTAAATGCATGGACTGGGAGCCTTGTTCGACGGGACACTAGCCCGCTTCCTCACCCCCGGGAGTGTGATGGGCACCTCTGACGCCTACGGCTCGGCGCCTGGCAGGAGTGCGGTCCTGCTGGCTCTGCGCCACTACAACCTCGAACTCCTGCGGTTACGTTGGCTGGCGCTGCCCGCGCTGCTGCTTCCGGCCCTGGGCAACATCGGCATCCGTTACATCGCCCCCTTGCTGATCGCCAAGCTGGCGGGGCAGGCCGCCTCCGACGGCGGCCTCACCCTCGGCACCGCATCGCCGTACCTGCTGAGCTTCGGGGTGACGCTGCTGCTCTCCGAGGCCGTGTGGCGGGTCGGGCAGCACTGTCTGAACCGGGTGGCCGCGCTCGGCATGGAGCACCTCTACGTCGACGGCATGGACGAACTCCTGGCCAAGGACGCGGCGTTCTTCCACGACAACTTCGCGGGCTCCCTCACCAAGCGGGTGCTGAGTTACGGGAAGCGTTTCGAGGACTTCATCGACACGATGACGTACCGGATCGTGGGCAGTCTGGTGCCGTTGCTGTTCGGTGCCGCGGTGCTGTGGACGTACTCACCGATGCTGGTCGCCGGTCTGCTCGTGATGATGGCACTGACCCTGGTGGCCGCGACGCCGCTGATCCGGCGTCGGCAACGGCTGGTCAACGCGCGGGAGGCGGCGATCGCCCGCGTCTCCGGCCATGTCGCCGACAGCCTCATGAACATGGAGACCATCCGGGCGTTCGCGGCCGAACGACGGGAAGGAGCCGAGCACCGCAGCCGCGTCGCGGAGTCCCGACGGCTGACTCTGCGGTCGTGGGACTACGGCAACCTGCGCGTCGACACCGTCATCGCGCCGATGTCCGTCGCCACCAATGTGCTGGGCCTGGTGATGGCGATCGCGTTCGGTGGTCCGGGACTGGGGGTGGAGGGCGTCATCGTCGCCTTCACCTACTACTCCCAGGCGACCGAGATCATGTTCGAATTCAATCAGATATACCGGCGCCTGGAGAGCTCGATGACCGAGGCGGCGCAGTTCACGGAGCTGCTGCTGGATCCGCCGACCGTGCTCGACCCGCCCAAGCCGGAGCCGCTCGCTCCGTGTGACTCCGGTGTCCGCTTCGACCACGTCACGTTCGCGCACGCGGGCGCGGCGCCGATCTTCGAAGGGCTCGACCTGGACGTGCCCGCGGGTGCGCGGATCGGGCTGGTCGGCCGGTCCGGCGGCGGCAAGACCACCCTCACCCGTCTCCTGCTGCGGATGTCGGACATCGACGGCGGACGCATCCTGATCGGCGGCCAGGACATCAGGCGGCTGCGCCAGAGCGACCTGCGGTCACTCATCGCCTACGTCCCGCAGGAACCCGCCATGTTCCACCGCCCGCTGCGGGACAACATCGCCTTCGCCCGGCCCGGCGCGACGGACGAGGAGATCCTCGCGGCGGCCGAGGCGGCGCATGTCACGGAGTTCGCCGAGAAGCTCCCCGACGGCTTCAGGACCCTGGTGGGCGAACGAGGGGTGAAGCTGTCGGGCGGCCAGCGTCAGCGCGTCGCCCTGGCCCGCGCCATCCTGCGGGACGCACCGGTCCTCCTCCTCGACGAGGCGACCAGTGCGCTGGACTCCGAGAGCGAGATCCTCATCCAGGACGCGTTGTGGCGACTGATGAAGGGGCGCACAGCGCTCGTGGTCGCACACCGGCTGAGCACCGTCGCGGGCATGGACCGTCTCGTCGTACTGGACCACGGGAGCGTCGTCGAACAGGGAACCCACGAGGAGTTGCTCGCGGGGCAGGGCACGTACGCCAGGTTGTGGAGGCACCAGTCGGGCGGCTTCCTCGGCGACAGTGCCCGGCGGGACTCCGACCCTCAGCTACCGGCGGCCGACTCGGTGCCGGACGACGACCACACTCTGCCGTCGCCCGCCGGCACGCAATCCGTGTGACCGCGACACTCCCTGGACGGGACGCGCCGACTGCCGTGTACCGCACCGTAGGGCTGTGACCTATGAAGGGGCGTCCCCCCTGCCTCTCCCTGCCTAGCCCCGGTCGGCTCCGCTGCCACCGATCCCCGTGTTCTCCCGGTCAGCGGCGCGACCGCCGTACGGCTGAAGAGGGCGCGCGGCATCCGCCCGAGCGGGGAGAGGCGTGTCCTCGCTCGGGCTGTCGCCCGCCAGATGCGCGTGCAGCCGCACGTGGCGGAACTCGAAGCTCGCCCCGTTCTGGCGCAGCACCCCGCGCCGGTGGGCGTCTTCGAGGAAGGCCATCAGCCGCCACGGCAGCCGGCCCGTCATCGCGAGCCAGACCCGGGTCACGGTGAACCGTCCCCAGGCGCTCAGTGAGAGCGCCGCGGTGCCCAGCGGAAGCCATAGCTGGGTGCCGACGTGCACCAGGCCGCCCGGGTCGCCGGGCAGCGCCGCCAGCGGAACGCAGACCAGCCCGACGAGCAGCGCGACGGCGCCGCCGCGGGTCACCGACGCGGTACGGTCCGTACGCAGCGAGGAAGCGGGGCCGGCCGCGCGCATCACGTCCGAGGGCACGCTCAGCGCGCGGTACACCCCGCACACGCACCCTCCGACCACGCCGATGAGCACGCCCGCGCCGAGCAACGGCGGCAACGTGCGCTGCAGAAGGCCGCTCACCGGGCCCTGGGCCAGCCACCCGCGAGCCGACTGCGGCAGCGTCGAGCGCAAGTTTGCGGCGTAGGCCACCGTCGTACGCTCACCCGCAAAGGTGAGCCGGACGGCGACGGCCCCGTCCCGGGACTCGAACACCGTGCGCAGCGAGGTGAAGGGCACGCACTTGCGTCTGTCGAGCAGCGGCAGCGTGCAGTCCGACGGTTTCGCCCCTTCGGGGTAGGCCACCGGCCGGGCGCCGCCGCCGGGGATCAGCAGCGTGCCCCGCAGCGGCCGTGCGGTGACCGCCGTTCTGACCCCGTGCCGTTCCACGAACCGCCAACCGCCGAACTGCCGTCCGGCGAGATCGGTGGCGGAGGCCGACTTCGCCGCGGTCACCGCCACCGCGGTCAGCCCCGCCGCCGCGCAGGCACCCACACCGATCACCAGCGCCGCGGCGGTACCGCGCGTGATGCCGACCACGAAACGTCGCGCCACCCGCCCGGCCCGAACCGGGTGCGGACTGTCGCGGCCGGCCCGGCGGGTGGCGCCCGCCAGCAGGGCGACACCCGCCACCGCGCAGGTGATGCCGACCAGTGCGGTCCACAGGCTGCCGGACCGGCCGGCCAACACCAGGCCCGTCGCACACGCCCCGCTCAGCAGGAGCGCCGCTCCGCAGACCCGGGCCGAGGCCCGGCCGGCGGATCCGCTCCAGGGCAGGCTGAGCGGCACCGGCCGTCGCGGCAGTCCCGCGATGCCGAAGAAGAGGGTGAACAGCGTGGCGAACAGGCAGCCTCCGAACAGATCGGGGATCCACCCGTCGCTCACCCCGCCGAAGCGGAACCCGAGCCGCAGGTCGTCGGTCCAGGCGAAGCCCGCCCAGAGCAGCACGCTCGCCCCGGCGGTGACCAGACCCTGCCGTACGAGAAGGCGCCTGCCCCGCCGACCGGGGGCCGACGGCAGAAGGAAGCGCGCCCCGAAGGCGAACCCGATGGTCTGCCCGGCCAGCGCCGCGACGATGGACGTGAGGTCCTCCGCGCCCGCCAGGTCACTCGCCGTGCGCGCCACCGCGACGGGCAGCACCAGGGCTGACAGCGCCACGATGGCCAGCAGTCCGGGCGCGTACAGGGCCAGGGTCCTGGGCAGCATCGACTCCAGTTCCCACCAGGCCAGCCGTCCGCCGGCCCGTCGCCGCGCGGCACGGGCCAGCACCGTCAGCCGACGCACAGCTGTCTCGGCCGCCCGTGGTCCCACGTCCGCGAACGCGGCCGGCACGAACGCCTTCAGCAGGTGCTCCTCGACGCTCTCCACGCTGCTGAAGCGGTCCGGGTCGAGGAGTTCGGACGGGTCACGGGAGGTGTCGCTGTAGACGGCTCGGGCGAGGGCCACCATCAGGGGGGTGCTGAGTGCGCGCGCGGCGGGTGACGCCGGCGACCGGGTGAGCCGGTTCAGCACCGGTGTCCACACGGTGCCGACCTCCCCGTCGTCGAGGCGCAGCGGCCGCGCGGTCCGCTCCAGATGGGCCGCGGCCCGGTCGAGGCGGAGCGGCCGCAGTTCGACCACCTCGGCCGCGGTCAGCACATCGCCTTCGGTGACCGCTGTCTCCCACGCCTCATGGCGGCTGGTCAGCAGCAGCGGCAGGTCGGCTTCCAGCTCTGCGTTGACGCGACGGACGGCCTCCCCCTGGGCGGGTCGGGCCAGTTCGTCGAAGCCGTCGAGGACCGGCAGGACTAGGTCGCTGTCGAGCAGAGCGCGGGCGAGTAAGCGCCGGTCGTCGACCGGAGCGGCCAGTGGCGGGTAGTCGGTGGCGAGCCGGGTGGCCATCCAGTCCCGCAGGCCGGTGCGCCGGGGGTCCCAGCCCACCAGAGGGAAGATCACCGGCACCGGCTCACCGGGCTGCCGCTCGGCGAGCCGGCCGATGACGAAACGGATGGCCAGCACGCTCTTGCCGGTGCCGGGCCCACCCAGCACCACCAGACGTCGGCTCGGCAGGGCAGGAAGCGCTCCGAGGACGGCCCCGTCGTCACTGTCGCGGGGTGCGGGCAGGGGCGGGCGCCACCGGATGTTCTGCGCATGGTCGGCCAGGCGCCGCTCCGCCGGTTCCCACTCCACGTCGAGCGGCGCCGGGTCCTGGAGCCGACGCAGCCGCGCCTCGGCCCCCCACTGCTCCCGTACGGCGTCGGCGAGCGAGTCGGCCGCCCGCCGCCGGATCTCGCCATCGGACGGGCCTGCCGTCCCCGTGCCGTTCTGGACGAGGTCGGTGACGAGCGCGGCCACCGACACGAAGGCGCCGATCGCCGACACCAGAACGCCCGCGGTCGCCGTGTCGTCCCACCAGAACCGTAACGAGCCCGCCAGGCCCGCCAGAGAGGCCCCGCAGACGGCGAACCCAAGCCGCCGTCGCAGACGGGCACTGTGCCATCCCCCGTGCATATGACCGTCCTCCGCGGACGGACTCCGGCGCCGTACCGCTGTGTCGAAGTCCCCTGTTGTAGCGGACGGAGTCGACGGCAAAGCACCTGTTCGAAACACGTGCGAGGGAGCGCGTGGAAGTGTTCGTGGGGCAGACGGGAGTGAAATACACCGTTCGCGGCATGGTCGACAGGCATACGTGTGCGGCACATGATCTTCGAGGGCCACCACGATCGCCATCTGTCCGGCATGGGGCGATGAGGTGCGGGCGCTTGCGCGCGAGCGGTTTGCCTGCGATCACTGGACCGCTGCCGTCAGACGACCAGCAGGCGGACGGCCTTGTCATCGTCCCAACGGTGCCGCAGTGGCTCCCCAGGCCCCAGGGAATGAATGCCGACCTTGATTGTTGAAAGCGGTATGAAAAAGATCGGGTTCCTGTCCTTCGGGCACTGGACGCCTTCGCCGCACTCGCAGACGCGTTCCGCGGCGGATTCCCTCCTCCAGGCGATCGACCTCGCGGTCGCGGCGGAGGAGCTGGGCGCCGACGGGGCGTACTTCCGGGTTCACCACTTCGCGAGGCAGTACGCCTCGCCGTTCCCGCTGCTCGCGGCCATCGGCGCGCGGACCAGCCGGATCGAGATCGGTACCGGCGTGATCGACATGCGCTACGAGAACCCGCTGTACATGGCCGAGGACGCGGGCGCCGCGGACCTGATCTCCGGTGGCCGGCTCCAGCTCGGGCTCAGCCGGGGATCCCCGGAGCAGGTCATCGACGGCTGGCGCCACTTCGGTCAGCTGCCGCCCGAGGGGATGACCGACGGCGACATGGCGCGCGCCCACACCGAGCGCCTCCTCGACGTGCTCAAGGGCGAGGGGTTCGCACAGCCCAACCCCAATCCGATGTTCTCCAACCCGCCGGGGCTGCTGCGCATCGAGCCGCACTCCGAAGGTCTCAACGACCGTATCTGGTGGGGATCCGGCTCGAACGCCACCGCGGCGTGGGCGGCCACGCTCGGGATGAACCTGCAAAGCTCGACCCTCAAGGACGACGAGAGCGGCGAACCGCTGCACGTCCAGCAGCGCAAGCAGATCGAGGCCTACCGCGAGGCCTGGCAGAAGGCGGGTCACACCCGCGAACCACGGGTGTCGGTCAGCCGCAGCATCTTCGCCCTGGTCGACGACCGCGACCGCGCCTACTTCGGCCGTGAGAGCAACTCGAAGGATCAGGTCGGTTACATCGACGCCAACACCCGCGCCATCTTCGGCCGCTCCTACGCCGCCGAGCCCGACGTACTGGTCAAGCAGCTCACCGAGGACGAAGCGGTCGCCGCCGCCGACACGCTCCTCCTCACGGTGCCGAACCAGCTCGGAGTCGCGTACAACGCCCACGTGATCGAGAGCATCCTCACCCATGTGGCGCCGGCACTGGGCTGGCGTTGAGCACAGCGGTAGGGCGCGCTGCATGGCGGCCGCTGCCGTCCGTCCGGTGGCACAGGCAGAGACGGCGGTGAGGGCGGTGACGGTCGAGCATGGGTATCGGCATGATGACCGTCGTGACGCATCAGGTATCCCTGGAATCCGAACTCACGTCGTTCATGGGCGAGTACGAGCGGGCCAACAACAGTCATGACATCGAGCGGGTCGTGCCGTTCATCGCCGAGGACGCCACTTACTGGTTCTCGGACGGCTCGTATCAGGGCGTCGAGGAGGTCCGGTCCGCGATCGAGAGGACGTTCGCGAAGATCCTCGACGAGGAGTACGAGATCCGGGATCTGGAGTGGCCCGTGCTCACCGCGGAAGTCGCCGTGTGCCGATATCGGTTTGCCTGGAGCGGCGTTGTCGATGGTGAACCGCGCTCCGGCCAGGGCCGGGGCACCAATGTCATCGTGCGGCGGGACGGCCGCTGGCGAATGTCGCATGAGCATCTGAGCTCCTGATGGCCATCACCCACCTCCACCTCGCGCTGCCGCCCGGCCCGACAGTCGGCGAAAGCCGTCACCTACTCGAACATCTCTGCTGAGCCGCGCCTGGCGATCTTCGAAGTCCATGGGCGGACGGTCACCATGGCGCGGGGCGTCAGTGGTCCGCGCAGCAAGGGGTCGGTTCCGGTACCTCGAACGGGACGAGGGCTCCCCCGGCCGCCGGCATGGCCGTCAGTACGAGCTCGCCGTCCTGCCACTGCGGGCGCACGTGGTCGCGCGTCACCAGCAAGGCGCCGGGGGTGGGCGGGCCGTGGGCGCCCAGCACCGTCACGCGGTCGATCGCGGAGCGCGAGAGAAGCTCCGCGACTGTCAGCGTGCCGGTGAGGGCGGCGGCCCCCGGGAAGAGCACCGCACGGCCCGCCGGGTCGGGCAGACCGTCCCGCACCTCGTACCCCCGGGCCGTGAGCCGCTCCAGGGCGGTGCGCAGGAGCGGCTCGGACGGCACGGCGAGCGAGAGGGCGACGCGGGGGCGGTCGCCCCGCACCAGGTGTGTACAGCCGAACACGCCTTCAGCGAGGGCGAGTTCGGTGGCCAGCTCCCGGAGCAGGTGATCGGCCGCGCGCAGATCGCGAACCCCGGGGTCCACCGTGAGGGCGTACTCCGTCACGACGGCAGGACCCAGATCGGGTTGGAGTAGAACCACAGGTCGAGCCAGGGGTCGGCGTCGCCCACGACGTCGATCGCCGGACCCGCCGGGTCGACCGCCGCACCCATCGCGCCGACTGCGCTCCGGTTGCCGTCGCTGCCGCGCAGACGGACGTACAACGGGCGGTCCACGCGCCCGAGTTGGTACGTGAGCCGGACGACGCCGGAGGACTCGTCCACCTCGTACGAGCGGACCACCTTCGCGGTCGGCGCGGTGAACGTGTCCTTGTCCGCGACCGGTCCCGTGACATCGCCCTGGACGACGTCCACGCGCGCCAGTCCGGGGACGTATCCGGCCCAGTTGGGGCCGTCGGCGAGGGCCACGTCGACCGTCAGCGTGACGTTCGTGCCCTTCTTCACGTGCAGGGCGCCGCCCAGCGTGGCCCAGCGGCCGCCGCCCGACACCCGGGCGTCCAGGCCGCTGAGGAGCTGTCCGTGGTCGACCCAGATCCGGCCCGCGCGGATGCCGTCCATGACCGCCGCGTAGGAGAAGCCGTCGGCGCCGACATGCGTACGGCTGTACTGGCCTGGCCAGTAGTCGCCCTGGGTGATGTCGATCTTGCCGCCGTAGACGGGATCCTCGTACCGCCCGTTGGCGTTGAAGTCCCCACCGGGTCCCCGCACGGCGGTGTCGCCGTAGACCTGGTGGCTGTCGCTGTTGGCGGTGATCCACCACGGCTTGCCCTCGGCGAGGAGGCTGTCCCACAGACCGCCGACCGTGGCGGTCATCCAGTCGAAGCCGCCCCAGGTGCGGTAGCTCTCCAGCGGGTAGCCGGCGAAGGAGCCGGCGCTGGGGCTGTTGTCGTAGATGCCGCGGGCGCGGGCCATGCCGAGGGGTGCGGGCAGGCCGGCGGCCTGGTGGCCCGGGGCGCCCTCGAAGCCGACAGCTATCTGGCGGCCCGAGCCGGTGGCGTCCCGCCAGCCTCGGATCTCGTGCGGGGAGTCGACACCGCGCCGAGCAGGGTGGTTGGCGAGCATCAGCGCGTCCTTCACCTTGCGCCGCTGCACCTGCTCCGCAAGGAAGTTGAGGCCCGCTACGGCCAACGCCTCGTTGGCGGGCGTGGAGTCGCCAGCGCCCTTCACGCTGCCGTCGTAGTCGGTCTCGAACCGCTTGAGGACGGCGACCTCGTTCTTGCCGGGGTGCACGAAGACGGTGCCGTGCTCGGCGGCCGGGATGTTCCACTCCAGTCCCTGGAAGACGAGCGTGTCCTCGTAGGCGGCGCGGGCCTCCTTGATGTCCGGGTTCACCTTGTCGACGCCGATCTTGGCGTGCGTGGTGCTGCCGTGATCGGTGATGACCATCCAGTCCAAGCCGTACCGGGCGCCCTGGCGGACCTGGTCGACGACGCGGTACTTGCCGTCGCTGCTGTACTGGGTGTGGATGTGGTGGTCGCCGGCCAGCCACAGGAAGCCGTTGGACCGTCGTCCGGCTGAGCCGGCGGCGGGCGCGGCAGCGGCCGGCACAGCGCCGCCGAGGACGCTGCCGGCGGCCAGTCCCGCACCGAGCAGGCCCGCGCGGCGCAGCACGGTGCGGCGGGACTGCTCCTCGGGTGTGAGGGCCTCGTCGGGCACGGAGGGGTCGAAGGCCGCGGGGAGGACGGAGGCCGCCTCGTGTCCGTGACCGTGGTCGTGTCTGTGGTGGTGATGTCCGTGCCCCATGACGCCTCCTGGTTGCCGCTGCCCTCTGCGGCTGCCTTCCGCCGCGCGACCGCGCCGCGTGTGTGGAGGATCAAGGCGACAGATGAACGGTGGACGAGCGGAGAATGACCGACGGGCACCCCGCACGCGGCGGATCGCCCCTCCGGCCCATCTCCAACGGCCTTGCGGGTTGGGCTGGTTGGCCACTTCGCGCGGCTCGCCGGAATCGCCGAAGAACCCCGGAACCGGGCTCAGTTGAGCTTGGTGAACTCCACGCCGAACTTGTACAGGGCAAGAAGCACCGGAGCCAGGGAGAGCACCGGCTTGAGCTTGCCGCGGAGGGGATACCAACGGGGGGCTTCGAAGAGGAGCACGCCCTGGGCCGTGAAGCGGGCGATGCCGGCGTCGCGTTCCAACGCGCCCACGCCCGCCTCCTCTCGTTGCAGACGGCCGATCTCTGCCGCCACCGCAAGCCTTTCCCTGGCCACGACCGCCCTGTGGTTCCTGATCATTACCGTGAGCAGTGCGACGAGAATTCCCGCGTTCGCCCAGATGCCCAGCAGGGCCACGACCGCAACGACAGGGTTCTTCCAGTCGCCAGACTCACCGCGCAGCAGATAGGCCGCCGCGGTCAGCGAGATCGTGAAATTCAGGAACCCCAAATACACCATGGTGATGATCCGGCCGACGGGCTTCCATCCGAAATCGTCGTCCCGTGCCCTGCATACGTACTGGAAGTTCCACGCCTTCCGGGCAGCCCACGAGAAGGACAGAAGTCGCTGGTAGATGTATCCCTGCTTGGCCGCGAAATACAGACCCAGCGAGCCGATCACGATCCATACGGCTGCCAGCAGCGGACGCTCGTGGTAATTCGCCCACCATGATGTCCTGATCGATTCCGCCGAGGGGCGGGAGGCGGACACCGTGGCGAGGTCGGTGAAGGATCGTCCGCCTCGATAGGCCCACAGATACAGGCCGGCGCTGCCGCCGACGCTGAGAGCCGCGAGACCGGCCTTCGCGGACCGGCCTAGCCGGATACCGCTCTCCAGCCCGGACAGACGGTCGGCAAGAGCGCCGGCTGTGAAGTCCGAGGCGTTCACCAGGCCAGATTCGACGATGTCGCCCTTGAGTCGTGAGAGCCTGGCAATGAGGGTGAGATAGATGGAAACGGCCAGGGACGAGGTGAATCCCAGCGCCACGCTCGGCAGGTCCGCCGCTAGCGGGAGTATGCGGCATGCGGTGAGATCGTCTCTCGCTGCGGGAATCGCCAGATGCAGGAGCGTCCCCGGACTGCAGTGCGGGGCCGTGGCCACACCGTAGTAACTGCACGCGGCCCACACGAAAAACATGATGCCCAGCGGAACCGCACATATGAACAGGGCCTGCCCCGCCTTTCCGGCGGGAGTCACCTTCGCCGGGTATTCGTCCAGCAGCCTGCCCAGGAATGAGGCGGACCGTCCCGTTCCCGATCTGACCCGCCGCCACGCGTGGACCGTCCACTCCATACCCGCCCCCGCTCGCCTCCGCCACAACAAATGATCGCCAGGCTAACGCCGATCGATTCGACGCGGAACGAACAAATCAATGGCCAAGGATTTCGACGCGGCAACCGAGAACCATTTGTTTTTGATTCATGTTCGAACCACTCGGTCTGTACGCTGCCCAGCCCGCGCCGCGCCCACCTGGGCTTTCGCAGAGACGGGCGAACCGGACGTGCACGGCCCGGGATTGCGGAACCGGGTATGTCCGGCCGACGCAAGCGTAGGAGACGTTACGTCAGTTGATGATGCGTCAGGGTGCACCGGTGCCCTGTCCGCGGTACGTCCGGACGAGAGAGCGGAGGCTCCAGTGCCCCACGGTTTCGTGGGGCACTGCCGCGGTTCGGGCAGGGAGCTGCCCGGTGCGGGATGAGGGCGACCGGGCTCAGCCCTGGGCGGTGACGTTGTCGTCGGAGTTCTTGAACAGGCGCAGGACCGTGGTCTCGATGCGTCGGAGGGTGCTGGCTGCTCGCAGCCATTGTTCGACAGCGTGCTGTGGCGCCTGGGTGCGCAGTGCCAGCATCGACGTACCGATGTACGCCGAGTGCTCCCGCAGTTCCCTGAACAGCGCGCGGACCTGGCCGTGGGCCAGGGTCCGCGCCTGGAGCCCGGCACGCAGGCGCTCCAACGTGGTGACCATGGTGTGCGCCCTGGTCCGGATGTCGGCCGGCCAGCCGGTGTCGGTGTGTGTCCTCTCCACCATCAGCTTGATGTCACGAAGCCGGGTGAGGACGTCCTGAAGGCGCACGGCCAGGAGCGGCACGGCGAGTTGGGGCGTGCTGTTGTCGGCTGGGCACTCGACGGGTGCGGACAGTTGGAGGGGCTTGAGGCCGTGGAAGAGGTCACGGTTCAGCGGGGCCAGGGCGGCGCTGCCGCTGACGGTGTCGAGGGCGTCGGCCACGGCGCTCGTCAGCTGGGTGTGGTGGTGGGCGAGTAGCTGGTCCAGGCGGTCTTCTGGGCCTTTGCCACCAACGCCTTCGCGGGACGTGCGGTGGGCGGGGCTGTTCATGTGCATCCCCCTTGTTGGAGGTCGGAACCGGAAGTCAGAGGCTGAAGAGTGTGATCAGTCGTTTTCGGGCGCGGCTGATGTTCTGCCGTACCGCGGCAGGGCTCATGGTCAGGGCATCGGCGATCTCCGTGTAGGTGAACCCGTCGATGTCCCAGGCCATGACGGTGCGCATGGTGGGCGGCAGTTGACGCAGCGCATCGAGAACGGTCTGCTGGAACTCGGAGATGACCACGGTGGCCAGGGGGCACGTGCCACCGGGACGATCCGGCACCGGATCCGTGGGGGTGGCGCGTGTGTTGCTCTGACGCCAGTAGCAGCGTTGGGCGCTGACCCGTAACCAGGCCCGCGGGTGCTCCAGGGTGCGCCACAGGTCCGGCAGGAGTTTGGCCATGGCTTCGTGGGCGGCATCGGCCGCCTCGTAGGGACTGGCGCCTTGGTGGATGAGGAACACCGTGACCGAGCTCATCTCCTGCGTGTAGAAGGCGTTGAAGTCATGACGCCGGAAAGGCCCAGGTGGCGGCAGTGTCTGTTCGGTCGTGGCGTGGACGGGCGATGGCGATTGCTCGGTGGTCATGTCACGCATCACCTCGTGGAGCGCCGACAGCCGGGAGGCCGATCAGGATGTCGACGTCGTGATGCGCGGTCTTCTCGATGAGGCGGCTGCCCGGCGGGAGTGACCGGGCCCGCTCCGACAGTCCGCGCTGGGCCAGTTCGGCGCGCTTGATCTGCGCGCGGAACCTGAACCAGCGGTGCCCGAGTCGCAGGATGTATCCGCCCGCGGCGAGTCCCGCCGCAGCCGTCGTCGTCATGGGATCCATCTCCCACCCGCCTCTGTGACCAAGGACGGCGTCCAGCACGCCGCGCTCTCCCCCTATAAGCGTGCACACCCTCTCTCTGTGACATAGGGCTGCTCGTGCAGGGGCCGAGGGCCCGCCCCGTCCTCGCGGTGCGGCTGCCGGCTGCACCGGACGGGGGCTTTGGCGGTTGGGCAGGCCCGCTGCGCGCCAGACACACCATGTCGCCGTCGCCGTCCCGACAGTCGCCGCCGTTGATGATGATCATGATCTGCAACTGGGGTACTAGGCTGGCGCGGTGACTGATGAGCAGGAGCGGTTGCAGCCGTCGGGAGTGTGGGCCACGGCGGTGGGGGTGGCCCGGGTGCGGGCGCTGGAGACCGGGCGGGAGAACGCGCTGTTCCAGGACCCGTTGGCACAGGCCTTCGCTGCCGCCGGCGGCCTGTGGCCCTCCTCGCCTCCGCCCGGTGACGAGGCCGCGCGCCGTCGGCGGCTGGCCGTGTCGTTCTCCATCGTCATCAGGACGAGGTTCCTCGACGACCTGTTGCAGGAGGCCTCCGCGTCCGGGATCCGGCAGGTCGTGTTGCTCGGTGCCGGCATGGACAGCCGGGCCTTCCGGATGGACTGGCCCGAGGGCACCCGGCTGTTCGAGGTCGACACCGCGGCGCCACTGGACTTCAAGGCCTCGGTGCTTCGGCAGGAGCAGGCCGTCGCGCGCTGCGAGCGGATCACCGTAACGGTGGATCTGCGGGAGGACTGGCCTGCCGCGCTGGCTGCCGCGGGGCACGACCCGGCCGTGCCGACCGCGTGGATCGCCGAAGGGCTCCTGATCTATCTCCCCCAGGACGCGGTGGAGTTGTTGCTGGCCCGGATCAGCACGCAGTCGGCGCCGGGCAGTCGGTTGGGGCTGACCCTGGGCTCGCGCGGTGTGATCGAGCGCTTCGGCGCGGACGCCGTACCGGGATCGGCGGCGTCCATGTGGGTCTCGGAGATGCCCGACGACCCCGTAAGCTGGCTGGCCGGGCACGGCTGGCAGGCCGACAGCCACACCCTGCGCGAGCGCGCTGCCGCCTACGGCCGCCCGATCAACACCCCGCCACAGCAGGAGGAACAGCCCGGCGGACTGATCTCCGCGGTCCGCCGGTAGAGCACTTGCCGGTTCCCTCAGTGATCGGTTCCAAGCGATGGCACCCGGCGGGCGCCCCGGCCACCGGCCATGCGCGAATCTGCGACTCCCGGGCTCGTAGACGCCCTGCCCGGTGCCGAGGTCGTCTGCCGTGACCGTTTGCCGGCCTTCACCGAGACCATCAGACAAGGCCGCTGCCGCTGGCCCAACCGACCGTCCCGAGAGCACCATCCCCCCTGGCCCTGGCGGTTGCTCTTTGTCGCCGGCCTCGCCCACGCCACGACATGCCGCGCAGGGTCAGTGGACGCGATGCCATCCGTTCTGTTGCAGCAGGGACGCTCCCAGGGGTGTCAGGGCGTGCAGCATGGTGTTGGCGTGGCGCTGGCTGGTGATCAGGCCGGCGTCGCGCAGGACCGTCGTGTGGTGGCTCGCGGTCGTGGGGGTGACACCGGCGTGCCGGGCGGCCTCGGAGGTGGTGGCGCCGGTGGCCGCGGCCCGCAGGATGCCGGTGCGCGTGGTGCCGAGCAGGGCGTGCAGCGGTGCGTGGCTGTCGGCGTGCTGGGGAGCGGCGGGCGCGTGGTGGAGGGGATAGAGGAGCGTAGGAGGCAGGTCGGGGTCGGCCAGCGAGACCGGCGTGTTCCAGCAGAAGTACGAGGGGATGAGGAGCAGCCCTCGGCCGTTGAGGTGGATGTCGCACTCGGTCGGGTACTTGCCGAGTTCCAGGACGGGAGGGCGCCACCGGATGGAGGGCGCCAGGGAGTTGAGCACACCTTCGATTCCCGTACCGCACAGCATGCGGGTCTGGCGGGTGCGCTCGGCGTGCAGACGTCCGTGGACGCGCTCCTCGAACGGGGTGATCACGGCGTGGTAGTAGGCGCGTAACGCACCGACCAGCTGCTCCCGCATCCCGCCGTCGGCGAGCTTGTGGGTCCAGGCAGGTGCGCCGACGACCTCCCGGAGCCTGATCACCTCCCGGGCGACCTGCCGGTCCGGTGCGGCCAGGATGGATTCGAGCCCGACGTCGAGGCCTGCGGCGCCGTCTGCCGGGGTGAGGAAGTCGGGGAAGTAACTCGCGCGTGGGAAGAGGGGCAGCAGCACGGTCCGTACCGTGCGGTCGAGTCCGGTGCCGCACAGTGCGGAGCGCGCGGTGCGGTACCAGGGCGCATAGGCCCACCGTCCTTCATGGGTCTGGAAGCGGTGCAGGCTCGCTGCGATCTCCCACAGCGGATGCGGTGCGGTGGCGATCCTGAGTCTGGTCAGGTCCTCAGGCGTGAAATGAAAGCGAAGCAAGATGTTCCCCCTGGCTTCAGGTCTCTCATCTGCGATGTTTCAGCAGGGTCGCATGAGCATGACAGCAGCGGTTGTGGCCCGGGAACATGAGTTCGCGCCAACCGGTACGTGCGCCACAGGGCCACGTCCGGCTCTGGTTTCCATCGAGGAGGAGAAGTGATGGGACGAATTCTCGCGGGCAGACGGCTTTCGAAGGTGGCGGCGGCTGGAGCCCTCGCCGTCCTGGTCTCGACTCTCGCGGCGCCCTCCGCGGAGGCACTCGGCAACAACCGCGCGGTGAACCGCTCCTGTGGGACGAACTATGTCTCGAGCGGGTTCACCGGCAGCTACAACTGGGCCCAGACCCGCAAGCAGAGCGGTGACTGCAGCGGCCGGCTGAGCTCGGCCATCGAGTACGGCACCGGCTGGTGGACGCCTCGCGCCTACGGGTCGAGCGAGAACGCCTACACCTCGCACACGTCCACCACCAGGGCCGCCTACGGGCTGCACTGGGGCTGCGACTCGTGCAACGTGACCAGGAGCTAGCAGGTGCGCTTCCGCCTCGTCGCCACCGCGCTGCTGACGGCAGTCGCGGTGGCGGCCTGCTCCCCCGGCACCGACAACGGCACCGACAGCGGCACGCAAGGGGCGAACGAGGACGTGCCCCTCCCGGGCCAGCAGTGGGCGCTGCGGGACGACCGCGTGACGGCGGGCGAGTACCGCACCGCGATCACACGCTTCCTCGCCTGCATCCAGGACAGCGGCTACCGCACCGGCGATCCGGTGATCAGCCCGATCGACGGACTGAGCCTGCTGTACGACATCACACCGTCGGGAGACCCGACGACCTACAACGACCGGGTCCAGCGCTGCAACCTCAGCCATCTGTCGATGATCGAGCCCACCTACGTGGAGTCGCACCGCAAGGTCATGACCCAGCCGCTGAGACGAGCCGTCGGCGAATGCCTTGAGGATCGCGGGGTGAAGGTGTCGGGCACCGAGCACAACGCCACGGACTTCGCCACCACCGCCCGCGACGAGCCAGTCGTCGTGGAGTGCGTGACGGAGACACGGCAGCAGCTCTACCCCGACCTGCCCGACTTCGCCGTCGTACGCATCTGAACCCTGAGGGGGTCCACTGGAACCATCGCCTTCACCCAACGGCTACGCGCGCGCCACGCTTCCGCCCCGGGCGAGAGGCTGGGGGCGGGCGATCCGCGTGGTTACGCAACCGATCACCTACGGCTGGTAGCGCCCACCGCGACCGCGACGTCCGTATCGCCGGGGGCGGCGCGACGATCCTGGAGTACCTCAACGCCAACCTGGTAGACGAGTTCTCGGTCACGCTGTCACCGGTGCTTCTCGGTGCCGGAACCAGCCTGTTCGGCGGCGTGGAGGCGTCCAGGGTCAGACTTGAGCCGGTCCGTTCGCAGTCGTCGCCGCGGGTGACGCACCTGACCTACACCGTGCACCCACGCTGACCGCACCACCGCTCCACCCCGCCCCCCTCCCGCGGGCAACGACCGTTACCCGCGCTCAACTGGTCGGAGTTCCCTGGTGGAAGTACATCCGCCAGCCCGTCTCCGTCAGGCGCCACAACGAGCTCCGCCGCGCCCGGCGGCCCTGGTTGTCTGCCAGGTACGTCAGGTGAACGATGCCCGCAGCAAGGACGGCACCGGACATTTCACTGACCTCGACAGGAGACTCCGCAGACACCGAGCCGTCGCTCGTCACGGTGAGGATCGACTCCACGTCCCATCGGCGCCCAGAAGCGCCGATCTCGGTGAACTCCGGATCCAACAACTCCAGGACCCGGGCCGGAGAAGCGCGCACCTCAGGGTCGAGAAGCCGCAACTCCCCGTCGATGGCTGCCTCTACGGCCTGCTCACTCTCATCCGCCATACAGGAACCCTACGCACATGCCTGTCTGCTTCAGGCGGTGGTTCCTGCACGTGGCCACTCCAGACATCAACTCCCCGGCCTGCTCTTGCCATTGGGACGACCTGGGCGGACGAGAGTGTCCAGCGCGCCCACGGCCGCACGGACATGGGCTGGGCCGCGACGCAACCGTTCTCCCGCGCACCACCACGACAGCTGCCCGTCCGTATCCCGCGGATGCATGCCCAGACCATGCTCGGCGCACACAGGCCACGCCTGCCACAGACGCTCGCTGACGGTCTCCTGTGCGGCATCAGCGACGATCGCCAGGGCGGAGGCAGGGTCGTCCGCCTCGGCCCCGTGCGGGTTCAGGCAATTGCCGTGCCACTCGCCGTTGGACAGAGCGACGTAGACGTTCTCCGGTTGGTCCGACGCATAGGGCGGAAGGACCAGCAGTTGCAGGGGTTCCTGCTCAGGAAGGGTCGCCGCCAGGTCCCGGTTGAGAAGTGCGAGAGCCTGGTCCCACATGGGGTATTCGCCCGGACAGGCTCGGCGGGGTTCGGGGTGGTCGGAGGGAGCATGCATGGGCACCATTCTCCGCCACGCGGGAACAGCCCCCTCGCACACCACGTCCCGCAGAACCTCGTAGGGAGTGGTGCAGTTGGCGAGCTCGCCACCTACCGTGTTCAGGCCGCAGCACCCTGCCCCAGGCGTTGTGTCGTGTGGGAGGATCGGCCGCATGATGAAAGCTCCCGCGCGGAAGGGCGGCCCCGCCCCTGTCCCTTATACCCATCTCACCCTCCTCCCCCCCCGCCCAGTGGAGATCTCGGGGGTCGCCGGATCATTAAAAAAAAAAAAAGACACAAAGGCAGAGACGGCGACATAAGTCAGTAATGTAGCCACGAGACGCATGACATCGCG
>NZ_JABERD010000105.1 GCF_013044505.1 Streptomyces sp. S3(2020) | reverse complement strand
GGGTGTGAGGGGCTTGCGGCCGGTGGGGGGTCTTCGGTGAGGTACGTGGATCTCGACGGGCGGGACGGGGACTTCACGGGGATCCTCGATCCGCGGCCCTACCTCGCGAAGCTGCCCGAGCTCGCGGAGCAACTCCCGCCCGGGGCACGCGCCTTCGCCACCGATCCGGGGCACTACGCGTTCACCGGCAAGCGGTGTGTGAAGGATCTCAAGCCGCAGCGGGTACGGCGCCTGGGGGACGAGGGGATCGAGATCCGCTTCGGACACAACTGCTGGAAGCACGACGAGGACCTGGTCGTCCGCTACGAGGGTGTCTCGCGGTTCCAGGTGGATGTCCTGGACGTCTGTGACGTGGCCGCGCTGGGGGATGTGATCCTCGACGAGGTGCTGCCGCACGACGGGGGCTGCACCCATGAGGTCGCGTGCCGGCCGGGGACGCTGGTCGTCGCGTGCCGGGACCTCGAGGCGCGCTGGGTGGCGACGGATTGCCCCGATGCGCGTGGGGGCTGACACAGGCCGTGTCCGAGGGGCCGACCGGCCGTGGCCTACGCTGGTCGGGTGACGACCCCGGAAGCTGAGCAGGGTGGTGTCGCCGGCGGGACGCGGGCGGCGCCCGAGGATGGTGCGCCCCGGCCCGAGGAGCGGCTGGAGCGGGCCGTGCGGGCCGCCGAGCAGGCGCTGATCGAGTACGAGATCGCGGTGGAGACCTTCCGGGTCGAGGTCGAGAACTTCTCCCGGCTGCACCACCAGAGGCTCGGCCCGATGTACGCCCGGCTCGACGAGCTGGACGCTCAGATCGCCGAGGCCACGGCCGAGCGCACCGGTGACCCCGAGGACCGGCGCAAGGCGGACGAGGCCCGTGCCCGGGTGATGCCGATGCCGGCGGTGGAGGAGCTGTTCCACGGCTGGATGGACGGGGACGGGCTGTTCCCGGAGGCCGTGGCGATGCTCACGGACCAGCCGGTGCGGCCCCCGCAGCGGGTGCGGCCCAGCGACGAGGCCCGCAAGCTCTACCGCGAGCTGGTCCGCAAGGCCCACCCCGACCTCGCGCAGGACGACACCGAGCGGGCGCGGCGCGACGAGTTCATCACCCGGGTCAACGGTGCCTACGCCCGCGGTGACGAGCCGCTGCTGCGGGAGCTGGCCGAGGAGTGGGCCGCCGGGCCGAAGCCGCCGGAGCAGGGGCCGACGCCGAGCGAGGAGCTCTACGCCCGCCTGGAGTGGCTCGCCCAGCGCAAGGAACTGCTCAGCGTGGTCGCGCGGGAGCTGGAGGAGAGTGCGATCGGGGCGATGCTGCGGCTGGCACCGGACGACCCCGACCGGCTTCTGGAGGAGATCGCCGAGCAGCTGCTGACACAGCTCGCGGAGCGGGAGCGGGAGCTGGCGGAGCTGCTCGGGCAGTAGCCGGGCCGAATGCCGGGCGGGCTTGTGGACGTTGGGTGTCGGTGTCGGTGTCGGTGTCGGTGTCGGCAGGGTGGGTGCGGGGCGTGTGGCCGTGGGGCTCTGGTGTCGGCCGAGGTGTGGGTGGCTCCCGTGGCCGTGGGGCTCGCGTGTCGCTCAGGTAGCCTCGGGCCATGAGTTTCGGAGCTTCCCTGCCCTCGGTGGACGTCGCCGGTGTTCCGGCCGACGGCCTCGTTCTGGATGTCCGTGAGGCCGACGAGTGGGCCGCGGGGCATGTCGAGGGCGCGCTGCATGTGCCCATGAGTGACTTCGTGTCCCGGTTCGGTGAGGTGACCGAGGCGGTGGCGGAGGGTCGGCGGGCCTATGTGATGTGCCGCGTCGGCGGCCGCTCCGCGCAGGTCACCCAGTACCTGGTCCAGCAGGGCATCGACGCCGTGAACATCGACGGCGGCATGCTGGCCTGGGACGGCGCCGGGCGCCCGATGGTCACGGACAACGGTTCGCCGGCGTTCGTCCTCTAGGACCCCCGGGCGCGCGTCAGGCCAGGGGGTGCGCCGCCAGCAGGTCGCCCAGGGTCTCCTCGTGCGCTGCCGCCGGGCCGAGCGAGAGCTCCAGGTGCTTGGCCCAGGCGTGGTAGCGGTGCAGCGGGTAGTCGATGTCGGCGCCGAAACCGCCGTGCAGATGCTGTGCCGTCTGCACGATCCGCCGTACGCCGTCCGAGGCCCAGATCTTCGCGACGGCGACCTCGCCGGAGACCGGCAGCGGGCCCTGGGTGCCGGAGCCGGTCCGCCAGGCCGCCTGCCACAGCGTGGCCTCCATCGCCTTCAGATCGATGTAGCGGTCGGCGGCCTGCACGGCGACGGCCTGGAACGTGGCGACGGGGAAGCCGAACTGCTCCCGCTTGCTGGTGTATTCGCTGGTCATCCGCAGGACCTGGCGGCCCAGGCCGAGTGCCTGCGCACACGTCCCGACGGTCAGCAGATGCCGTAGCGACTCCCATGCCCCGTCCGCGTCCACGACGTCCCGGGCCGCGACCCGCGCCGAATCCAGCCGCAGTTCGCCGAGCCGCTCGCCCGTGGTGGAGAACTGCTCGGCCAGGACGACCCCTGTACCGGCGGGTGCGACCAGCGCGAGCACGGTCTGTCCGGCCGCCGTGTGTGCGGGTACGACGATGAGGTCGGCGTCGAACGCCCACGGCACCGCGGTCTGCACACCGTCCAGGATCCACCCCGCGCCCTCCTGCCGTGCGGCCACGGCGAGTTCGGCGGGGTCATGGCCGCTGCGGCCGCTCGCGGCGACGGTCAGCACGACCTCGCCGCGGCCCGCCCGGGCGAGCAGGTCGGACCTCAGCTCCTCGGTGCCATGGGCCTGTACGGCCGCCGCGGCCGCGCTGCTCTCCAGCAGCGGCACCCGCGCCAGCACCCGCGCCGACTCGGCCAGCACCAGACAGAGCGCGACCGCGTCCAGACCGGCCCCGCCGTACTCCTCCGTCAGCAGCAGGCTCAGCAGGTCCGCGTCGGCGAGCCTGCTCCACAGCTCACGGTCGAACGTGTCGGCGACGGCGCCCGTGGCGAGCGCGGGGCTCGGCACCCCGTCCGGCGCGACCCCGGCGAACACGCCCCGTGCCGCCTCTGCCGCCGCCTGCTGCTCCTCGGTGAAGGTGAAGTCCACGGTCCCTGTCCTCCCGACGCGTCAGCCGATCGACGGGTGAGCCGATCTGACGGACCGTCAAGATAGAACAGGTTCTAGAAGAAGGGAACGGGGCAGCCCGTCCCCGGTGCCCTCACCGGTCGAAGTCCAGCTCCACCGTCTCCGTCGCCGGATGCGACTGGCACGCCAGCACGTATCCCGCGTCGGTCTCCTCCGGCTCCAGCGCGAAGTTGCGGTCCATGCGGACCTCGCCGGAGACCAGGAAGGCGCGGCAGGTGCCGCACACCCCGCCCTTGCAGGCGTAGGGCGCGTCGGAGCGGTTGCGCAGGACCGTGTCGAGGAGGGACTCGCCGTCCTGGACGGGCCAGGTCCCGCCGCGGCCGTCGAGCCGGGCGGTCACCGTGCTGTGTGCGGGCGCGGGGGTCCTCGGCGCCGGGGCCGCTCCTTCGTCGACGTGGAAGATCTCCTCATGGATGCGGGCCCGGGGGACGCCGAGTTCGCGCAGAGCCCGTTCCGCGCCCTGCACCAGCCCGAACGGCCCGCACAGGAACCAGCCCGCCACATCCGCCACCGGCAGCAGCGCGGGCAGCAGTCCCGTCAGCCGCTCCCGGTCGAGCCGTCCGGACGGCAGCCCGGCCTGCTGCTCCTCCCGGGAGAGGACCGTGACCAACTGAAGCCGCTCGGGGTAGCGGTCCTTCAGGTCGGCGACCTCGTCCAGGAACATCGTCGAGGCGGCCGTACGGTCACTGCGGATCAGACAGAACCGGGCCGCCGGCTCGCGCGCCAGCAGCGTCGACACGATCGACAGCACCGGGGTGATGCCGCTGCCGCCGACGACCGCCGCGTACCGGCCGGGTGCGGGGGCGAGGGTGAAGCGCCCCGCGGGCGTCATCACCTCCAGCTCGTCGCCGACGCAGATCTCCTTGAGGGCGTACGTCGAGAAGGCTCCGCCGTCCACCAGCCGTACACCGACGCGCAGTCGGCGAGGGGCCTCGCCGTCCGGTGCCGGGGAGCAGATCGAGTACGTGCGCCGGATCTCCTCGCCGTCGGCCGTGCGGCGCACGGCGAGGTGCTGGCCCGGTGCGTACCGGTAGGCCTCGGCGAGTTCCGGCGGCACGGTGAAGGTGAGGGCCACGGAGTCGTCGGTGAGCCGGTCGACCGCCGCCACCGGGAGCGCGTGGAAGCGGGCCATCACAACTCCTTGAAGTGGTCGAACGGTTCACGGCAGTCCAGACAGCGCCGCAGCGCCTTGCAGGCCGTGGAGGAGAAACGGCTGAGCAGCTCGGTGTCGGCGCAGCCGCAGTGCGGGCAGCGGACGGGGTCGGTGGTGTCGAGCGTCCGGGTGGGACCCAGGGACACGGTCACCGGGTCGGCCGCCCGCTGTGCGCGCGGCGGGGCGATGCCGAACTCGCTCAGCTTGCGGCGGCCTTCGTCGGAGATGTCGTCCGTCGACCAGGCGGGCGCGAGGACCGTGCGCACGGTGACCTCGCGGACGCCGTGGGCGTGCAGCACCCGCTCGATGTCCACGGACATCGCCTCGATCGCCGGGCAGCCGGTGTACGTCGGGGTCAGCTCGACCTCGACGGAGGCCTCGGCCGTGTCCTCGCCGTGGACATGCACCGCGCGTACGACCCCCAGCTCCCGCAGGGTGAGCACGGGCAGTTCGGGGTCGGGCACCGAGCCCGCCAGTTCGAGGAGTTCCGCCTCCAGCGGGGTCACGGTCACCATGACGCCCCCGGGTGGCTGCGGTGCAGATGCTGCATCTCGGCGAGCATCCGCCCGAAGGACTCGGTGTGCAGGCCCTGTCGGCCCGCTCCGGCCGTCCACGCGCCCGTGCGCGGTCCCTCGGGGACAGTCAGGGTGGCGCGGTCCAGGACGTCCGTGACGGACGCCAGCCATGTCGTCTCCAGCGCGGTCCAGTCGACGTCGACACCCTCCACCGGCTGGAACATCTCGCCGGTGAACCGCCACAGCGCCTCGCACGCACGCCGCATCCGCTCCCGGCTGACGTCCGTGCCGTCGCCGAGGCGCAGAGTCCACTGCTCGGCGTGGTCGCGGTGGTAGGCGACCTCCTTGACGGCCTTCGCGGCGAGCGGGGCGAAGGGTCCCTCGCCCGCGGCCAGTTCGGCGTACAGCAGGTGCTGGTAGGTGGAGAAGTACAGCTGGCGGGCGATGGTGTGGGCGAAGTCGCCGTTCGGCTGCTCCACCAGCTGGAGGTTGCGGAAGGCGCGCTCCTCGCGCAGATACGCCAGTTCGTCCTCGTCGCCGGCCGTCGACAGCAGGACGCGGGCCTGGCCCAGCAGGTCCAGCGCGATGTTGGCGAGGGCGACCTCCTCCTCCAGCACGGGCGCGTGGCCGGCCCACTCGCCGAGGCGGTGGGAGAGCACCAGGGCGTCGTCGCCGAGGGCCAGAGCGGCGGCGTGCGTGGTCACGTCGGTGGTCACAGGTGCTTCACCCCGTCCGGGATCTCGTAGAACGTCGGGTGGCGGTAGGGCTTGTCGGCGGACGGTTCGAAGAACGGGTCCTTCTCGTCCGGCGAGGACGCGGTGATCGCGGCGGAGGGGACGACCCAGATCGAGACGCCCTCGCCGCGGCGGGTGTACAGATCGCGGGCGTTGCGCAGGGCGAGCTCCGCGTCCGGTGCGTGCAGGCTGCCGGCGTGGGTGTGCGAGAGGCCGCGGCGGGAGCGTACGAAGACCTCCCACAGAGGCCAGTCGGTGTTCGTCATGCGCGCGTGGCTCCCGTCTCGGTGTGCTTGCCGGCGTAGGCCGCGGCGGCCTCGCGGACCCAGGCGCCCTCTTCGTGGGCCTGCCTGCGCTGGGTGATCCGCTGTTCGTTGCAGGGGCCGTTGCCCTTGAGGACGTTCTTGAACTCGGTCCAGTCGATCGGGCCGAACTCGTGCCGTCCCAGCTCCTCGTTCCACTTCAGGTCCGGGTCGGGGAGGGTCAGGCCCAGGGACTCGGCCTGGGGGACGCAGATGTCGACGAAGCGCCGGCGCAGCTCGTCGTTGGAGTGCCGCTTGATCTTCCAGGCCATCGACTGCGCGGAGTGCGCGGACTCGTCGTCGGGCGGGCCGAACATCATCAGGGACGGCCACCACCAGCGGTCCACCGCGTCCTGGGCCATCGCGTGCTGCTCGGGGGTGCCCTTGCTGAGGGCCAGCAGCAGCTCGTAGCCCTGGCGCTGGTGGAAGGACTCCTCCTTGCAGATACGGACCATCGCGCGCGCGTACGGGCCGTAGGAGCAGCGGCACAGGGGGACCTGGTTGGTGATCGCGGCGCCATCCACGAGCCAGCCGATCGCGCCGACGTCCGCCCAGGTCAGCGTGGGGTAGTTGAAGATCGAGGAGTACTTCTGGCGGCCGGAGTGGAGCTTGTCCAGCAGCTCGTCGCGGCCTGTGCCGAGGGTCTCGGCGGCGCTGTAGAGGTAGAGGCCGTGCCCGGCCTCGTCCTGGACCTTGGCCATCAGGATGGCCTTGCGGCGCAGCGAGGGCGCGCGCGTGATCCAGTTCGCCTCCGGCTGCATGCCGATGATCTCGGAGTGGGCGTGCTGGGCGATCTGGCGGACCAGCGTGGCGCGATAGGCGTCCGGCATCCAGTCGCGCGGCTCGATGCGCTCCTCGGCGGCCACGGCGGCGTCGAAGGCGCGCTCGTACGCGTCCTGGCCGACGGCGTCCTCCCTGTCGTACGCCTGTGCTGCTGTTGCCATGTGGCCCCCTCGACCCTGTGCGCTGTCCGGTGTTCTGTCCGGAGCAGGCTCCCGACCGATCGTTCGGTTCGTCGATTCCATGGTGTGCCGGGCGCCGTAAGGTGTCAACCGCTGTGGATAACCTGCCGACGGGCTGTGCGGGCGGGAGGGCCTGAGTACCGTTCCCGTGCGAGCGCCGTGGAGGGTGCGTGGGCGGTGGAGTGCCCTGCGGCCTCGCGGTCGGAAGACGGAGCGGACATCGGGAGACGGGGCGCAATGGACGCGTACGACACAGGCTCGGGCGCCCGGCACGGGCCGGCCGACGAGCCCAGGTCGCCGGAGGGGGGCGCCGGGCCGCGGCCTGCCCTGCCCGCGGCCGGCGATCCCGCGGACGCGGCTCCCCCGCCGACGCCGTACGACCTGCCCGCCCCGCACGGCACCGAACCCCGCACCGGTGTGGCCGCCCTCTCGCTCGGCTACCAGATCGGTGCCGCGCTGGCGCTCGCGATCGTGGCGGTCACCGTCTGCGTCCACCTGGGGATGACGTTCCTGCACGTCGCGCCGGCGAACGCGGTCACCAAGCAGCACGGCAAGGCGATCGACGACTGGATATACCCGGAGTTCGAGCAGAACTGGAAGCTCTTCGCGCCGAACCCGCTGCAACAGAACATCGCGGTCCAGGTGCGGGCCCAGGTCCTCACCGCGGACGGCACCGTACGGACCACCGGCTGGTACGACCTGTCCGCCGAGGACGGCCGCGCCATCGACGGCAATCTGCTGCCCAGCCACACCCAGCAGAACGAGCTGCGCCGCGCGTGGGACTTCTTCGTCGCCACACACGGCACCGACAACCGGCCCGTCGGTCTGCGCGGCGCCCTGTCCGAGACGTATCTGCGCCGCATCGTGGTGATGCGCCTGGACCGGGACGACGCGGCCGGGTCCGACGGCAGTGTCGAACGCGTACAGGTCCGCTCCCGTACCACCAGTGTGCGACCGCCGAAGTGGAGCCAGGAGCAGGTCTCCGACAAGCCCCTGTACCGAGAACTGCCCTGGTGGTCGGTCACGCCGGCCGACCTGCCCGGAGGTGACCGGTGAACCGCTTCGCCCTGTCGCTCTCCACCGCCATCGCCCGTGTCACCGAGTCGGCGCTCGGCCCGTACCAGAGCGCCGTGGTCCGTATCGGCTTCAGCGCGACCTGGCTGCTCTTCCTGCTGCGCGAGCTGCCCCACCGCCAGGAGCTGTACGGCCCCGACGGCCCGTGGAGCTGGGACCTCGCCGAGCAGCTGATCGCCGGCAACGGCGCCTTCACGGCGCTGATCTGGTCGGACGGCCGGATCTGGTTCGAGAGCGTCTACGGCCTCGCCGTGCTGTCGAGCGTCCTGCTGCTGCTCGGCTGGCGCACCCGCACCATGTCCGTGCTCTTCATGGTCGGCGTGCTCTCGCTCCAGAACCGCTCCATCTTCATGGGCGACGGCGGCGACAACGTCCTGCACCTGATGTGCGTCTACCTCGTCTTCACCCGCTGCGGCCAGGTCTGGTCGCTGGACGCGCGCAGGGCGCGGCGCGAGAACGCGGCACGCGCGCGTGGCGAGCGGGTCGTGGACCGGGTCGGGCCGGTGCTGTGGATCGTGCTCGGGCTCGCACTGATCGCGGCGACCGGGGCGGGGCGGCTGCTGGAGGGCGACCTGTTCGTCCCCGCGCTGCTGTGGGCGGTGTGGCTGGGGCTCGGTGTGTGGTGGACGATCGGTCGGCTGGCGCCGACGGACCAGCCGCGGATCCTGCTCGACGTCATCGCGAACATCGTGCACAACGGCGCCCTGCTCGTGATCATGGCCGAGGCCTGTCTGATCTACGCCACGGCCGGCTGGTACAAGATCCAGGGCACGCGCTGGCAGGACGGCACCGCGGTGTACTACCCGCTGCACCTGGACTACTTCTCGCCCTGGCCCGCCCTCGCCGACGCGCTGTCGTCCAGCGCCACGATGGTGCTGCTCGTGACGTACGGGACCGTCCTGGTCCAGGTGGCCTTCCCGTTCACCCTGTTCAACCGGCGCGTCAAGAACGTCCTGCTGGCGGCCATGATGACCGAGCACGCGGTGATCGCGGTCGTCCTCGGGCTGCCGTTCTTCTCGCTGGCGATGATCGCCGCCGACGCGGTGTTCCTGCCGACGCCGTTCCTGCGCCGGATGGGTGGCCGGGCGGGTGGACTGGCGGCACGCGTGCGTGCACGGGTGACGGCGCGGCGGGGCGGCCGTACGCCGCTGCCGGAGCCGCGCGCGCCCGAGAGCGCCGAGGAGACGCACGTAGGCTTCACGGCATGACCGACCCCGCCGGCCGCTGGCACCGCCTCGCCGACTCCTCCGTCCTGCTCGACGGCTTCCACGCCCTCAAGCACGCGGTGCGCTTCGGCGCCGCGGTCCCGGTCGCGCTCACCACCGACCGGGAGGCCACCCTCGCGCTCGCGGACGAACTCGCCCCCGACGTACGCCGGACGCTGGACGCGCTGCTGACCGAGGTCCCGGAGAAGGTGTACGCCTCGCTGGTGCCGCGCCCGCATCCGACCGCGGTCGCCGCCCTGGCGGTACGACCGTCCCGCGCGGCCAACCTGGAGCGGCTGGCCCGGATGGGGCGCACCGCCCCGGTGGTGGTCCTCGACCAGCCGCGCAACCTCGGCAACGCGGGGGCCGTGATCCGGCTGGCGGCGGGCTTCGGTGCGACGGGCGTGGTCACCACCGGCACCCTCGACCCCTGGCATCCGACGGTGGTGCGCGGAGGCGCCGGGCTGCACTTCGCGACGGCGGTGGAACGGGTCACGGCCGAGGAACTGCCTCCGGGCCCGCTGTTCGCCCTGGACCCGGAGGGCGACGACATCCGGGGCACGAAGCTCCCGGACGACGCCGTCCTCGCGTTCGGCTCGGAGCGCAGCGGACTGACGGCCGAACTACGCGCGCGTGCCGATCATCTGCTGGCGCTGCCGATGCGTCCCCAGGTCTCCAGCTACAACCTGGCGACCAGTGTGGGCATGACGCTGTACCACTGGAGCGCGGCCGGCTTCTAGGCCTCCCGGCGTACCTCGACCACCCGGAAGCGGTTGCTGACGAACGCCCCGTCCGTCAGCGCGGCGTTCGCCGCCGGATTGCCCCCGGAGCCGTGGAAGTCGGAGAACGCGGCCGTCTGGTTGACGTACACCCCGCCCGTGAGGTTCAGCGACAGCTGGGCCGCCTCCTCCAGGCAGACCTCCTGCACGGACCGCTCGACGTCGTCGTCGGTGGTGTACGCGCCGACCGTCATGGCGCCCTTCTCGCGGATCGTGCGCCGCAGCAGGTCCACGGCGTCTGCCGAGGAGTCGACCGCGACGGCGAAGGAGACGGGGCCGAAGCACTCGCCCATGAAGGCGGCCTCGTCGTCCGCCCCCTCCCAGTACTTCCGCGCGCCGTCCAGCTTGACCATGACCGGCGTGCGCACGACCGCGTGCGGGAACTCCGGGTTGGCGATCTCACGGGAGGCGAGGGCGACTTCGCCGAGCCCGGTCGCGGCCTCCAGGCGGGCCTTGACGTCCGGGTTGACGATCGCGCCGAGCAGCGCGTTCGCGCGCGCGTCGTCGCCGAGCAGGCCGTCCACCGCGCGGGCGAGGTCGGCGACGACCTCGTCGAAGGTGCGAGGACCCTCGTCGGTGCGGATGCCGTCGCGGGGGATCAGGAAGTTCTGCGGGGTCGTGCACATCTGGCCGCTGTAGAGCGACAGCGAGAACGCCAGGTTGGCGAGCATGCCCTTGTAGTCGCTCGTCGAGTCGACCAGCACGGTGTTGACGCCGGCCTTCTCCGTGTAGACCTGCGCCTGACGGGCGTTGGCCTCCAGCCAGTCGCCGAACTCCGTCGAGCCGGTGTAGTCGACGATCCGGATCTCCGGGCGGGTGGCCAGCATCTTGGCGATGCCCTCGCCCGGACGCTCGGCGGCCAGCGCGACCAGGTTCGGGTCGAAGCCGGCCTGGCCCAGGACCTCGCGCGCCACCTGGACCGTGAGCGCGAGCGGCAGCACCGCGCGCGGGTGGGGCTTCACCAGGACCGCGTTACCGGTGGCCAGGGAGGCGAACAGGCCCGGATAGCCGTTCCACGTCGGGAAGGTGTTGCAGCCGATGACCAGGCCGATCCCGCGCGGGACCGGCGTGAACTGCTTGGTGAGCGCGAGTGGGTCGCGCTTGCCCTGCGGCTTGCTCCACTCCGCGGTGTCGGGCGTGCGCACCTGCTCCACGTACGCGTACGCCACCGCCTCCAGACCGCGGTCCTGCGCGTGCGGGCCGCCCGCCTGGAACGCCATCATGAAGGCCTGGCCGGAGGTGTGCATGACCGCGTGCGCGAACTCGTGCGTCCGGTCGCTGATCCGCTTCAGGATCTCCACACAGACCACCGCGCGGATCTCCGCACCCGCCTCGCGCCACGCGCGCTGCCCTTCGCGCATGGCGGGCAGCAGGGTGTCGATGTCCGCGTGGGGGTAGGTCACCCCCAACTCGATGCCGTACGGAGACGTCTCGCCGCCCACCCAGTCGTCCGTGCCCGGCTGGCCGAGGTCGACGCGGGTGCCCAGCAGGGCGTCGAAGGCGGCCTTGCCCGCGGCCGCGTCCAGGCTGCCGTTCTCCCCGTAGGCCTTGGGATGTTCGGGATGCGGCGACCAGTACGCGCGCGTGCGGATCGCTTCGAGCGCCTGGTCGAGGGTGGGCCGGTGCTTGGCGATCAGCTCGTGGGCGGTCAGTTCGGCGGCCATGCGGGACCAACTCCTCGTCTTGTGAACTCTTCGTCGAGCTCATGACCTGGGCAGAACCTGGGCAGATACAGCCGGACAGAGTTAGAGTAACCGAACGATCGGTCGGGACAAGGGGGTCCGCCGCATCTGTGGAAAACCCCGTGCGGGAGGATCGCGCACATGACAGCACTCGACCTCAGCAGCCCCGTGGCCGTCGTCGGCACCGGCACCATGGGCCAGGGCATCGCCCAGGTCGCTCTGGTCGCCGGCCATCCCGTACGGCTGTACGACGCCGCCCCCGGGCGCGCCCGGGAAGCGGCCGACGCGATCGGCGCCCGGCTCGACCGGCTCGTCGAGAAGCAGCGGCTGACCGGCGCCGACCGGGACGCGGCACGCGCGCGTCTGACGGCCGCCGACAGCCTCGCCGACCTCGCGGACTGCGCCCTGGTCGTCGAGGCGGCCCTGGAGCGGCTGGACGTCAAGCAGGAGCTCTTCCGGGAGCTGGAGGACGTCGTCGGTGAGGACTGTCTGCTCGCCACCAACACCTCGTCCCTGTCGGTGACGGCCATCGGCGGCGCCCTGCGCAACCCGGGCCGTTTCGTGGGCCTGCACTTCTTCAACCCCGCGCCGCTGCTGCCGCTCGTCGAGGTCGTCTCCGGGTTCGCCACCGACGTCACCTCGGCCACGCGCGCGTACGAGACCGCACGGGTCTGGGGCAAGACGCCGGTCGCCTGTGCCGACACCCCCGGATTCATCGTCAACCGCATCGCCCGGCCCTACTACGGCGAGGCGTTCGCGGTGTACGAGGCCCAGGGCGCCGACCCCGCCACCATCGACGCGGTGCTGCGTGAGTCGGGCGGCTTCAGGATGGGCGCGTTCGAGCTGACCGACCTGATCGGGCAGGACGTCAACGAGGCCGTCACGCACTCGGTCTGGAAGTCCTTCTTCCAGGACGTCCGCTTCACTCCCTCGCTCGCCCAGCGGCGGCTGGTGGAGTCGGGTCGGCTCGGCCGAAAGAGCGGCCACGGCTGGTACGAGCACGGCCCCGACGCGGAGCCCGCCGAGCCGCACACCGCGGAACCGGCGCAGGCGCCCGCGTACGTCGTCGTCGAGGGCGACCTGGGTCCCGCGTCCGAGCTGCTCGCGCTGATCCGCGAGGCGGGCATCCCGGTCCGCGAGGACGACGAGGACCACGGCACCCGGCTGGTGCTGCCGAGCGGCGGCCAGCTGGCGCTCGCCGACGGGCAGACCTCGGTGGAGTTCCGGGACGTCGTCTACTTCGACCTCGCGCTCGACTACCGCCGGGCCACCCGTATCGCCCTGTCCGCCTCCCAGGACACCGCCCAGCAGACCCTCGCCGAGGCGATCGGCCTCTTCCAGGCGCTCGGCAAGGACGTCAGCGTCATCGGTGACGTCCCCGGCATGATCGTCGCCCGCACGGTCGCCCGGATCGTCGACCTGGCGCACGACGCCGTCGCCAAGGGCGTGGCGACCGAGGAGGACATCGACACCGCGATGCGCCTGGGCGTCAACTACCCGCTGGGCCCCTTCGAATGGAGCCGCAGGCTCGGCCGCAACTGGGCCTACGCCCTCCTCGACGACCTCCACCTGCGCGATCCCAGCGGCCGCTACGCGCCGTCCCTCGCGCTGTACCGCCACGCGTACGCCACCGACAAGAGGGAGGGCAGCACCTCATGACCACCGCCAAGCGCGACACGTACACCCCCGAGACGCTGCTGTCCGTCGCCGTCCAGGTCTTCAACGAGCGCGGCTACGACGGCACGTCCATGGAGCATCTCTCCAAGGCGGCCGGCATCTCCAAGTCCTCGATCTACCACCACGTCGCGGGCAAGGAGGAACTGCTGCGCCGCGCCGTGAGCCGGGCCCTCGACGGGCTCTTCGCGATCCTCGACGAGGAGCACGCGCGCGGGGGGCAGGCCGTCGAGCGGCTGGAGTACGTCGTACGGCGCATGGTCGAGGTGCTGATCACCGAGCTGCCCTACGTGACGCTGCTGCTGCGCGTGCGCGGCAACACCGACACCGAGCGCTGGGCCCTGGAGCGGCGCCGCGACTTCGACCACCGGGTCGCCGAGCTCCTCAAGGCCGCGGCCGCCGAGGGCGATGTGCGCGGCGACGTGGAGGTGCGGCTCGCGACCCGGCTGGTCTTCGGAATGATCAACTCGATCGTGGAGTGGTACCGGCCGGACGGACGGGGCGTGAGCGAGCGCGAAGCGGCGGACGCGGTGGTGCAGCTGGTGTTCGGGGGGTTGAGGAAGGCCGGCTGAATGAGCCCCGACGACATGCTCGCGCGGGCGGAGGGGCACTTTGGCGTCGGCTTTCCGCAGGACTACCGGGACTTCCTGGCCTCGGAAGGCAGCATGAGCCGCTTCGTTCCCCCGGCGGACGATTTCCTCGTGATCAACCCGGTCGAGGAGCTGATCCCCGTCAACGAGGCCGGTGAGTTCCAGGCGCGTTTCCCCGGCGGTGTCGCCATCGGCGGCGACGGCAGCCGGGAGTTCCTCACCTACGACTTCCGGCAGGACCCGCCGTCCCTCGTCCTGCTCGACATCTCGGCTCTCGACTGGTCCTCGGCCATCCATCAGGCGGGCTCGCTGTCCGCTCTGCTCGAACAGTTCCCCGAGACCGGCTGGAACTTCGACGGCTGAGTCTCAGCCCTGCGGTTCCAGGTCCTCCTCCTCGAAGACCAGCAGGGTGCGGGTGCTGAGGACCTCCGGGATGGCCTGGAGGCGGGTGAGGACCAGTTCGCGCAGGGCTCTGTTGTCGGGGGTGTGGACGAGGAGCAGGACGTCGAAGTCGCCGCCGACCAGGGCGATGTGGGAGGCGCCGGGGAGCTGGATGAGCTGTTCGCGGACCGTGCGCCAGGAGTTCTGGACGATCTTCAGGGTGATGTACGCCGATGTGCCCTGACCGGCGCGTTCGTGGTCGACACGGGCGCCGAAACCGCGGATCACGCCGTCCTCGACGAGACGGTTGATACGCGCGTAGGCGTTCGCGCGCGAGACGTGGACGCGTTCGGCGACCGACCTTATCGACGCGCGGCCGTCCGCCTGGAGCATCTTCAGGATGTCCTCGTCGATCGAATCGAGGGGACGGGCGGGCGGCAGCGGGCGACCGCCGTCCGGGCTTTCGGCCATTTGTTCAGGTGCCATGTCCCCCCGCCTCCCTACCATGGACGTACTGCGTTCATTGCAGGCTGTGGAGAACCGTTTGTCCACAGCCTGAGGGTGCCTGTAGCCAAAATGTGCCGACGACCGAACAATCGGTAGGTGAGGCGCATCACAACCCGTGACGCGTCTGAAGCCGCTCCCACGAGGAGGTGCCGTCATGACGGTCATGGAGCAGCGGGGCGCGTACCGGCCATCGCCGCCGCCCGCCTGGCAGCCCCGTACCGACCCCGCGCCGCTGCTGCCGGACGCGGAGCCGTACCGTGTGCTCGGCACGGAGGCGGCGGGCGAGGCCGACCCCGGCCTGCTGCGCCGCCTCTACGCCGAACTGGTGCGCGGCCGTCGGTACAACGCGCAGGCCACCGCCCTCACCAAGCAGGGCCGCCTCGCCGTCTACCCCTCCAGCACCGGCCAGGAGGCCTGCGAGGTCGCCGCCGCGCTGGTCCTCCAGGACCGTGACTGGCTCTTTCCCAGCTACCGCGACACCCTCGCCGCCGTCGCCCGCGGCCTGGACCCCGTCCAGGCGCTGACCCTGCTGCGCGGCGACTGGCACACCGGCTACGACCCGCGCGAACACCGGGTCGCCCCTCTGTGCACCCCCCTCGCCACCCAGCTCCCGCACGCCGTCGGCCTCGCCCACGCGGCCCGCCTCAAGGGCGACGACGTGGTCGCGCTCGCCATGGTCGGCGACGGCGGCTCCAGCGAGGGCGACTTCCACGAGGCACTGAACTTCGCCGCCGTCTGGCAGGCGCCGGTCGTCTTCCTGGTCCAGAACAACGGCTTCGCGATCTCCGTCCCGCTCGCCAAGCAGACCGCGGCCCCGTCGCTGGCCCACAAGGCCGTCGGCTACGGCATGCCCGGCCGACTGGTCGACGGCAACGACGCGGCCGCCGTGCACGAGGTCCTCGCCGCCGCCGTACGGCACGCGCGCGAGGGCGGCGGACCCACCCTCGTCGAGGCGATCACCTACCGCGTCGAGGCCCACACCAACGCCGACGACGCGACCCGCTACCGCGGCGACGCCGAGGTCGAGACCTGGCGGCGGCACGACCCGATCACGCTCCTGGAGCACGAGCTGACCACGCGCGGGCTCCTCGACGACGACGGCATCCAGGCCGCGCGGGACGCCGCCGAGACGATGGCCGCCGACCTGCGCGAACGCATGAACCAGGACCCGGCGCTCGACCCGATGGACCTGTTCGCCCACGTCTACGCCGAACCCACCCCGCAACTGCGCGAGCAGCAGGCCCAGTTGCGCGCCGAGCTGGAGGCAGAGGGGGAGACCCCATGACCACCGTCGCGGTGAAGCCCGCCACGATGGCGCAGGCCCTCACGCGCGCGATGCGCGACGCGATGGCCGCCGACCCCACCGTCCACGTCATGGGCGAGGACGTCGGCACCCTCGGCGGCGTCTTCCGGGTCACCGACGGCCTCGCCAAGGAGTTCGGCGAGGACCGGGTCACGGACACCCCCCTCGCCGAGGCCGGAATCCTCGGCACCGCCGTCGGCATGGCCATGTACGGGCTGCGGCCGGTCGTGGAGATGCAGTTCGACGCGTTCGCCTATCCCGCGTTCGAGCAGCTGATCTCGCACGTCGCCCGCATGCGCAACCGCACCCGCGGCGCGATGCCGCTGCCCATCACCGTCCGCGTGCCCTACGGCGGCGGCATCGGCGGCGTCGAACACCACAGCGACTCCTCCGAGGCGTACTACATGGCGACCCCGGGGCTCCACGTCGTCACGCCCGCCACCGTCGCCGACGCGTACGGGCTGCTGCGCGCCGCCATCGCCTCCGACGACCCGGTCGTCTTCCTCGAACCCAAGCGCCTGTACTGGTCGAAGGACTCCTGGAACCCCGACCACCCGACGGACGTCGAGCCGATAGGCCGGGCGGTCGTGCGGCGCCCGGGGCGCAGCGCCACCCTCATCACCTACGGGCCGTCCGTACCCGTCTGCCTCGAAGCCGCCGAAGCGGCACAGGCCGAGGGCTGGGACCTCGAAGTCGTCGATCTGCGTTCCCTGGTGCCGTTCGACGACGAGACGGTCTGCGCGTCGGTCCGGCGGACCGGGCGCGCGGTCGTCGTGCACGAGTCGGGCGGGTACGGCGGTCCGGGCGGGGAGATCGCGGCCCGGGTCACGGAACGCTGCTTCCACCATCTGGAGGCGCCCGTGCTGCGTGTGGCCGGGTTCGACATCCCGTACCCGCCGCCGATGCTGGAGCGCCACCATCTGCCCGGTGTGGACCGGATCCTGGACGCCGTGGGGCGGTTGCAATGGGAGGCCGAGGGCTGATGGCACAGGTCCTGGAGTTCAAGCTGCCCGACCTCGGGGAGGGGCTCACCGAGGCGGAGATCGTGCGCTGGCTGGTGGAGGTCGGCGACGTGGTCGCCGTCGACCAGCCGGTCGTCGAGGTCGAGACGGCCAAGGCGATGGTCGAGGTGCCCTGTCCCTACGGCGGCGTGGTCACGGCCCGGTTCGGTGAAGAGGGCACGGAGCTGCCCGTGGGGTCGCCGCTCATCACGGTCGCGGTCGGCGCACCCGTGGCCGACGGCTCCACCGGGAAGAGCGAGGGCTCCGGGAACGTGCTGGTGGGGTACGGCACGTCCGAGGCGCCCGCGCGGCGGCGCAGGGTGCGGCCGGGACAAGGGGTGCCCGTGGCGGCCCCGGCGGCGAACGGGCAGGCCGCGGCGCGCGCGGTGGGTGCGGTGACGGAGGGGCCGATTCCGGTGATCTCGCCGTTGGTGCGCAGGCTCGCCCGTGAGAACGGACTGGATCTGCGGGAGCTGACCGGTTCCGGACCCGACGGGCTCATCCTGCGGGCGGACGTCGAGTACGCGCTGCGGTCCGCCGCCGCGCAGGACAAGGCCGCGGAGCTGACGGTGACGGAGCTGCCCCGGACCTCGGCCCCCGTCCCCGTCGCCGGAGGCATCCGCACCCCTCTCAAGGGCATCCGCGGCGCCGTGGCCGACAAGCTCTCCCGCAGCCGGCGCGAGATCCCCGACGCCACCTGCTGGGTGGACGCCGACGCGACGGAGCTGATGCGTGCGCGTACGGCCATGAACGCGGCCGGCGGAGCGAAGATCTCCCTGCTCGCGCTCCTCGCCCGGATCTGCACCGCCGCCCTCGCCCGGTTCCCCGAACTCAACTCCACCGTCGACATGGCGGCCAGGGAGGTCGTCCGCTTCGACCACGTGCACATCGGGTTCGCCGCGCAGACCGCGCGGGGCCTCGTCGTGCCCGTCGTCCGGGACGCGCACGCGCGGGACGCCGAGTCGCTGACCGCGGAGTTCGCGCGGCTGACCGAGGCGGCGCGCACCGGAGGCCTCACACCCGGGGAACTCACCGGTGGGACCTTCACGTTGAACAACTACGGGGTCTTCGGCGTCGACGGCTCCACGCCGATCATCAACCACCCCGAGGCCGCCATGCTCGGCGTCGGCCGGATCATCCCCAAGCCGTGGGTGCACGAGGGCGAACTGGCGGTGCGGCAGGTCGTCCAGCTGTCGCTCACCTTCGACCACCGCGTCTGCGACGGCGGCACGGCCGGCGGCTTCCTGCGGTACGTGGCGGACTGCGTGGAACAGCCGGCGGTGCTGCTGCGCACCCTCTGATCCCGCGGACCGCACATGCACTGATCCCACGCACCGCAACCGCACTGATTGCACCGCCTCCCCTGCGTTCCCTGTGATCGCCACGGCACGCATACTCGGGGGGTGACCGCTTACGACGTCGTCGTGCTCGCCGGAGGTGCCGCCCGGCGGCTCGGCGGTGCCGACAAACCCGGGGTGCGGGTGGGCGGCCGGGCGCTGCTCGACCGGGTCCTGGCGGCCTGCGCCGACGCCCGCACGACCGTCGTCGTCGCCACTCCCCGGCCCACCGCACGGCCCGTGACCTGGGCCCGCGAGGACCCGCCCGGCGGGGGCCCGCTCGCCGCGCTCGGCGCAGGGCTCCACCACACCACGGCACCGGACGTCGTCGTCCTCTCCGCCGACCTGCCGTTCCTCGCCGCCGACACCGTCCAGCAGCTGCTGAACGCCTTGCGGACGAGTGACTCCGACGGAGCGCTGCTCACCGACGCCGAGGGCCGCGACCAGCCGCTGGTGGCCGCGTACCGCGCCTCCGCGCTCCGCCGTGAACTGACCGCGCTCGCCGACGCGTCAGACGGCGGTCCCGTTCCCCCCGCAGGCACCGGCCCTACAGGTCCCACCGGATCCACCGGCCCCACAGGACTCACCGGTCTCCCCCTCCGCCGCCTCACCGCAGGCCTCCACCTCACCCGTGTCCCGGACCCCGTCGCGTCGTTCGACTGCGACACCTGGGACGACATCGCCGCCGCCAGGGCACGTATCAGGGAGCATGGGCACGTGTTGGATGAATGGATTTCCGCAGTCAAGGACGAGCTGGGCATCGATCTCGACGTCGACACCGGCGTCCTGCTCGACCTCGCCCGCGACGCCGCCCACAACGTGGCCAGGCCCGCGGCGCCGCTGACGACCTTCCTCGTCGGCTACGCGGCCGCACAGGCCGGGGGAGGCCCGGAGAAGGTGGCCGAACTCGCCCGCAAGGCCGCCGACCTCGCACTCGGCTGGTCCGAGGAGAGCGCCCCGGACGCCACGCCCAAGCCCGGCACGGACGCCGGATGACCGCCCGCACCGGCGCGGACGCCGAGGACGCCGAGGATCTGGACGTGGAGGAGGTGCTCGCCCTCGTGAACGGCGACAACGGCCGCACCCCCGCGGACCGAACGCCTCCGTCGCAGTCCTCGGCGCAGCCCTCGTCGCCCACCGGCGGCCACAAGTCCGACACCCACCACCGCGCCACCTCCTGGCCCGAGGCCCGCGCCATCGCCGGACGCGCCGCCCGGACCGGAACCCGAGCCGCCCGCCGCGCCCCCGTCTCCGTGCCCCTCGACACCGCCCTCGGCCTCACCCTGGCCGCCCCTCTCACCGCCCTCACCGACCTGCCCTCCTTCGACACCTCCGCGATGGACGGCTGGGCGGTCGCCGGGCCGGGCCCCTGGGACGTACGGGACGAGGGTGTCCTGGCCGGGCACGCGGAGCCGCAGCCGCTCACCGACGGGGAGGCCGTCCGGATCGCCACCGGGGCCCGTATCCCCCTGGACACCAGCGCGGTTCTCCGCAGCGAGCACGGCCGTACCGACACCCAGGGCCGGCTGCACGCCACCCGTGACACCCGACACGGTCAGGACATCCGTCCGCGGGGCCAGGAATGCCGTAGCGGCGACCAACTCCTTCCCGTCGGCGCCCTCGTGACCCCGGCCGTCCTCGGGCTCGCCGCGGCCGCCGGATACGACACCCTCACCGTGATCCCCCGCCCCCGCGTCGAAGTCCTCGTCCTCGGCGACGAGTTGCTCACCGAGGGGCCTCCGCGCGACGGCCTCATCCGGGACGCGCTCGGCCCGATGCTGCCGCCGTGGTTGCGCGGACTCGGCGCCGAAGTGATCGCCGTACGACGGCTCGGGGACGATGCCCAGGCCCTGCACAAGGCGATCACCACCTCCGACGCCGACCTGATCGTCACCACCGGCGGCACCGCCTCCGGCCCCGTGGACCACGTCCATCCCACCCTTGAGCGGATCGGCGCCGAACTCCTCGTGAACGGCGTCAAGGTGCGTCCCGGCCACCCCATGCTGCTGGCCCGCACCAAGGAGAACCAGCACCTCGTCGGTCTGCCCGGCAACCCGCTCGCCGCCGTCTCCGGTCTGCTCACGCTCGCCGAGCCGCTGCTGCGGACGCTCGCCGCCCGTCCCGCCCCCGAGCCGTACACCCTGCCCGTACGGGACGAGGCGCACGGGCACCCGTACGACACCCGGCTCATCCCCGTCGCCCTGCGCGGGGACAGCGCCGTCCCGCTGCACTACAACGGGCCGGCCATGCTGCGGGGTATCGCGGCGGCGGACGCGCTGGCCGTCGTACCGCCCGGCGGAGCCCGCCCCGGTCAGGAACTGGAACTGCTCGACCTGCCCTGGGCGTCCGCCGGAATCGAGGTGTGTTTCACGTGAAACTTCCGGGCCATGACGCGATCGCCCGCCAGGCGGACGAGCATCTCGTGACCTATCGGGTGAGACTCCCGAGGAAGGTGGTGGAGCACCCGTTCCGGCAGGTCGCCAAGCGGGTCACCATGGCGCTGCTGCTCCTGGCGGGCACGGCTCTGATCGTCTACGCCGACCACGGCGGCTACAACGACAACTCCGACGGCTCCGTCGACCTGCTCGACGCCGCGTACTACGCGACCGTCACGCTCTCCACCACCGGGTACGGCGACATCACACCGGTCAGCGACGGCGCCCGGCTCACCAATATCTTCGTCGTCACTCCCATGCGTGTGCTGTTCCTGATCATCCTGGTCGGAACCACGCTCGAGGTCCTCACCGAACGCACCCGGGAGGAATGGCGCCTGAACCGCTGGAGGTCCACCTTGCGTGACCACACCGTCGTCGTCGGCTTCGGTACGAAGGGGCGCTCGGCGATTCAGACCGTCTGTGCGACGGGCCTGAAGAAGGAGCAGGTCATCGTGGTCGACCCCAGCTCCAAGGTGATCGAGGCGGCGACCGCCGAGGGCTATGCGGGGATCGTCGGCGACGCGACGCGCAGCGAGGTGCTGAAGCAGGCCGAGGTGCACAAGGCCCGGAAGATCATCATCGCCACCCAGCGTGACGACACCGCGGTGCTGGTGACACTGACGGCCCGGCAGCTCAACAAGGGCGCCAAGATCGTGGCCGCGGTGCGCGAGGAGGAGAACGCTCCGCTGCTGAAGCAGTCCGGTGCCGACGCGGTCATCACCAGCGCCAGTGCCGCCGGCCGCCTGCTCGGACTCTCCGTGCTGAGCCCCGCCGCCGGCATGGTGATGGAGGACCTCATCCAGCAGGGCACGGGGCTCGACATCGTCGAACGGCCGGTCATAAAGGCCGAGGTGGGCAAGAAGCCGCGGGAGACGGAGGACCTGGTGGTGAGCGTCGTACGCGGGCATCGGGTGCTCGGATACGACGACGCGGCCGTCGGGACGCTGGAGCTGACGGACCGGCTGATCACCATCGTGCGGGCGACGCCGGGCTCGCAGATCGCGCCCGACGTCCGCCCGATCCCCCAGGACTGACGCCTATTTGCTGTTGTACAGCCGCATCGTGATCGGTCCGAAGACCGCCACGAACAGTCCCGCCCACCCCAGTGACCAGGCGATCTCGTCGGCGGGCCAGTCGCCCGCCATCAGTTCGCGGACGGCCGAGGACAGATGGGTGATGGGGCTGTTGTTGACGAAGGCCTGGAGCCAGCCCGGCATGGTCTTCGGGTCGACGAAGATGTTCGACAGGAAGGTCAGCGGGAACATCACCATCATGCTGACGCCCATGACGGACTTCTCGGTGCGCAGCAGCAGCCCGAACATCGTCCAGATCCACGAGAACGCGAACGAGAAGACGACCAGGAGCGCGATCCCGGCGAGCACGCCGCCGACCCCGCCGTCCGGGCGGTAGCCGAGGAGCAGGCCGACGGTGAGCATCACCACGGACGCGATCGTGTAGCGCAGGGCGTCCCCGAGCAGATAGCCGACCATCGTCGACGGCCGCCAGATGGGCAGCGTCCGGAAGCGGTCGAAGACGCCCTTCTCGATGTCGATGTTCACCGAGATGCCCGTGTACATGGTGATCATCACGACCGACATCACCATGATGCCGGGCAGCAGGAACTGGATGTACTCCTTCGGGGAGCCGGCCAGGGCGCCCCCGAACAGGTACGTGTACATCAGCACCATCATGATCGGGAACGCGGTGACGTCGAAGAGCTGCTCGGGGACGTGCTTGATCTTGAGGATCGCCCGCCAGCCGAAGGTCAGCGAGGCGGACAGGGCGCTGGGTCGCGGTGGCCGTTCCCCCGAGACGAGCAGCGCGGCGAGGGAGTCGGCGCTGACGGGGGCGAGATCCTGGGCCTCGGTCTGCGTCACGGTGCTCATGCCGCCACCTCGTCCTTCGTGTCGTGGGTGTCGTGTCCGGTGAGGGCGAGGAACACCTCGTCCAGGCTGGGCTGGCCGAGTGAGAAGTTGTCGACGGTGATGCCGGTGCGGGCCAGTTCGGCGAGGGCCCGGGAGGCCTGCTCGGCCGCGCTGTCGCTGGTCGTGCCGCCCAGCCGGGCGGTCAGCGCCACGGGGTCGGGCTCCAGCTGTACGTCCGTGTCCAGCGCCAGCCGCAGCACCTGTTCCGCCTCCGGCCGCTGAGCCGGATCACGCAGCCGCAGATGGACGGACCCGGCGCCCACGGACGCCTTCAGCTCGCCCTTCGTGCCCTCGGCGATCACCTTGCCGCGGTCGATGACGGCGATCCGGGACGCCAGCTGGTCGGCCTCGTCCAGGTACTGCGTGGTCAGCAGCACGGTGGTGCCCTGGGCGACGACCGCGCGCACGATGTCCCACACCTGGTTGCGGCTGCGCGGGTCGAGGCCGGTCGTCGGCTCGTCGAGGAACAGCAGGTCGGGGGTGTTGAGGATGGACGCGGCGATGTCGATGCGGCGCCGCATGCCGCCCGAGTAGTGCTTGACCTGCTTTGCGGCTGCCTCCGTCAGTCCGAAGGCCTCCAGGAGCTGCGCGGCACGCACCCGCGCGGCCTTCTTGTGGTGGCCGAGGAGACGGGCGAGCAGGATCAGGTTCTCGGCGCCGGTGAGGTCCTCGTCGACCGAGGCGTACTGACCGGTGAGGCTCACCCGGCCGCGCACCTCGTCGGCCTCGCGGACGACGTCGTGGCCGAAGACGTGGGCCTGGCCGCCGTCGGGGCGCAGGAGGGTGGCGAGCATCTTCACGGTGGTCGTCTTGCCGGCGCCGTTCGGGCCGAGGACGCCGTAGACCGTGCCGGCCGGGACGGCGAGGTCGACTCCGTCGACGGCCCGGGTCTCACCGAACGTCTTCACCAGTCCCGCGGTCTCGATGGCCAGGCCGGAGGTGTGCTGGCTCATGGTGGGTTGTCCTTCCGCGTGCTGTGGCTAGCGCGTGCTTGGGCTACGCATGGGGAGACCTTTACGGTCGCGCAAACTCATCGGTCGCGCACAGGGAATTTCGAGTGGCTCCGCCCAATTGCCGGGGCCGCCTCCGCCTGACGACCTGGAAGGCTGCGACCGGGGACGGAGGGTCCTCCGTCCCGGGACGGAGGAGTAGCGTCGCCCTCATGCGTGCGATCACGATTCCCGAACCTGGTGGGCCCGAGGCGCTGGTGTGGGACGAGGCCCCCGATCCGGTGCCCGGTGACGGCGAGGTGCTGGTCGAGGTGGTGGCCAGTGCCGTCAACCGGGCCGACATCCTGCAACGCCAGGGCTTCTACGACCCGCCGCCCGGCGCCTCCCCCCACCCCGGCCTGGAGTGCTCGGGCCGGGTCGTCGAGACCGGCCCCGGCGTCTCCGGCTGGGCGGTCGGCGACGAGGTGTGCGCGCTGCTGTCGGGCGGCGGGTATGCCGAGAAGGTCGTCGTGCCGGCCGGTCAGCTGCTGCCCGTGCCCCAGGGCGTCGATCTCCGTCAGGCCGCCGCGCTGCCCGAGGTGACCTGCACGGTCTGGTCGAACGTCTTCATGATCTCCCACCTCCGTCCCGGTGAGACGCTGCTCGTGCACGGCGGCTCCAGCGGTATCGGCACGATGGCGATCCAGCTGGCGAAGGCCGTCGGAGCGAAGGTCGCGGTCACGGCGGGTACGAAGGAGAAGCTGGACCAGTGCGCCGAGCTCGGCGCGGACATCCTGGTCAACTACCGGGAGCAGGACTTCGTGGCCGAGGTGAGGCAGGCCACGGGCGGTGCGGGGGCCGACGTGATCCTCGACAACATGGGCGCGAAGTACCTCGACCGCAACGTCCAGACCCTCGCTGTCAACGGGCGCCTCGCGATCATCGGCATGCAGGGCGGCATCAAGGGCGAACTGAACATCGCGGCGCTCCTGAGCAAGCGCGCCGCCATCAGCGCGACGTCGCTGCGCGCCCGTCCGCCGGCCGAGAAGACGGCGATCGTGGCGGCGGTACGGGAACACGTCTGGCCGTTGCTGGACGGGGGTCATGTCCGGCCCGTGGTGGACCGCGAGATCCCGATGAGCGACGCGGCGGCGGCGCACCGGGTGGTGGAGGAGAGCGGGCACGTGGGGAAGGTGCTGCTGGTCGTGGAGTAGGGGGTGCGTCGGGCAGGCGGGCTTGAGGGCCTGAGAGCCCTCAGACCCGTCGTACCCGCAGGCCGACGAACGCGAGGCCCAGACCGAGCCCGATCAGGACCAGACCGCTGCCCAGCGGCAGGATCCGCAGCACGGGCTCGGTGGGGCGCTCGGCACGCGTGACGGCCTGCCGCACGGGCTGCTGCGGTGGCAGGGAGGCGGCCGGTACGGCCTCCCGCGACGGATCCGGTACGACGGTGGCGGCGTCGGCGGCGGGCTGCTCGTCGGCGGCCTCGCTCCCGACCTCCTCGCCCGCGGCCTCCTCCTCCGCTGGGCCCACCGACTCCTCCTGCCGCCCCGGCCTCTCCCGCCCTTCTCCCGCCCGGCCGACCGGGATGGACTCGGCGCCCCGCACGCCCCGCGTGGACTCGACGTCCGGCGCTCCTGGCGCGGACGCGACGACGTGCACTTCGGGCGTCGAGCGGGGCCCCTTCACTTCGGGTGCCGACCCGCGCCCAGTCACCCCCGGCGTACCGTCCCCGCCCCCCCCCCCCCGTACCGCCTCGACGCCGTACGACGTCCCCGACCCGCACGGAACCGCGACCGCCCCCGTCCCCAGGGCGATCACCAGTCCCGTAGCGCGCACTGTGCGCAGCCATCGCGTCACGGGACCAGCGTCACACCGGCTTGGACTTCCGGCATTCCGGGCGCCGCCGAAGTGCCGAAACAGGCCGAGCTGCGCGGCTCGACCTCCCCCAGCGAGGCGCGGCCGCTCCGTCTCACCCAGGCCCGCGGGGGCGGCGAGTGACGGAAACTTCCGTACTGTAATCCGGACCGTAAACGGTGGATCACCCTCCACGGGGGGCACCCCAGTGATGAGGTGTACCGGTGCGAGAGAATGGCGGCATGGAGATGCCGAGGAACGAACGGTCGCCCGAGCAACCCCAGATCCTGGTCGTGGGCCAGGACGGAATGGCGCTGGGGGGCACCGGGGACGAGGACTCCCGCGAGATTCCGGTGACGGAGATGGTGGAGCAGCCCGCCAAGGTCATGCGGATCGGCAGCATGATCAAGCAGCTTCTGGAGGAAGTGCGGGCGGCACCCCTGGACGAGGCGAGCCGGGTCCGGCTCAAGGAGATCCACCGTAGTTCGGTGAAGGAGCTGGAGGACGGTCTGGCCCCTGAGCTCGTCGAGGAGCTGGAGCGGCTCTCGCTGCCGTTCACGGACGGGGCGACCCCGAGCGACGCCGAACTGCGTATCGCGCAGGCTCAGTTGGTCGGCTGGCTGGAGGGTCTCTTCCACGGGATCCAGACCACGCTGTTCGCCCAGCAGATGGCCGCGCGGGCGCAGTTGGAGCAGATGCGGCGGGCACTGCCGCCCGGTGTCGGCCACGAGGGCGAGGACGGCCACACGGGCGGCCGTTCGGGCGGGCCCTACCTGTAGACCACGTAAACGAAGGGGCCGGCGGGAGAACGCCGGCCCCTTCACTCATGCCTTAGAGCACTCATGCCCTATGGCACTCATACCTCTCGGCACTCATGCCTCACGCCCAGGTGATCAGCCGCTTCGGCTGCTCCAGGACCGCCGCCACGTCCGCCAGTACCTTGGAGCCCAGCTCCCCGTCCACCAGCCGGTGGTCGAAGGAGAGCGCCAGGGTCGTCACCTGACGTGGCTTCACCTTGCCCTTGTGGACCCACGGCTGGAGCTTGATCGCGCCGACCGCGAGGATCGCGGACTCGCCGGGGTTGAGGATCGGCGTACCGGTGTCGACGCCGAAGACGCCGACATTGGTGATGGTGACGGTGCCGCCCTGCATGGCCGCCGGGGACGTCTTGCCCTCGCGGGCCGTGGCCACCAGCTCGCCGAGCGACTCCGCCAGTTGCGGCAGCGTCTTGGCGTGCGCGTCCTTGATGTTCGGCACGATCAGACCGCGCGGGGTGGCTGCGGCGATGCCCAGGTTCACGTAGTGCTTGAGCACGATCTCCTGGTTCGCCTCGTCCCAGGACGCGTTGACGTCCGGGTTCCGCTTGATGGCGACCAGCAGCGCCTTGGCGACGAGCAGGAGCGGGTTCACCCGGAGACCGGACAGGTCCTTGTCCTGCTTCAGCTCCTCGACCAGCCGCATCGTCCGCGTCACGTCGACCGTCACGAACTCCGTGACATGCGGTGCGGTGAAGGCCGAGCCGACCATCGCCGCCGCCGTCGCCTTGCGGACGCCCTTGACCGGGACACGGGTCTCCCGTGCCGTGTCGTACGTCGGTACGGGCGCGGGTGCCCGGACGGGGGCCGGGGCGGTGGGCGCCGGCGTCTCGACGACCGCGGGCTCCGCGGCCACGGCCGCGTGGACGTCCTCGCGGGTGATGATGCCGTCGGGGCCGGACGGCACGATCGTCGTCAGGTCGACGCCGAGGTCCTTGGCCAGCTTGCGCACCGGCGGCTTGGCCAGCGGGCGCTCCTTGAGCGCCGCCACCGGAGCCGCCGTCTGGACCCCGTGGCCGTTCAGCTCGGTCTGGATCGCGACCGAGGCCTCCTGGACCGGCGCGGGCTCCTGCACCGGGACCTGGGGGCCCTTGCGGGGGCGCCGCTTGGTCGAGGACACGGCGACGCCGTACCCGACGAGCACCGGCTGGCGTCCCTCGGGCTTCTTCTCCGGCTCGGGTTCCGGGGCGGTCCTGGCGGTCTCCACCGGGGCCGGAGCGGCCCCGCCCGACACGTCCACCGCGATGATCGACGTGCCCACGTCGACCGTGGTGCCCTCGGGGAAGTGGAGCTCCCGGACGACACCGTCGTAGGGGATGGGCAGTTCGACGGCCGCCTTGGCGGTCTCGACCTCGCACACCACCTGGCCGTCGGTGACCTCGTCACCCGGCTTGACGTACCACTTGAGGATCTCGGCCTCGGTGAGGCCCTCGCCCACGTCCGGCATCTTGAACTCGCGTACGGACGCTTCCGTCATCGTCGTCACGACCCTCTCCTCAGTACGCCAGGGCACGGTCGACGGCGTCGAGCACCCGGTCCAGGCCCGGCAGGTACTCCTCTTCCAGGCGGGCCGGCGGGTAGGGGGCGTGATAGCCGCCGACCCGGAGCACCGGGGCCTCCAGGTGGTAGAAGCAGCGCTCCGTGATCCGCGCCGCGATCTCCGCGCCGGAGCCGAAGAACACCGGTGCCTCATGGACGACGACCAGACGGCGGGTCTTCTCGACCGAGGCCTGGATGGAGTCGAAGTCCAGGGGAGACACCGAGCGCAGGTCGAGAACCTCCAGGTGCTTGCCTTCCTCGGCGGCCGCGTCGGCGACCTCCCGGCAGAGCTTCACCATCGGGCCGTAGGCGACGAGCGTGAGGTCGGTGCCCTCGCGGACCACCTGGGCCTTGTGCAGCGGGCCCGGGATCGCCTCCGTGTTGACCTCGCCCTTGTCCCAGTAGCGCCGCTTGGGCTCGAAGAAGATCACCGGGTCGTCGCTCTGGATGGCCTGCTGCATCATCCAGTACGCGTCGAAGGGGTTGGAGGGGCTGACGACCTTGAGGCCCGCCACGTGCGCGAAGAGCGCCTCGGGGGACTCCGAGTGGTGCTCGACCGCGCCGATGCCACCGCCGTACGGAATGCGTACGACGACGGGGAGCTTGACCTTGCCCAGTGAGCGGGCGTGCATCTTCGCGAGCTGCGTGACGATCTGGTCGTACGCCGGGAAGACGAAGCCGTCGAACTGGATCTCCACCACCGGGCGGTAGCCGCGCAGCGCGAGGCCGATCGCGGTGCCGACGATGCCCGACTCGGCGAGCGGGGTGTCGATGACCCGCTCCTCGCCGAAGTCCTTCTGGAGTCCGTCCGTCACCCGGAACACCCCGCCGAGCTTTCCGACGTCCTCGCCCATGATGAGGACCTTGGGGTCCGTCTCCAGGGCGCGGCGCAGCGATTCGTTGATCGCCTTCGCCAGGGCCACGTTTTTGAATGTTGCGGCTTCGGCTGCCATGGTCAGACCCCCTCTTCCTCTGCGAACGACGCCTGGTAGGCGGCGAACTGGGCGCGCTCCTCGTCGACGAGCGCGTGTCCGTCCGCGTACGCGTGCTCGAAGACGGCGAAGTGGTCCGGGTCCGGCATGGCGCGGACCGCCTCGCGTACTCGCTTGCCCAACGCCTCGGACTCGGCGTCCAGTTCCGCGAAGAATCCCTCGTCCGCGTGGTTTGAGGCCTCAAGGTACTGGCGAAGGCGCAGGATCGGGTCCTTCGCCTCCCAGGCCACGCGCTCCTCGTCGGCCCGGTACTTGGTCGGGTCGTCGGAGGTGGTGTGGGCGCCCATGCGGTAGGTGTACGCCTCGACCAGGGTGGGGCCCTCGCCGTTGCGGGCCCGCTCCAGGGCCCACTTGGTGACCGCGAGGCAGGCCAGCACGTCGTTGCCGTCCACGCGCACGCCGGGGAAGCCGAAGCCCTGGGCGCGCTGGTAGAGCGGCACCCGGGTCTGCTTCTCGGTGGGCTCGGAGATCGCCCACTGGTTGTTCTGGCAGAAGAAGACGACGGGGGCGTTGTAGACCGCGGAGAAGGTGAAGGACTCGGCCACGTCGCCCTGGCTGCTCGCGCCGTCGCCGAAGTAGGCGATGACCGCGCTGTCCGCGCCGTCCTTGGCGATGCCCATCGCGTAGCCGGTGGCGTGCAGTGTCTGGGAGCCGATGACGATCGTGTAGAGCTGGAAGTTGTTGGTGTTGGGGTCCCAGCCGCCGTTGTTCACGCCGCGGAACATGCCCAGCAGGTTGGTCGGGTCGACCCCGCGGCACCAGGCGACGCCGTGCTCACGGTAGGTCGGGAAGACGTAGTCGTCCTCACGGGTGGCTCGTCCGGAGCCGATCTGGGCGGCCTCCTGGCCGAGCAGCGAGGCCCACAGGCCCAGCTCGCCCTGGCGTTGCAGCGAGGTGGCCTCGGCGTCGAAGCGGCGGGTGAGCACCATGTCGCGGTACAGACCGCGGAGCTCTTCGGGGGTGATGCCGGCGACGTACTTGTCGTACCTGGCGTCCTTGACGCGCTTGCCTTCGGGCGTCAGCAGCTGCACGAGCTCGGGCTCGGTGCCCGGCTGCTTCTTGGTGGACGTGCGCTTGCCGGCCGTGCTCTTGGTACTGGCGCTGCGTCGCGATGTGCGCGCGGCAGTGCTCTCCACGGTCACGTGTGCTCCTCCGTCGGTCCGGCTACCCGGGTTCGCCGGGCGCCAGTGCGGCTCACCTGAAGCCCGATGGCCGCACGGGGTGGGTGCGAGACCGGTCGGGAACAGGCGTGACAGGTGCCCCGGCGAGCGCCCTGCAACAGGCACGTTACCCAGTGCTCCACAATTCTGTGAAACCCCTCCTGACCTGCGGTTTTACTTGGATTTCCAAGTAAAGAACGCAAAATCGGGAACAGTCGCTGGTCACAGCCTTGCAGGAGGCCGGAGCAACGGCACGTTATCCCGGGTGCCCAGGTCACGGGAAGAGTTTGTGTGTTTGACTTGCCGCGTGCGCGATGACGGAAAAATCACCGTATTTCTGCTCGACGACCACGAAGTGGTCCGGCGCGGCGTCCATGAGCTGCTCTCGGTGGAGGACGACATCGAGGTGGTCGGCGAGGCCGGTACGGCGGCCGACGCGCTGGTCCGGATCCCGGCCACCCGGCCCGACGTGGCCGTCCTCGACGTGCGGCTCCCGGACGGCAGCGGGGTGGAGGTCTGCCGGGAGATCCGGTCCGGGGACGAGAACATCAAGTGCCTGATGCTGACGTCGTTCGCCGACGACGAGGCCCTCTTCGACGCGATCATGGCGGGCGCCTCGGGATATGTCCTCAAGGCCATCCGCGGCAACGAACTGCTGACGGCCGTACGCGATGTCGCCGCCGGCAGGTCCCTCCTCGATCCGGTGGCCACCGCGCGCGTGCTGGAACGGCTGCGGGACGGCGGCACCGCCAAGGGCGACGACCGGCTCGCGCACCTCACCGAGCAGGAGCGCAGGATTCTCGACCTGATCGGCGAGGGGCTCACCAACCGGGCGATCGGCGAGCGGCTGCACCTGGCGGAGAAGACGATCAAGAACTATGTGTCGAGTCTGCTGTCCAAACTCGGTATGGAGCGCCGCTCGCAGGCGGCGGCGTACGTGGCACGGATGCAGGTCGAGCAGGAGCGTCGCTGAGCCCCACAGCGGGCGTGGCGCGGGCCGATTGCGGGCGTTTCGCGGCCGTATTAGGGACCAAAGACCCCTGCCCCGACCATCGCGTACGGCCGACATTGGTCGTATGCCCTCCGACGAACAGCTCGCCGTCGATCTGCTCGCCCGCACCGACTACGGCCGGGTGGCCACCAGCATGCGCGCCCTGCCCTTCCTCGCCTTCGCCCGGCACATCGTGGACGACGGGCGGCTCCTGCTGCGACTGCCCGGGAACTGCGGCTACCACCGGGCGTGCGTCGGCGGCGTCGTCGCCTACGGCGCGGACAACCTGAGCTCGGCCCGGCCGGGCGAGGGGCTGTGGTCCGTCCAGGTCGTCGGCGAGTGCACGGCGTACGAGCCGACGGTCGCCGAGCTCGCGCGGTTCGGGCCGGCGCCCCGGGTCGTGGACGGCAAGCCCTACGAGCCCGTCTATCTGCGCGTCGAGCCGCAGTTCGGCACGGTCCACTCGACCGACGGCGCCCTGGAGAGTCACTTCGCGCACATGCCGTGACCGAAAGCGACTGTCTGTGACAACTCCCAGCTCACAGGCCCGGCTTGTGCCCTAGCATCTGGCGCGTGCCGCGCCCTTGTGTACCACCCCCCATGCCTCACGCGCCCCCGTTGCGGGCCCTCCTCAGCCAGTACGCCGCCGGTTCCGCCGTCACCTGCGAACCCGTCGACCAGGGGCTGCTGAACCGTGGCTACCGCCTGCGCACGACCCGCGGCCACTACTTCCTCAAGCACCACTTCGACCCCGAGACCGCCGACCCGGCCGCCATCGCCCGCCAGCACCGCGCCACCGAGCGGCTGGCGGTCCTGGGCGTCCCCGTCGCCCCGCCCCTGCCCGACCGCTCCGGCCGCACGGTCGCGGTCGTCGGCGGCCACGCCTACGCCCTCCACCCCTGGATCGAGGGCCGCCACCGCCACGGGGGCCAGCTGACACCGCAGCAGTGCGGACGGCTGGGGGCGCTGCTCGGGGTGGTGCACGCGAGCCTGGAGCGGGTGATGCCGGTGCAGGGGCGAGCACCGGGCGCGCGAAGCGGGACGCACGCCGCGCCGCAGGTCCCCACGCCCGCACCGAATCCCACGCCCGCCTCCCGCGCCAAGAGCGTCGAGAGCGTCGAGAGCGCCGACCCCGTCGACACCTTCGCCCTCATCGATGCCCTGCTCACCCGCGTGCGCCGACACCGTCCCGCCGACTCCTTCGACGAACTGGCCCGGCACCGGCTCCTGGAGCGGCACGCGGACCGGCGGCCGCCGCGGGGCGGATGCGTGGGGTGGGTGCACGGAGACTTCCACCCGTTCAACCTGCTCTACCAGGGGGACGCCCCGGCCGCGATCGTCGACTGGGACCGGCTGGGGGTGCAGCCCCGCGCGGAGGAGGCCGTACGCGCCGCCGCGATCTTCTTCGTACGGCCCGCGGGGGCGCTCGACCTGCCGAGGGTCAGGGCGTACGCGCGCGCGTACCGGCGTACGGCGGGCGCCACGCCCTCGGAGCTGACGGCGGCCGTCCACCGGGTGTGGTGGGAGCGCCTCAACGACTTCTGGATGCTGCGCTGGCACTACGAACGCGGCGACACCCGCGCGGACCCCCAGTTCCCGGCCGCCTCGGCGCTGGCGGTGTGGTGGACACGGGAGTACGAGGCGGTGTGCGAGGCCTTCGCCGACTGAGCCGCCCGGCGGGGAAAACACCACGCGCGCGTACGGTCCGTTTCCGGTCCGCACGCGCGCGTGAAGGTGTACTGCTGCGTCAGCCGCCCTCTACGTCACCGGTGGTGCCGCCCGCGTCGGTGCCGCCGTCCGTCTCCGTCGGCTCCTGCGTCGGCTCCGCGGTCGTCGGCTCGGCGGTCGTCGGTTCGGCGGTCGTCGGCTCGTCCGTCGGCTCCGCGGTCGTCGGCTCCGCGGTCGTCGAAGGGGTGTACGACGGCGTCGGCGACGGGGTCCACGACGAGCCGTTGTTGGCGGAACCGTCGTCGGTCTGCTCGTCGGTCGCCTCATCCGTCGCCTCGTCGCTCGGCGACTCGCTGGCCGTCTCCGAGGGCGTCGTCGAGGTGGTCGGCGACTGCGTGGTGTCGTCCCCGGCCCCGCCGCCCCCGCCGCCGTTCAGCGCCAGGG
>NZ_JABERD010000104.1 GCF_013044505.1 Streptomyces sp. S3(2020) | reverse complement strand
CGGGGGCGGTGGTGTTGAAGGGCCAGGGCGTGGCGGGGGCCGACGGCGAAGGGGGTGCCGAAGTGACGGCCAGCGGGACGATCGCCTCGGGCGGCTGTACGGCCTGGGCCGCGGACTGTTCGGGCGCGGCGCCCGGGACGCCCTTGACGGTGCCGTCGGGGTCGAGGAAGGCCGGGTCGCCGCCGGGGACCATGCCGAGCTCACGGGCGCGGCGCTGGAGGGCGTCCGGGGCGGAGTAGGAGTCGATGTCGCGCTGGAGAGCCTGCTCCTGGTCGGTGAGGCTCTTGGTCTCCTTCTGGAGGTCGTCGAGTTTGAACGACCCCTCGGAGAGCGCGGAGTTCAGCACGAGGAGCCCGATGAGACCACCGCCGAGCAGCAGGACGACGAGGAGTACGAACGGGGTGCGGGCGGCCTGTCCCCGGCCCCCCGCGGTCGGGAAGAGCCGCGCCAGACGAGCGGCCCGCCCCTTGAGTTCAGGTTTCCTACTCACCGCACCTCCAGTGAGTCCGGTTTCCCCACTCGCTCACGCGCCCCGGCCCCCTCGTGTCCGTCATTCCAGCGCCTCCCTGATCCGCTCGGCTCCGCGCAACCGCGCGGGCGCCGCCCGCCGGTTCTCGGCGACCTCTTCCTCCGTGGGAAGTTCGGCACCACGCGTGAGCAGCTTGAGCCGCGGCTGGTACTGCTCGGGGACGACGGGCAGCCCGGGGGGCGCGGTGGTGGCGGCACCGGCCGCGAACACCTGCTTGACCAGGCGGTCCTCCAGCGAGTGGTACGACAGGACGGCGATCCGCCCGCCGACCGCGATGGCCCGTACGGCGGCCGGGATCGCCCGCTCCAGGACGGCGAGCTCACCGTTGACCTCGATGCGCAGGGCCTGGAAGGTGCGCTTGGCCGGGTTGCCGCCGGTGCGCTTGGCGGCCTGCGGCAGGGAGTCCCGGATCAGCTCGACGAGCCGGGCGCTGTTCGTGAACGGCTCCTTGTCGCGCTCGCGCACGATCGCGGACACGATCCGCTTGGCCTGCTTCTCCTCGCCGTACGCCCGCAGGATCCGGACGAGTTCACCGGCCGGGTAGGTGTTGAGGACCTCGGCGGCGCTGACGCCGGTCGTCTGGTCCATGCGCATGTCGAGCGGGGCGTCCTGGGCGTAGGCGAAACCGCGGTCGGCCTCGTCGAGCTGCATGGAGGAGACACCGAGGTCGAAGAGGACGCCCTGCACGCGCGGGAGGCCGAGCCGGTCCAGTACCTCGGGCAGTTCGTCGTAGACCGCGTGGACGAGGGTGGCGCGCTCCCCGTACGGCGCGAGGCGCTCGCCGGACAGGCGCAGGGCCTCCTTGTCGCGGTCGAGGGCGACGAGCCGGGCCTCGGGGAACTGCTGGAGCAGTGCCTCGCTGTGGCCGCCGAGGCCGAGCGTGCAGTCGACGACGACGGCTCCGGGGGCCTGCAGGGCGGGGGCCAACATGTCCAGGCACCGCTGGAGCATCACCGGGACATGTCGACTCTGGCTCAAGGGGCCCTCTCAGGTCCGGCGGGGCGGTACGCACCGCCGGGTCCCCGTCCGCTCGTGAAGGGGAGGGCCTGCCGGCGCCGGAAGCGTCAGCCGGCCGGGAGCGGGAGGAGGCCGAGCCGTACGTGCGCGCCGCGCACGTGGGGAGATCCGGCGACCTGGCCGGTTTCTCCTGGGGATTTCAGTCCAGCAGGGAGACCTCGCCTCCCGCTTCGCGTCACTTTAGTCCACGGTGACTCGCGGTCAATCAACCGGCCTGCGCGTCGCGGCCCGGCGCGGAAGGCACTTCCTCACTCTTGTGGGTTACCTCACAGTGAGCACGTGATAACGCTCTTTTTCCCTTCTCACAACAGGACCGGAAACGCCGTGACCAGTACCGTCATGGCTATGACGACTTCCGCATCCACCGCCGCCAACGCGGTCATAGACCGCCTCGTCGAGGCGAACGAGCGGTACGCCGCCGCCTTCAGCGACCCCGGCATGGACGCCAGTCCCGTCCTGCACGTCGCCGTCGTGGCCTGCATGGACGCCCGTCTCGACCTGCACAAGGCGCTCGGCCTGGAGCTCGGCGACTGCCACACCATCCGCAACGCGGGCGGCGTGGTCACCGACGACGTGATCCGCTCGCTCACCATCAGCCAGCGCAAGCTCGGCACCCGCAGCGTCGTCCTCATCCACCACACCGGCTGTGGCCTGGAACAGATCACCGAGGACTTCCGCACCGACCTGGAGATGGAGGTCGGCCAGCGCCCGGCCTGGGCCGTGGAGTCCTTCCGGGACGTCGACCAGGACGTACGCCAGTCCATGCAGCGGGTGCGCACCAACCCCTTCCTGCTGCACACCGACGACATCCGCGGGTTCGTCTTCGACGTGAAGACGGGCCTGCTGCGCGAGATCGACCCCTCCTGACCCACCGCCGAAGCTGTCGTTCTCCTGTTGATTTCCGGTTCAGGGGTGCCCAAAAGGTCGCAAGCCCCGACATATCGCAGGCAGTTGTCCACAGGCGAGTGACACGAATCGGTAACGGCAGCAAGAATGCGGGGATGGACGTCGCGCGGAACGTATTCCGTACGGTGTCCGTGATTCGGGGTGGGCCGGTCCGCAACGCAGAGCGTCGGCCCGGAGAAAGAACGGGCCGAGGAGGGCCGGGTGACGACCTATGACGATCGAGCGAGCCTCACAGATCTGACTGCCACTGTGGAGCGTGTCCGCAGTTCGGTAGAGGGTGTGATCGAGGGCAAGCCCGAGGTCGTACGGCTTTCGCTGACCGTACTGCTCGCCGAGGGGCATCTTCTGATCGAGGATGTTCCGGGCGTCGGCAAGACCATGCTCGCGAAGGCACTGGCGCGGTCCATCGACTGCTCGGTGCGGCGTATTCAGTTCACGCCCGACCTGCTGCCCTCGGACATCACGGGTGTGTCCATCTGGGATCAGCAGCGCCGGGACTTCGAGTTCAAGCCGGGTGCGATCTTCGCGCAGATCGTGATCGGCGACGAGATCAACCGCGCCTCGCCGAAGACCCAGTCCGCACTCCTGGAGTCCATGGAGGAGCGGCAGGTCACCATCGACGGGCAGACGTACGAGCTGCCGAGCCCGTTCATGGTGGTGGCCACGCAGAACCCGGTCGAGATGGAGGGCACCTACCCGCTGCCGGAGGCCCAGCGCGACCGCTTCATGGCGCGTGTCTCCATCGGCTACCCCAGCGCGGAGGCCGAGTTGCAGATGCTCGACATCCACGGCGGGGCGAGCCCCCTGGACGACCTCCAGCCGGTGGCGCACGCGCACGACATCGTGAAGCTGGTCGACGCCGTCCGCGGCGTCCACGTCGCCGACACGGTGCGGCGGTACGCGGTGGAGCTGGTCGCCGCCACGCGCACCCACCCCGACCTGAGACTCGGCGCCTCCCCGCGCGCGACGCTGCATCTGCTGCGCGCGGCGAAGGCGGCCGCAGCCCTCAGCGGCCGGGACTACGCGCTGCCGGACGACATCCAGGCACTCGCCGTGGCCGTCCTGGCCCACCGGCTGCTGCCCACCGCCCAGGCCCAGCTCAACCGGCGCACCTCGGAGCAGGTGGTCCAGGAGATCCTTCAGCGCACCCCGGTGCCCCAGCAGCAGGGCGGCGTCGGACTCGGGCACGGCACCCAGGCATACGGCCAGCAGCCGCCGCGGAGGCTGTGATGACCACCGCCGCCGGGCCGGGCCACAGCGAGGCCGACCGGGGCGACAAGGGTGGGGTGCGCGCCGCGCTGGCCGGTCTGACGACCCGCGGCCGCTCGTTCCTGGCCGCCGGGATCGCCGCCGCCATCTGCGCGTACGTCCTGGGGCAGAGCGATCTGCTCCGGGTCGGCCTGCTCCTCGCGGTGCTGCCGCTGGTCTGCGCGACCGTGCTCTACCGCACCCGCTACCGGGTGGCCGGCAGCCGCCGGCTCTCCCCCGCGCGCGTGCCCTCCGGCAGCGAGGCCCGCGTCCATCTGCGGATGGACAACGTCTCGCGGCTGCCCACCGGTCTGCTGATGCTCCAGGACCGGGTGCCCTACGTCCTCGGCCCGCGCCCCCGCTTCGTGCTGGACCGGGTCGAGGCGGGCGGCCGCCGCGAGGTGTCCTACCGCGTCCGCTCCGACCTGCGCGGCCGCTATCCGCTGGGCCCGCTCCAGCTGCGCCTGACCGACCCGTTCGGCATGTGCGAGCTGACCCGGTCCTTCTCCTCGTACGACACCCTGACGGTGATCCCGCGCGTGGAGCCGCTGCCGCCGGTGCGCTTCAGCGGCGAGGCGAAGGGGTACGGCGACGGACGGCAGCGTTCGCTCGCCCTGGCCGGCGAGGACGACGTCATCCCGCGCGGGTACCGCTACGGCGACGATCTGCGCCGTGTCCACTGGCGTTCCACCGCGCGCTACGGCGAGCTCATGGTGCGCCGCGAGGAGCAGCCGCAGCGCTCCCGCTGCACGGTGCTGCTGGACACCCGGGGCCTCGCCTTCCGCGGCGCGGGCCCCGACTCGGCCTTCGAGTGGGCCGTGTCGGGCGCGGCGTCGGCGCTGGTCCACATGCTCGAACGGGGCTTCTCCGTAAGACTGTTGACGGACACCGGCAGTTCGGTGCCCGGCGAGGGCGCGGACGGCTTCGCGGGCGCTAGCCAGGAGTCGGCGGACGCGGCCGGGCTGATGATGGACACCCTCGCGGTGATCGACCACTCCGACGGCACGGGTCTGTCCCGGGCGTACGACCTGCTGCGCGGGGGCAACGAGGGGCTGCTGATCGCCTTCTTCGGCGACCTCGACGAGGAGCAGGCCGCGGTGGCCGCCAAGATGCGTCAGCGCAGTGGCGGCGCGGTCGCCTTCCTGCTGGACAGCGGCGGCTGGGGACGGGAACCGACCGATGTGGCCGGGCCGTTGGACAGGAGCGAGGAGCGGTTGCGGATGCTGCGTGAGGCGGGCTGGACGGTACTGAGCGTGCCGCGGGGCGCCGCCTTGACCGAGTTGTGGCGCCAGGCGGACCGCGAGCGCACCGGCATCGGTGCGCCGAACGGACCGGGCAGTGAGGGGGCACGCACATGAGCGGGCGGGCACGACTGGCGCTGTGCGCCTGGGCGGCCACCCTGATGGCGTCCTGCGCCCTGCTGCCCCTGGTCGAACCGGCCTCGTGGATCCTTCAGGCGGCCCTGCTGCTCGGCGTCCAGGCGCTGGTGGGCGCGGCGACCCGGCGGGTGCCGCTGGCCCGGCCGCTGACCGTGGCCGCGCAGGCCCTGGTCACGCTGATGATGCTGACCCTGGTCTTCGCCCGGGAGCAGGCGGTCGCCGGGCTGGTCCCGGGTCCGGAGGCGTTCCAGCGGTTCGCCGATCTGCTCCAGCAGGGCGGCGACGATGTCGCGCGATACGCGATCCCGGCACCGCTGGAGTCCGACGGCATCCGGCTGATGATCATCGGCGGTGTGCTGGTCATCGGTCTCGCGGTGGACACCCTCTCGGTGACCTTCCGCAGCGCGGCTCCGGCCGGGCTGCCGCTGCTGGCGCTGTACTCCGTCGCCGCGGGTCTGTCCGACGGCGGCGCCGACTGGCTGTGGTTCCTGGTCGCGGCGGCCGGCTATCTGATGCTGCTGCTGGCCGAGGGACGCGACCGGCTCTCCCAGTGGGGCCGGGTCTTCGGCGGGGCTCCGCGCACCCCGGGCGGGGAGCCCGGCATGGTGGCGCCGGTCCGCACCGGGCGGCGCATCGGCGCGGTCGCGCTGGGGCTCGCCCTGGTGGTACCGGTCGCGCTGCCCGCGATGGACGGCGGCCTTCTGGACGGCACCGGGGCGGGTGTGGGCGGCGGCAGCGGGAGCGGCGGCACCATCTCCGCGGTGAACCCGCTGGTGTCCCTGCGCGACAACCTCAACGTGGACGAGGACCGCCAGGTCCTGTCCCTGCGCACCGATCCCGAGGACCAGGGGAGCCTCTATCTGCGGATCGTGTCGCTGGACGACTTCGACGGCCGGACCTGGAAGCCGTCCAAGCGCAACATCGAGAAGGTGCCGGACGAGTTCCCCACCCCGGTCGGGCTCGGTGCCGACATCCGGCGCGCCGAGATCACGACCACTGTCACGGCCGCCGAGGACTACCGGCAGGACTGGCTGCCGATGCCGTACCCGCCCAGCGGTGTGCAGATCGACGGGGACTGGCGCTACGAGCCTGAGGGCATGACCCTCGTCGGCGACCACGACCAGACCACGGGCGGGGCGACGTACGAGGTCAAGAGCCTCGTCGTACAGCCGACGGCCGAGCAGCTGGCGGCGGCTCCGGCCCCGCCGGCGGCCCTGAGGCGTGAGTACACCGAGGTCCCGGACTCGCTGCCGGCGGTGGTCGCCAAGACGGCTCGTGAGGTCACCCAGGGCTCGGCGAACCACTACGAGCAGGCGGTCAAGCTCCAGGAGTACTTCTCGCTGACCGGTGGTTTCCAGTACGACACCCAGGTGCAGGTCGGCTCCGGCTCCGAGGCGATCGCCCGGTTCCTGAAGTACAAGCAGGGCTTCTGCGTCCACTTCTCCTTCGCGATGGCGGCGATGGCCCGCACCCTCGGCATTCCGGCCCGGGTGGCGGTGGGCTTCGCGCCGGGTACACCGGAGGCCGACGGCACGGTGACGGTGGGGCTGCGGGACGCCCACGCCTGGCCCGAGCTGTATTTCGAGGGCGTGGGCTGGACCCGCTTCGAGCCGACTCCGACCCGGGGCACCCAGCCCGCGTACACGCAGACGGACAGCCCCAACAGCAACCTGCCCGACCCGGGTGTCCCCTCCCGGTCGGCCAGCGCCGCGCCCTCCACCGCCCCCTCGGCGAGCGAGAGCTGCACGGCGGAGCAGAAGAAGCTGGAGGCGTGCCCGAGCGAGTCCGCCGCGGCCCTGCCGGTCACCGGCGGCGGTGGTCCGAAGTGGACCGTCGTGTTCGCCTGGGTCCTCGGCGGGCTCGCCGCGCTGGCGATCCCACTGGCGCCGATGCTGTGGCGTCGGCGCACCCGGGCGGTACGGCTGGGGGCACACGGCCGCAGCGAGGCGGACGCGGCGCTGCACACCCTGGCGGTCTGGCTGGAACTGACCGACACGGCGTGGGACTTCGGGATCCTGCCGGACGATTCGCAGACCCCGCGCAAGGCGGCGGCGCGGATCGTCAGACTGGGACATCTCGATCCGACGGCCGCGGACGCGGTGCACCGGGTGGCGGACGCGGTGGAGCAGGTTCTCTACGCGCCGCGGCCACGCCCGACGGCGGGGCTGGCCGAGGACGTCCGGCGGGCGATCGCCGGACTGGCCGACCCGGTGACCCGGCGTACGGAGCTGCGGGCGATCTTCGCCCCGCGTTCCACCGTACGGGTGGTGTGGGCGCTCTCGGAGTGGTGGACCGGCGTGACGGCCCGTGTGGCGGCCCGTGTGGCGGCGGCCAGGCCGACGCTGCGCAGGCGGCCGTCGGGCCAGGAGGGCTGAGCCCCCGGACGAACGGCTGAGGCCCCGACCCGTGCGAGCGGGTCGGGGCCTCGGCCATTGGTCGAAGCCATGGATCGGGTGATCACCGAAGAGACGATCGGCACAGTGAAAAGGGCGTGCGTGAGGGGGTGACCGCCTCCCGGGCGGTCACCCCCTCACGCATCAGCTGCTGGTCGAGCTAATGGCCGCCCTGTTCGTCGCGGCGCTTCTGCCAGCGCTGCTCGATACGGTCCATCATGGAGCGCTTCTGCCTGGCCTGACGGCGCGCGTGCGGGGCACCGGCCGCGGGCTGTTCGCCCGGCTTGGGAGCCTTGCGCCAGCCGGTCACGGCGAGTACCGCACAGCCCAGCATGACGAGGAAGCCCACCACGCTGAGCCAGACCTGCTTGGCGACCATTCCTGCCATGAGGAGCGCGATACCCACGAGGAAGCCCGCGACCGCCTGGTAGACCCGTCGCCGGGTGTACGTGCGCAGCCCGCTTCCCTCAAGCGCTGTCGCGAACTTGGGATCTTCGGCGTACAGCGCTCGCTCCATTTGCTCGAGCATTCGCTGCTCGTGCTCCGAGAGCGGCACGGAGTCCTCCTCATCGTGCAGTCGCCGGGGCGACCCGGGGGGTCCCTTCAGGATAGGCAGGGAATCGCCCCCGTGAAACCCGCCCCTCTACGCCAATTGGCCAACCGGGATTCCGCCATGAACGTCCCGGCCCGCTAGATCTTGCATTCCCCAGCGGCCGACCCGTCATGCCGGACGGTCTCCCTCGATCATACGGCGCTGGGCGCCCGATCGGGGGGCCTGTGGCGTACTCCATCTGCACCCAAGTCCCTGATCAGCGCTGCACCAGGAGAGCCGCCTCAGGCCTCGACGGTCCCTCGCGTCTCACCGAGCACGTGAAGCTGTGTGGCCACGGAGTGGAAGGCGGGGAGTTCGGCCGCCGCCTCCTCCAGCTTGAGCAGGGCTTCCAGGGCTCCGGGCTCGGTGTCGACCAGCACTCCGGGAACCAGGTCCGCGAAGACCCGCACGCCGTGCACGGCACCGACCACGAGGCCCGCGCCCTCGACCAGCTCGGTGAGCTGGTCGGCGGTGAAGCGCCGCGGGACAGGGTCACCGGTGCCCCAGCGTCCGTGCGGGTCCTCCAGCGCCTGCTTGGCCTCCTTGAAGTGGCCGGCGAGGGCGCGGGCGAGCACGGCGCCGCCGAGGCCCGCGGCGAGCAGGCTCAGGACTCCCTCGGAGCGCAGGGCGGCCACCACGTTGCGGACGCCCTCGGACGCGTCGTCCACGTACTCCAGGACGCCGTGGCACAGCACCGCGTCGTAGGCGCCGCGCTCGACCACGTCGAAGAGACCGTGGGCGTCGCCCTGGACACCGCGCACCCGGTCGGCGACGCCGGCCTCGGCGGCACGGCGCTCCAGGGCGAACAGCGCGTTGGGGCTGGGGTCGACGACGGTGACGCGGTGGCCGAGGCGGGCGACGGGCACGGCGAAGTTGCCGCTGCCGCCGCCGGTGTCGAGGACGTCCAGCGCGTCCCGGCCCGTGGCCTTGACCCGCCGTGCGAGGGCGTCCTGGAGGACCTCCCAGACCACGGCGGTACGGAGAGAGGCGCGGGGTCGCAGGGGGTCCGACACGGCAGTTGACTCCTCGGCGGGGCGAACGGGCTGCCCTCCCCGTCCGGGGTACCGGAGAAGGAAGGCTTCAGGCGCCCTCCACCCTATTGCCTCCGTCACCTCGCCCCACCATCACGGCATGCCGCCCGGACGCACGTCTCACACAGCGGACCTCGGGAGACGGCACCCGCTCGGGAGGGATCAGCCGGCGTCCGGCATGTCCCGGCCCCTGTCGTGGTCGTCGGGCTCCGGCCGGTCCGTGTCCTGGCGGGGCTGGGGCAGGACCGGCTGGAGGACCAGCATCCGTTCGACGAGGCGCAGGAACATCGCCACGTCGCGTATGAGGTCGTCGGCGTCCCGGCGGCTGGCCGCGCCCTGGATGCCGGCCTCGGCACGCGCGCGGCGCCGGGCGCCGGCGGCGAAGAGCGCGCTCCACTCGGCGAGCTCGGGCGCTATCTCGGGGAGCACTTCCCAGGCGCTCCGGATCTTGGCCCGGCGTCGGGTCGAGGGCTCCGGGCGCCCGCGCGCGGCGAGCACGGCGGCGGCGGTGCGCAGGGCGGCGAGGTGGGCGGTCGCGTAGCGCTCGTTCGGTGTCTCCAGGACGGCGGACTCGTCGAGTCCGGCTCGGGCCTGGGCGAGCAGGTCGAGTGCGGCGGGCGGGGCCGTGGTCCGGCGGAGCACGGGGTGCACGTCGCTCGCCGGGCCAGTCAGTGAGGGGGCAGGACCGGTGGCACGGCGCCGACGGGCGGCTGCTGCGTGATAGCTGGCCATGACGAACCTCCTGTCGTCTGCGTGACGGCGTTGTGGCCGTATGTGCCCATCGTGAGGTATGGCACTGACAATCCGTTCTGACCTGCACTTTTGCTTCGATCGAAGGTTCGGGTTAGTTTTTGCACTGACCAGTCAGTTCAAAAACTCAGGGGGTGGGCTGTGGGCGGAGTCGCCGTCACAGCCGAGGGCTTCGGGCTCAAGGGGCCGCGCGGCTGGGCCTTCCGCGGGATCGGCCTCGACGCGGAGCCCGGCGCACTGATCGCGATCGAGGGGGCGTCAGGGTCGGGCCGTACATGTCTGCTGCTCGCGCTCACCGGGCGGATGAAGGCGTCCGAGGGGACGGCGGCCGTAGGCGGGGCCCGGCTGCCGAAGTACCTCGCGGCGGTGCGGCGGATGAGCGCCGTGGCCAATGTCGCCGGTGTCACCGACCTCGACCCGGCGCTGACCGTCGGGGAGCACCTGCGCGAACGGGCGCTGTTGCAGCACCGGTTCGGCGACTCGGTGCGCGGGCTGCTGCGGCCGCGTGCCGAGCGCGTGACCGAGGCGAGGCTGCGGATCGACACCGCCCTGACCGCCGCCGGTCTCGACCGGGATGCCCTGCCCAAGGGCTCGCGGACCGCCGTACGCGATCTGGAGCGGCTGGAGGCGCTGCGGCTGTCGATCGCCCTCGCGCTGATCGGGCGCCCCCGGCTGCTCGGCGTGGACGACGCCGATCTGAAGCTGTCCGCCGCGGAACGGGCCGAGGTCTGGGCGCTGCTGGCCTCGATCGCCGAGGCGGGGACCACCGTCCTCGCGGTGTGCGGTGAGGCCCCCGAGGAGGCCGCGAAGGTGTCCACCCGAAACACCGCTCAGAGCTCCACCGAGGACACCGTCCAGGAGAAGGAGGACACCGATGCGCTCGCCGCGACTGGCCGCGCTTGAGCTCCGGCGCTTCGGACGGGGGAAGCTGCCGCGGGCCGCATTGGTGGCCCTGCTGGTGCTGCCCCTGCTGTACGGCGCCCTGTATCTGTGGTCGTTCTGGGATCCGTACGGCCGGCTCGACCGCATCCCCGTGGCGCTCGTGAACGACGACAAGGGGGCGACCGCCGACGGGAAGAAGCTCGCGGCGGGCGACGACATCACCCGGGGGCTGCACGACAGCGACGTCTTCGAGTGGCACGAGGTGAGCGCCGCCGAGGCACGCGCGGGCGTGGAGGACGGCAGGTACTACCTGTCGCTGACCGTGCCGACCGACTTCAGTGCGCGGATCGCGTCCAGCGCGGGCGACTCGCCGGAGACCGGCGCGCTTCAGGTGCGGACCAACGACGCGAACAACTACATCGTCGGGCAGATCTCGCGCACGGTCTTCAGCGAGGTGCGCCAGGCCGCGTCCACGAAGGCGTCGCGGTCCTTCCTGGACCGGATCTTCATCTCGTTCTCCGACATCCACGGCGCGACGGTCAAGGCCGCCAAGGGCGCCGACAAGCTGGAGGGCGGCCTCGGGAAGGCCGAGAAGGGGTCCAAGGACCTCGCGGACGGGCTGAAGGACGCCAAGAGCGGCAGCGGAGACCTGGCCAAGGGGCTGAAGAAGCTCGACAAGGGCGCGGGCGACCTCCAGGACGGCTCGCAGCAGGTCGCGGAGGGCACCCAGACGCTCGCCGACAAGGTCAACGGGGTCGCGGAGAAGGTGGGTCCGTTCCTGGCGGACAACGAGAAGACGATCGGTGACACCGCCCAGCTCGTCGCGGACTCCAGCAAGGCGATCCGCAAGCACCTGGACACCCTGGTGACGACGGCCCCCGTCGCCGCCGAGGGCGCCCGCACCGCCTCCGACACGCTGGCCGGCGTCTACACGGCGCGCTGCGAGAAGGCCCTGCTGCCCGACGCGGCCTGTGCCGACCTGGAGAAGGCCAGGGACGCGGCCGCCGACGTGGCGACCGTCGCCGAGGACCTCGACACCCTCGTGGGCGACCAGGACGGCGACCTGAAGAAGCTCGACAAGAACCTGGCGACCCTTCAGAAGCAGGCCCAGGCGCTCGCCGACCGGGCGCCGCACCTCTCCGAGGACCTCGGCGACGCGGTCGCCAAGGTCAACGAGCTGAACAAGGGCGCGGGGAAGGTCGCCGCGGGCGCCAAGAAGCTGCACACGGGGCTCGGTACGGCCAGGACCGGCGCCGGTGACCTGGACGAGGGGGTCGGCGAGCTCAAGACCGGCGCCGACGATCTGAACGGCGGCATGTACAAGCTCGTCAACGGCTCCGGCAAGCTCTCGGACGGGCTGCACGACGGCGCCGACCGGATCCCCGACTACGACCGGCAGGACCGCGACGAGCGGACCGAGGTCATGGCCGACCCCGTCCAGCTGGTCTCCAAGGACATGCACAAGGCGCCCAACTACGGCACCGGGTTCGCCCCTTACTTCATCCCGCTGTCCTTGTGGGTGGGCGCGATGGTGGCGTACATGCTGGTCGCACCGATGAACCGGCGTGCGCTCGCCGCGGGCGCCCCCGCGTGGCGGATCGCGCTGGCGGGCTGGCTGCCGGTGGTGGCGGTCGGGGTGCTCCAGACGGTGGCCCTGATGTCGGTGCTGCACTGGGCGATCGGCCTCCAGATGGTGCGGGCGGCCGGCACGGTGGGCTTCCTGTTCCTGGTGACGGCGTGCTTCGCGGCGATCGTGCAGTGGCTGAACGCCCGCTTCGGGGCGGCGGGCCGGATCCTCGTCCTCGCCTTCCTGATGCTCCAGTTGACGTCCGCGGGCGGCACGTACCCCGTGCAGACCAGCCCGGCCTTCTTCAACGCGCTCCACCCCTTCCTGCCGATGAGCTATGTCGTCGAGGCGCTCCGCAGACTCATCACGGGTGGCGGTCTCGGTCCGGTCTGGCACGCGTGCGTGGTGCTCGTCGCCTTCACCGCGGGCGCGCTCGCGCTGACCGCGCTGTCGGCCCGCCGCCGCCAGGTGTGGACGCTCGACCGGCTGCACCCGGAGCTGAGCCTGTGACCTCGACGACCTCCGGGACCCCGGCAGCTGTGAGAATCGGGGTCATGGAAAGCAGCAGCGGCAGCACACGCCGCGAGGCCACCCGGCAGAAGCTCTACGAGGCGGCCGTCACGCTCATCGCGGAGCAGGGCTTCTCCGCCACCACCGTCGACGAGATCGCCGAGCGGGCCGGGGTGGCGAAGGGCACGGTCTACTACAACTTCGCGAGCAAGTCCGTCCTCTTCGAGGAGCTGCTGCGGCACGGTGTGGGACTGCTCACCGCCTCTCTGCGGGAGGCGGCGGAGCGGACGGCGGCGGACGGCGGCAGCAAGACGGACGCCCTGGACGCGATGATCCGGGCCGGCCTGGTCTTCATCGACCGCTACCCGGCCTTCACCCAGCTGTACGTGGCCGAGCTCTGGCGCACCAACCGGGCCTGGCAGTCCACGCTCATGGTGGTCCGGCAGCAGGCGGTGGCGGTCGTGGAGGACGTGCTGCGCGAGGGCATCGCGAACGGCGAGTTCCACGAGGCGATCGATGTCTCCCTGACCGCGTCCGCCCTGGTCGGCATGGTGCTGGTGGCGGCCCTGGACTGGAAGGCGTTCCAGGCGGAGCGTTCCCTGGACGATGTGCACTCGGCGCTGTCACGGCTGTTGCAGGGCCGGGTGAGCGGCCGGGGCTGAGCCGGCGGTACGCGCGCGTAGACAGACGAAAGCGCCGGTCCGCTGTGGCCGCGTCCCCCGCGGGCCACCTCGAACCGGCGCCTTCTCGTGCTCCCCCGTTTTCCCCCGTGTCCCCCGTTGGACCCCCGTTCGGTCGTTCCCCCGGGTCCCCCGTGCCTCGCTCCCGCCGACTTCCGTCGGCGGAAGGAGCGGATCCGGGGCGGCTCCACTCCGGCGCCCCGTGTCGCCGGTGCCGGAGCCGTTCCCCTTCTCCGTGGCTCCACTCTCTCGTTCACGCAGGTCGGCGCCCATCCGCGCGCGTACTCATCTCGCCCACTAGGTACGGATACTCAGACCTGCGCACTCAAGCCCAGGACGCTCCGTTGCCCAGTGGTTACGATCGCCTCCGTGTCGGTACTCCCTCTCGTCTTCACCAGCGGCTGGGCCAGCGGAATCAACGCGTACGCCGTCGTGCTGCTGCTCGGCCTCTTCGGCGCGACCGGGCTGAGCGACGAAGTCCCCGAGACGCTCCAGCGTCCTGAGGTCCTCATCACAGCCGGCGTGCTGTTCCTGTGCGAGGCGGTCGCGGACAAGATCCCGTACGTCGACTCGGCGTGGGACTCGGTCCACACGGTGATCCGCCCCGCCGCGGGCGCCTGGGTCGGCGCGGTGCTCGCCGGGCAGAGCGGTTCGCTCAACGACGCGGTCGCGGGTCTGGTCGGCGGTTCGACGGCGCTGGCCAGTCATGCCGTCAAGGCCGGGACGCGGATGGCGGTCAACAGCTCGCCGGAGCCGTTCAGCAACGTGATCGTGAGCCTGGCCGAGGATCTCGGGGTCGCCGGAATCATCACCTTCGCCATATTCCATCCGGAGGCGGCGGCGGTCATCGCGGCCGTACTGCTGGTCGGCGGCCTGGTGATACTCGTCTTCCTGATCTCCCGGATCCGACGGTTCCTGCGCCGGCGGGCGCAACGGCGGGAGGAGAGACGGCTGGCGGGTCGGACGGGACACCCACCGGGCTGGTGACGCACCGCGCCGATGCCCCCTGGCAGTCCCGCGGCGCCGCCCGCGGCCGGGGTTGTCAGTGGCGGCCGATAAAGTCGCAGGCATGGCACGGATTGCGGTGATCGGCGCCGGGATGGGCGCGATGGCGGCCGCTGCCCGGCTGGCCGTCGCGGGCCACCGGGTGGCGGTGTACGAGCGTACGGAGACGTACGGCGGTGCGGTGCGCCGTCTCGAGCGCGACGGTTTCGCCTTCGACACCGGACCGGGCCTGCTCACCCTGCCCGCGGTCTACCGCGATCTGTTCGTCAAGACCGGCAAGGAACCGCTGGAGTCGGTCGTCGACCTGGTCCAGGTCGACCCGTCGACGCGGCACGTCTTCGCGGACGGCACGGAGGCCGACCTGCCGAACGCCTCCCGCGCGGGTGTCGTCTCGGCGCTGGACGCGGCGCTCGGCTCGGACGCGGGCGCCCGCTGGGGCGACTTCCTGGTCCGGGCCCGCGAGGCCTGGGACCGCACGCGCAGGCCGCTCCTGGAGGAACCCCTCTGGCCGAACTGGTCGGTGCTGGCCGACCGCGAGCCCTATCCGTCGGTCCCCCACAAGAAGCTGCTCCGCACCCGCCGGGCCGGCACACTCGCCGAGGTCGGCGCCTGGGAGCTGCGCGATCCGAGACTCGTCGCCCTTCTGGAGAGCCACGCCCTCGCGTACGGCCTGGACCCGAGGGTCGCCCCGGCGAGCGCGGCGGTGCTGCCGTACATGGAGCACGCCTTCGGCACCTGGTATGTCCGGGGCGGCATGCGGGAGTTGGCGCGCGCGGTGTACGAGCGGTGTGTGGCGCGCAGGGTGGAGTTCCACTTCGGCGTTGAGGTCACCAGGGTTCTGGAGAAGGACGGCAGGGCGGCGGGTCTTGAGCTCGCTGACGGGACGGTGGCGGAGGCGGAGTTCGTGGTCGCCGGTGTCGCGCCCGAGGTGCTGAGCCGCTGTGTGCGGGGTACGGCGGTGAGGGAGGACGGTGGCGTTCCTCCGCTGAGCGGGCTGCCGAGCCGTATCACGGTGCTGGTGGCGCTGCGCGGCGGGCGCCCCGAGGGGGCGGCGCATCGGACGGTCGTGCACGCGCAGGACCGGGAGCGTGAGCTGGAGCTGCTGTTCGGCTCGTCCTGGGGGCTCGACGCGCGCCCCACTCTCACCGTCCTGCGCCCCGACGACCCCGGTGTGGTCCCGGGCCCGGACCACGAGGCGATCACCCTCACCGCCACGGTGCCCGCCCACGCCGACCGGGACCGGCCGGCCTCCGAGGTCTACGACGATCACGCGGACGCGCTGATCACCGCTGCCGAGCGTGCCGTACCGGACATACGCGAGCGCCTGCTCTGGCGCGAGGTGCGCGTCCCGGCCGATATCGCGGATGCGACCGGCGCGGAGGGAGGCGCGGTCCCCGCCCCGGCTCTCGCCGCGGCCGAGGGACGCCTGCTGCACCCGGCGAACACCACCGGGCTCCCCGGCCTGTTCACCGTCGGCGGCTGGTCACACCCCGGCGGCGGTCTCCCGCACGCCGGTATGTCGGGTGCGCTGGTGGCCGGGCTGATCGTGGAGGGGCCGGAGTTCCGCGGCTCTCAGTGACCGCGGGTCAGAAGCGGTACTGCTCGTCGTAGCCGTTCCCCTGCTGGCCGTTGCCCTGGTAGGGGTACTGCTGCTCCTGCGGGAGTTCGCCGCCGTACGTCTCGTCGGTGCGCTGCTGCGGGACCCACACACCGCCGGCCGGGGTCTCGCCCGCGTAGGTGGGGTTGCCGTACTGGTCCTGGCCGTAGGCCTGCTGGCCGTACTGCTGCTGACCGCCGTAGGAGGTGTCGTAGCCGCCGTAGGTCTGGGTGCCGATGTACGGGTCGGAGTAGGCGGCGTACTGCTGCTGTCCGGCCATGTCGTAGCCGTACTGCTGCTGGTCGTAGCCGGTGTAGCCGTCGTAGCCGTACTGCTGCTGGTCGGCGCCCTGGGCGGCCGTCGCGTACTGGTCCTGGGTCTGGCTCTGACCGGCGTACGCGCCGTCGTTGTATATGCCGTAGGAACCGGTGTCGTCGGGCATCGGCTGCGGCTCGTAGACCGCGGTGGTCTCGGCGGCCGCGGGGCGGGCGGGCGTGAAGACGTCGTCGCGGTCGTAGTCGTCCTGGCCGTAACCGGAGGCGTTCGAGGTGTAGTCGCCCTCGTCGCCGTAAGCGGCGTCCGTCGCCTCGAGGTCGGAGACCTCCAGTGTCGGCTCCTCGCGGCCGCGTTCGCGGCGACCGCCGCGCTTGCCGCCGACCAGGCCGCCCAGGGCCTCCGGCGGATTGACCGCCCAGCCCTGTTCGAAGCCGCGGCGGAAGGAGAGGGTGACGTAGGTCTGGCCGACCGCGAAGGCGATGGCGCCCAGTCCGATGACGACCACCGAGGGGATGAGGACACCGAGCACGACGCCAAGGAAGCCGGCGAAGGCGAGCAGTCGCCAGCGCAGCCGCGCCTTGTACTGCAGCAGCACCTCACCCAGCAACCACAGCGCGACGATTCCGAACGCGATGTAGAGGACCGTCCAGCCCATGTACGCCCCTCTCCCAGTGACCGCTACGCAGTGTGTCGTATATCCGTGCGGCCGGTCTAGGCCTGCGGTGGGTGGTGCAGGCCCAGGTTCTCGTAGATTTCCAGCGTCGCCGTGGAGTTGTTGAGCGTGATGAAGTGCAGTCCTGGCACTCCCTCGGCCAGCAGCCGCGCGCAGAACTCCGTGGCGAATTCGATCCCAATGGAGCGTACAGCGGCCGGATCGTCTTTTGCTGTGAGGATCCGCTCTTTCAGGACGGAGGGGATGGCCGCGTTGCTGAGCTGCGGCAGGCGCTCCAGCATCCGCACGCTGGTCACCGGCATGATCTCGGGGATGACGGGGGTCTCGCAGGAGGCTTTGGCGACCCGGTCGCGCAGCCGCAGGTAGGACTCCGGTTGGAAGAACATCTGCGTGACGGCGTAGTCGGCGCCGGCCCGGCACTTGTCGACGAAGTGCGCGACGTCGGCGTCCCAGTCCACGGACCGCGGGTGCATCTCCGGGAAGGCGGCGACGCCGACGCAGAAGTCGCCCGATTCCTTGATGAGCCGGACGAGTTCGGCGGCGTAGGTCAGCCCCTGCGGGTGGGCCACCCAGTCGCCCATGGGGTCGCCGGGCGGGTCGCCGCGCACGGCCAGGATGTTGCGGATCCCGGCGTCGGCGTACTGGCCGATGATGTTGCGCAGCTCGGCGATGGAGTGGTTGACCGCGGTGAGGTGGGCGACCGGCGTCAGGGTGGTGTCCGCGACGATCTGCTCGGTCTCCTTGACCGTGCCCGCACGGGTGGAACCGCCGGCACCGTAGGTGACGGAGACGAAGTCCGGGGCGACCGCCTCGACCCTCCGGAGCGCGCTCCACAGGTTCCGCTCGCCCTTGGGGGTCTTCGGCGCCGAGAACTCGAACGAGTACGTCGTCTTGCCCGAGGCGAGCATGTCGCGCACGGTGCGTGCGCGGTCCGTCCTGGTGGATGCGGTTCCGAGGGCCATACCCGCAGGTTAGCCAGGGGGCAGCGGTCACCCAACCGAATCGGGGAAATTTGCCCTTTTTGTCGACTTGTTGTCCATCCCTCGGACACCGGGGCCGATCACACCGGGTCCCTGAGCCGCTTCGCGAACTCCGCCGCGGCGGAGCCCGGATCGTCCGCCTCCGTGATGGCCCGTACGACGACGACCCGGCGGGCACCCGCCTCCAGCACTTGGTCGAGATTGCCGAGATCGATGCCGCCGATGGCGAACCAGGGGCGGTCGGTGTCGAGGGAGGCGGTGTGGCGGACCAGGTCGAGGCCGGGTGCGTGGCGGCCGGGCTTGGTCGGGGTCGGCCAGCAGGGACCGGTGCAGAAGTAGTCCACCCCCTCCTGGACGGCGGCCGCGGCGGCCTCGGCCTCGGAGTGCGTGGAGCGGCCGACGAGGATGTCGTCGCCGAGGATCGCGCGGGCGGCGGGGACGGGGAGGTCCCCCTGACCGAGGTGGAGCACATCGGCACCGGCGGCATGGGCCACATCGGCCCGGTCATTGACCGCGAGAAGCCTGCCGTGCCGGGCGCAGGCCTCGGCGAAGACCTTCAGATGCTCCAGTTCCTCGGCCGCCTCCATGCCCTTGTCGCGCAACTGCACGATGTCGACACCACCGGCCAGCACGGCGTCCAGGAACTCCGGCAGATCGCCCTGCCGCCTGCGGGCGTCCGTGCAGAGATAGACACGGGCATCGGCGAGGCGGGCGCGTGCGGTGTCGGGCATGTCGGTGTCCCCCGGTGTCGGTGACGTACGGGCCGCGGACGAGTGCGGTCACCCCCGGCGGGCGGTAGTGAATCACAGCCGGAACGCGCCAGGGCACGCCGCCCGGCAGCGAGGCCGGCACGGAGACCACGAGGCCGGTCCGCGGCCCCGCGCCCGGCCCCGTGCCCCCTCACGTCACCTCACCTCACCTCACACGGCCAACGCCTGTGCCCGCCGCTTCACCTCCGTGCCGCGGTTCTCACTCAGGGCCTGGGCGGGGGTGCCGGGCAGGCTGTCGTCGGGGGTGAAGAGCCACTCCAGCATCTCTTCGTCGGAGAAGCCGTCGTCCCTCAGGAGCGTCAGGGTCCCGGTGAGGCCCTTGACGACCTTCTGCTCGACCCCGTCGATGAAGGCGGCGGGGACGTGCAGTGCGCGGTTCTCACCACGGCGTACGGCGATGAGCTGGCCCTCCTTGACCAGCTGGCGCACACGCGTCACCTCGACATCGAGGATTTCCGCGATGTCGGGGAGGGTGAGCCAGGCGGGGACGAGAGCATCGATCTTTGCGTCAATCTCGGTCACGACATCAAGCCTGCCATCCCGCACTGACAGTCGGAAGCCGGACCCCTCCGACCTGGGCTTTCGGACTACGCTGTCGCCGCCTTCAGCGGCCTCGCCGGGTCCCTCAGCAGCTCCGGGTCCAGTTCCGTCCCCGCCTCGATCAGCCGCCGTCCCTGTGCCAGGTCCCGGGGGCGGCCCACCGCCAGCAGGGCGATGAGGCGGTTCTCGCGCAGCCAGCAGACCGTCCAGGCCGGTCCTGACGGGTCGCCGCGCCACAGGACCGTGTCGGCGGACGTGTGGTGGCCGACGTACTGGACGAAGCGGCCGAACTGCTCGGACCAGAAGTACGGCACGGGGTCGTAGACCGCGGGCGTCTCGCCGATGATGTTGGCCGCCACCGTGCGCGGGCCCTGGAGGGCGTTGTCCCAGTGGTGGACCAGCAGCCGCTCGCCGTACCTTCCCGAAGGGAAGGACGCGCAGTCGCCGACCGCGTAGACGTCCGGTGCGGAGGTGCGCAGGCGGTCGTCGGCCACGACCTCGCGATGCGCGCCGAGCTCGATGCCCGAACCGGCCAGCCAGAGCGTGGCGGGGCGGGCGCCGATGCCGACCACGACGGCGTCCGCGGGCAGCCGCGTGCCGTCGTCCAGGAGTACCTCGCCGGGCCGCACCCGCTCCACGCGCGCGTGGGTGCGCAGCTCGGCCCCGGAGTCTGCGTACCAGGACGACATCGGTGCGGCGACCTCCGCCGGCAGTGCCCCCGCGAGCGGCCGTTCGGCGGCCTCCACGACCGTCACCGCGCAGCCCGCCTCGCGTGCGGCGGTGGCGAACTCGGCGCCGATCCAGCCCGCGCCGACCACCACGATGTCGTGCTGGCGGGCGAGTACCGGCCGCAGCCGCTCGGCGTCGTCCAGGGTGCGCAGCAGATGGACGCCGGGGACGCCCTCCGCGCCGGGCAGCCGGATCGGTTCGGCGCCGGTGGCGAGGACCAGGACGTCGTAGGGCACGGGCCCGGACTCGGTGTCCAGCTCGTGCTCGGCGGGGCGGACGCCCAGCACCTCGCGGCCCAGCTCCAGGTCGATGCCGAGCGCCTCGAAGTCGACGTCGAAGGCGGAGCCCTCGGCCTTTCCGAGCAGCACGGCCTTCGACAGCGGCGGCCGGTCGTACGGCTGATGCGGCTCCGCGCCGATGAGGGTCACGGTGCCGGTGAAACCCTGTTCGCGCAGGGCCACGGCGGTCTGTACGCCGGCCATGCCCGCGCCGACCACGACCACGCGCCGCTGGGACTGCTCCGTCTGCTCGCTCACCCGATCACCATAGACAACTGACAATTTGTCAGTCAGCGGTCATGCACCGTGACCTGCTCCACAACGCTCGTCCCGCTGCCCGCCTGCGACTCCCACTCCCAGCTCTCCTCCAGCCGCAGCCGCCCGTCCGCCAGTTCGACGACCGTGGACTCGCAGTGCCCCGACGAGGTCGTCCCGTCGTGCTTGAGCTGGACGTACCGGAAGTCGAGCCGGTCGCCGTCCCGGGTACCCACCAGATGCCCGCGTACGACATCGCCGCCCGCGTACTCGGCCCAGATCTCGCCGTCCTTCTCGTGGTACGCGAACCGGGTGCGGGTACCCACCTGACCTGGGGCCTGGTCGGCGACGGGGGCGAGGACGAGGCCGTCCAGCGAGCGGGGCATGGCAGCGGGCTCCCTTACACAGGCGCGGAACCAAGGGCTAGGGTGGCCAACGTAGAGCACTCGCGGGAGCCCGGACGCACCGGGCTGAGAGGGAGGCTGGCGGCCTCCGACCGTACGAACCTGATCCGGGTCATGCCGGCGAAGGGAGGGGCTGGACGCCCATGTCCTCACGTACGTCAGACGTCCTCGTCGTCGGGGGCGGAATCATCGGCCTTGTCACGGCCTGGCGGGCCGCGCAGCGTGGTCTCGCCACGACCGTCGTCGATCCCGAACCGGGCGGCGGGGCCGCCCACGTGGCCGCCGGGATGCTGGCCGCCGTCACGGAACTGCACTACGGCGAGCAGACCCTGCTGGGCCTGAACCTGGCCTCGGCCCGCCGCTATCCGGAGTTCGCGGCCGAGCTCACCGGGCTGACCGGCCAGGACCTCGGTTACCGCCGCTGCGGTACGCTCGCCGTCGCGCTGGACTCCGACGACCGCGCCCATCTGCGCGAACTACACGCCTTGCAGCGGGAGTCGGGGCTGGAGTCGGAGTGGCTGTCCGGGCGGGAGTGCCGGCGCCTGGAGCCGATGCTCGCTCCGGGTGTGCGCGGCGGGCTGCGGGTCGACGGCGACCATCAGATCGACCCCCGGCGGCTGATCAAGGCTCTCCTCGCGGCGTGCGAGCACGCGGGCGTGGTCTTCCACCGGCTCTGGGCCGAGCGCCTGGACCTCGCGGGGGACCGGGCCGCCGGCATCACGGCCACCGACGGCACCCGGCTGGGCGCCGGGCAGGTGGTGCTCGCCGGCGGCAGCCTCAGCGGGCGGCTCGCCGGGGTGCCCGACGATGTGCTGCCACCGGTGCGGCCCGTGAAGGGGCAGGTGCTGCGGCTGACCGTGCCGCGGCGGTACGCGCCCTTCCTGAACCGGACCGTGCGGGCCGTGGTCCGTGGCGGCCAGGTCTATCTGGTGCCGCGCGAGAACGGCGAGCTGGTGATCGGGGCGACCAGCGAGGAACAGGGCTGGGACACCACGGTGACCGCGGGCGGGGTGTACGAGCTGCTGCGCGACGCCCATGAACTGGTGCCGGGCATCACCGAGCTGCCGCTCACGGAGACCCGCGCGGGACTGCGCCCCGGCTCCCCCGACAACGCTCCGCTGCTCGGACCGACCGAGCTCCCGGGGCTGCTCCTGGCGACCGGCCACTACCGCAACGGTGTGCTGCTCACGCCGGTCACCGGCGACGCGATGGCCCATGTGCTGACCACGGGTGAACTGCCCGACGAGGTCCGCCCCTTCACCCCCCGGCGTTTCACCTTCACGGAGCAGCCCGCATGAACATCTCCGTCAACGGGGAGCCGCGGGAGATCGCTCCCGGCACGGCTCTCGACACCGTCGTGCGGGCGCTGGCCCCGGCCCCTGCCGGAGTGGCCGCGGCCCTCAACGAAACCGTCGTCCCGCGCGGGCAGTGGCCGTCGACGTCGCTGCGCGACGGAGACCGCGTCGAGGTACTCACCGCCGTCCAAGGAGGCTGACCCATGGCCGACGATCCGTTCCTCCTGGGCGGTACGACCTTCTCGTCCCGGCTGATCATGGGCACCGGCGGCGCGCCCAGCCCGGATGTGCTGGAGCGGGCGCTGATCGCCTCCGGCACCGAGCTGACCACGGTCGCGATGCGGCGGGTGGATCCGCGTGCGCACGGCTCGGTCCTCTCCGTGCTGACCGGGCTCGGCATCGAGGTGCTGCCCAACACCGCGGGCTGCTTCACGGCGGGCGAGGCAGTGCTGACGGCCCGCCTCGCGCGCGAGGCCCTCGGCACCGATCTGATCAAGCTGGAGGTCATCGCCGACGAACGCACCCTGCTGCCGGACCCCATCGAGCTCCTGGACGCCGCGGAGACACTGGTCGACGACGGTTTCACGGTGCTGCCGTACACCAACGACGACCCTGTCCTCGCGCGAAAGCTCCAGGACGTGGGCTGCGCGGCGATCATGCCGCTGGGCTCCCCGATCGGCTCGGGGCTCGGAATCCGCAACCCGCACAACTTCCAGCTGATCGTCGAGCACGCGCGCGTGCCGGTGATCCTGGACGCGGGGGCCGGTACGGCGTCGGACGCGGCGCTCGCGATGGAGCTGGGGTGCGCGGGTGTGATGCTCGCCTCGGCGGTGACGCGGGCCCGGGAGCCGGAGCTGATGGCGCACGCGATGCGGCACGCGGTGGAGGCGGGCCGGCTGGCGTACCGGGCGGGGCGCATCCCCAAGCGGCACTTCGCCGAAGCCTCGTCCCCCACAGAGGGGTTGGCGCGACTGGATCCCGAACGCCCCGCATTCTGAACGTACGTTCGACACGGGCCGAAAGTCGTTGCGACGTCCGTCACAGGACGGCTTCAGTCCCGCCCCGATCTCGCCCGAACCGGCGGCCCTGTCAGTCGCGGCTCGTACACTCACCTGCGTGGATACGACCCTTCAGGACCCTCTGGTCGGGCAGGTGCTCGACGGCCGCTATCGCGTGGACGCGCGGATCGCGGTCGGCGGGATGGCCACGGTCTACCGGGCCGTGGACACCCGCCTCGACCGTGTGCTCGCGCTGAAGGTGATGCACCCGGGCCTCGCCGCCGACGCCACCTTCGTCGACCGGTTCATCCGCGAGGCCAAGTCCGTCGCCCGGCTCGCCCACCCCAATGTGGTGCAGGTCTTCGACCAGGGCACCGACGGGTCGTACGTCTATCTCGCCATGGAGTACGTGGCGGGCTGCACCCTGCGTGACGTGCTGCGCGACCGTGGCGCGCTGCAGCCGCGGGCCGCGCTCGACATCCTGGAGCCGGTCCTCGCCGCGCTCGGCGCCGCGCACCGCGCGGGGTTCGTGCACCGGGACATGAAGCCCGAGAACGTGCTGATAGGGGACGACGGCCGGGTCAAGGTAGCCGACTTCGGGCTCGTCCGGTCCGTCGACACCGTCACCAACACCACGGGCACCGTGCTCGGCACGGTCTCGTATCTCGCGCCGGAGCAGATCGAGAGCGGCACCGCCGACCCCCGCGTCGACGTGTACGCGTGCGGTGTCGTGCTCTACGAGATGCTGACCGGCGAGAAGCCGCACGACGGGGACTCCCCCGCCGTGGTGCTCTACAAGCACCTCCACGAGGACGTCCCGCCGCCCTCGGGCATCGTGCCGGGGCTGGCCTACCCGCTGGACGAGCTGGTCGCGTCGGCGACCGCCCGCACCCCGGACATCCGCCCCTACGACGCGGTGGCGCTGCTCGCACAGGCCCGCGCGGCACGCGGCGCGCTCAGCGAGGACCAGCTGGACCTGGTCCCGCCGCAGGCCCTGTCCGTCGCGCACAGCGGCGCCGAGGACCGTACGAGCGTGATCCCGCGCTCACTGACGGTGCCGCGGCTGCTGCCGGTCGACGAGGACGGGCCGCAGTCGGTGGTCAACCGCACGAGCCGTTTCGAGAGCCCGCCGCCCCCGCCGCCCCGGCGCCGTTCGGGACCCCCGCGCGGCCCGCTCGCGATCGTCGTCGCCCTGCTGCTGATCCTCGGTGTCGGCGCCGGCGTCTGGTACATCAACTCCGGCCAGTTCACCAAGGTCCCGGCGCTGATCGACAAGACCGAGGCGCAGGCCCGGGACCGGTTGGACCAGGCCGGGCTGGACGTCGGCAAGGTGGAGCAGGAGTACAGCGACACCGTCAAGCGCGGCCGGGTCATCGGCTCGGACCCGTCCGTCGGCACCCGGATCCGGAACAACGACTCGGTGACGCTGACCGTCTCCAAGGGTCCCGAGACGGTGAAGCTGGGCGATCTCACGGGCCTCCGGCTCGACAAGGCGAAGGCCCGGCTCAAGAGCGACGGCCTGGAACCGGGCATGGTGACCCGGGAGTTCAGCGACGACGTCATCAAGGGCTTCGTGATCAGCACCGACCCGGAGGCGGGCACCACGCTCCGCTCGGGCGCGGCGATCGCCCTGGTCGTCAGCAAGGGCAGCCCGGTGGACGTCCCGGACGTCACCGGCGAGAGCCTGGAGGACGCGAAGGCGGATCTGGAGGACGCGGGCCTGAAGGTGAAGGTCGCCTCCCAGCAGGTCAACTCCGAGTACGAAAAGGGCCTGGTCGCCGCGCAGACCCCGCAGGACGGCAGCGAGGCCGCCGAGGGCGACACCGTGACGCTGACGATCTCCAAGGGCCCGGAGATGGTCGAGGTCCCGGACGTGGTCGGTGACAGTGTCGACGACGCCAAGGCCGAGTTGGAGGGGGCCGGCTTCGAGGTCGACGAGGACCGCGGGCTCCTCGGGCTGTTCGGCGACACGGTCAAGAGCCAGTCGGTGGAGGGCGGCCAGACCGCCCCCAAGGGGTCGACGATCACCATCGAGATCCGCTGAGCGGGCCCGATCACCGTCCCCCGGCGGGGCACCCCGCGCCGCGTGACACCCTGGGCGGGTGATGACTCAGCGCAACCCCGTCGGCGGCCATGTCCCCGTGGCCGGCGGTCTCCACTCCGTCGGCCTGTCCTACGCCCGTGACCTCGCGGCCGAGACCGTGCAGGTCTTCGTCGCCAACCCGCGCGGCTGGGCCACGCCCGTCGGCAACCCTCGCCAGGACGAGGAGTTCCGTGCGGCGTGCGCGGCGGAGTCGATCCCGGCGTACGTCCATGCCCCGTATCTGATCAACTTCGGCTCGCACACCGAGGCGACGGTGGAGAAGTCGGTGGAGAGCCTGCGGCACTCGCTGCGGCGCGGGCGGGAGATCGGGGCGCTCGGTGTCGTCGTGCACACGGGCAGCGCGACCGGCGGACGGGACCGGTCCGTCGCCCTCAAGCAGGTCCGGGAGTACATGCTGCCGCTGCTCGACGAGCTCACCCATGACGACGACCCGTATCTGCTGCTGGAGTCGACCGCCGGTCAGGGCTCCTCGCTCTGCTCGCGGACCTGGGACTTCGGCCCGTACTTCGAGGCGCTGGACGCCCATCCCCAGCTGGGCATCTGCCTGGACACCTGCCACATCTTCGCGGCCGGCCACGACCTGACCGGCCCCTCCGGCATGCACCAGACCCTCGACCTGCTGGTGGACACCGTCGGCGAGGGCCGTCTGAAGCTGATCCACGCCAACGACTCCAAGGACGTGGTCGGCGCCCACAAGGACCGGCACGCGAACATCGGCGCCGGCCATATCGGCGAGGACCCGTTCCGGGCGCTGATGACCCACCCCGCCACCGAGGGCGTACCGCTGATCATCGAGACGCCCGGCGGCAAGGAGGGCCACGCGGCGGACGTGGAACGGCTGAAGAAACTGCGAGACGGGTAATCCGTCACGGAATACCCCTGGGGGGTATACGGTTCTTGCTCGGTGCGGGAACCGTTACCTGACATTGGGGGCACTCATGCAGCACGAGGCGCACACGGGACACGCTCACCACCAGGCGGGCGGCGGCTGGGCCGGGGCAGTCCGGGCCACTCTGCACTGCCTCACGGGGTGTGCCATCGGCGAGGTGCTCGGCATGGTCATCGGCACCGCGCTCGGCTGGGGCAACGCCCCGACCCTGATCCTGGCGATCGTCCTCGCCTTCTTCTTCGGCTACGCGCTCACCCTGCGCGGCGTCATGAAGGCGGGCCTCGGTCTGCGCGCCGCGCTGAAGGTGGCGCTGGCCGCGGACACCCTGTCCATCGCGGTGATGGAGCTGGTCGACAACGGGGTGATCGTGCTGTGGCCGGGGGCCATGGACGCCGGACTCGGCGACCCGCTGTTCTGGGGAGCGCTGGCGATCGCGCTGGCCGTCGCCTTCGTCCTCACCACACCGGTCAACAAGTGGATGATCGGCCGCGGCAAGGGCCATGCGGTGGTGCACCGGTACCACCACTGACCGGCGCCGCCGGCCGGAACCACCACCGGCCGGAACCCTAGAGTTCGGGCCCGTCCCCGGGCACCTCCTGGTAGGAGTAGCGCTGCTCCCGCCAGGGGTCGCCGATGTTGTGATAGCCGCGCTCCTCCCAGAAGCCACGGCGATCGGCGGTCATGTACTCGACGCCGCGGACCCATTTGGGCCCCTTCCAGGCGTACAGATGGGGGACGACCAGCCGGAGCGGGAAGCCGTGCTCGGCGGTGAGCAGCTCTCCGTCCTTGTGGGTGGCGAAGATCGTGCGCTCGGCGGCGAAGTCCTCGAGGCGCAGATTGGAGCTGAAGCCGTACTCGGCCCACACCATCACATGGGTGACGGCCGGGGCGGGCGGGGCGATGTCCAGGATGGTCCGGGCGGGGACGCCGCCCCACTCGGCACCGAGCATGCTGAACTTCGTCACGCAGTGCAGATCGGCCACGACGGTGGTGTGCGTCAGGGCCGAGAACTCCTCGTGGTTCCAGCACTGCTTCTCACCGTCGGCGGTGGCGCCGAAGACGCGGAACTCCCAGCGTTCGGGGCGGAACTTGGGGACGGGCCCGTAGTGCGTGACCGGCCATCCGCGCTGCATTCGCTGTCCCGGCGGAAGCTCGGACCGTGCCGCTTCTCCTGACTCGCGTTCCACCGGCTGACCCATGACTCCATCCTGACAGACCCGGGGCGGTGCACCTGACCAAGCCTTCCCTGATTCCCCTCAAATCGGACTAAGCATGCCCTTACTTACTAAGTGAAGACTTACTGGACGATCTTCGATACCGGTGCAAGGATGCGGCGCAACCTGCCAGTTCCCCCCGGTTGGAAGGAGCCTCTGCGATGCAGGGCGACCCCGAGGTCATCGAATTCCTCAACGAGCAGCTCACCGGCGAGCTCACCGCGATCAACCAGTACTTCCTGCACGCGAAGATGCAGGAGAACTTCGGCTGGACGAAGCTCGCCAAGTACACGCGCCACGAGTCGTTCGACGAGATGAAGCACGCCGAGGTGCTCACCGACCGGATCCTCTTCCTGGACGGGCTGCCGAACTACCAGCGCCTGTTCCACGTCCGGGTCGGGCAGACGGTCAAGGAGATGTTCGAGGCCGACCGACAGGTCGAGGTCGAGGCGATCGACCGTCTCAAGCGCGGTATCGAGGTGATGCGCGCCAAGGGCGACGTCACGTCCGCGAACATCTTCGAGTCGATCCTCGAGGACGAGGAGCACCACATCGACTACCTCGACACCCAGCTGGAGCTGGTGGAGAAGCTCGGTGAGGCGCTCTACATCGCCCAGCTGATCGAGCAGCCGGAGAGCTAGGCGGCCTCGTCCAGCTCGGCGAGGACCTGCTGACCCTGCTCGGCGAGCTCACGCGTGGGGCAGGCCCCCCGGCCCAGCAGCGCCTGGATGCGCCGCACACAGGAACCGCAGTCGGTGCCCGCCTTGCAGGCGGAGGCTATCTGGCGCGGGGTGCAGGCACCGTCCGCCGCGTGCTTCTTGACCTGCTGCTCGGTGACGCCGAAGCAACTGCAGACGTACACGCGGTTCACCTCCCGCCGGGATCGATAGGTGGTGCCGTCCCGATTGATCGGTGAGGCTAACCTAACCTTACCCGGCGCGCAGGAACCGCAAAAGTGGAGTGGGGCGCGGATCGTATGTGATCCGCGCCCCACCTCATGCTCCTGTAACAGGCGCATCCCCTGCTGATCTGCTACTAGTCCCGGTACAGCTCCGCGACGAGGAACGCCAGATCCAGGGACTGGCTGCGGTTGAGCCTCGGGTCGCAGGCCGTCTCGTAGCGCTGGTGCAGGTCGTCGACGAAGATCTCGTCGCCGCCGCCCACGCACTCGGTGACGTCGTCGCCGGTGAGCTCCACGTGGATGCCGCCCGGGTGGGTGCCCAGGCCCTTGTGGACCTCGAAGAAGCCCTTGACCTCGTCGAGCACGTCGTCGAAGCGTCGGGTCTTGTGGCCGGAGGCCGCCTCGTAGGTGTTGCCATGCATCGGGTCGGTGATCCAGGCGACGGTCGCGCCGGAGGCGGTGACCTTCTCGACCAGCTCGGGCAGCTTGTCGCGGACCTTGTCCGCGCCCATCCGCACGATGAAGGTGAGGCGGCCCGGCTCACGGTCCGGGTCGAGGCGCTCGATGTACTGGAGCGCGTCCTCGGCCGTCGTCGTCGGGCCCAGCTTGATCCCGATCGGGTTGCGGATCTTGGAGGCGAACTCGATGTGCGCGCCGTCCAGCTGGCGGGTGCGCTCACCGATCCAGACCATGTGGCCCGAGACGTCGTACAGGCTGCCCGTACGCGAGTCGACCCTGGTCAGCGCCGACTCGTAGTCGAGGAGCAGCGCCTCGTGGGAGGCGTAGAACTCGACCGTCTTGAACTCCTCCGGGTCCGTGCCGCAGGCCCGCATGAAGTTCAGCGCGTTGTCGATCTCCCGCGCAAGCTGCTCGTAGCGCTGCCCTGACGGGGAGGACTTCACGAAGTCCTGGTTCCAGGCGTGCACCTGGCGCAGGTCCGCGTAGCCGCCGGTGGTGAAGGCGCGCACCAGGTTGAGCGTGGAGGCGGAGGCGTTGTACATCCGCTTCAGGCGCTCGGGGTCCGGGATACGGGCCTTCTCGTTGAACTCGAAGCCGTTGACCGAGTCGCCGCGGTACGTCGGCAGGGTCACGCCGTCGCGGGTCTCGGTGCCCTTGGAGCGCGGCTTGGAGTACTGGCCGGCGATGCGGCCGACCTTCACAACCGGCACCGAGGCGGCGTACGTCAGTACGGCGCCCATCTGGAGCAGGGTCTTGAGCTTGTTGCGGATGTGGTCGGCGGACACCGCGTCGAAGGCCTCGGCGCAGTCGCCGCCCTGGAGGAGGAACGCCTCTCCCTTGGCGACGGCCGCCAACCGGGCGCGCAGCTGATCGCACTCGCCCGCGAAGACGAGCGGCGGATACGACTCCAGCTCCGCAACGACTGCGCGCAGAGCCTCGGTGTCGGGGTACTCGGGCTGCTGCGCCGCGGGCAGGTCTCGCCAGGTGTTGCCGGCGCTCTGGCCGGTCTTAGCGTTCACGGTCACGGCCTCAACATTACGGGGTCGTGTCGCGTCGTTTTCGCACGGCTCGACAGGTGAGACGCGGTCCCGCTCAGTTGCGCATGGGGTAGGGTGCCTCGCATGTTCGCGCTTTCGACCCAGAACACGATCCAGAACTGGTGGTGGACCGCTCATCCGGCGGCCCACTGACTGCGCGTACGCAAGACTTCGCGAAGGCCGCCCGAGGGGCGGCCTTCGGCGTTTCCGGGGTCCGTTCCTCCCAGTGAACTCCTGTCGAGTTCCCACCGAGAAGGACAACGGACCCATGCATCTGATCGACCTGCTCGACGATCCCCGCCCGTTCGCCCTGCTGCGCCGTCGCACGCCGGGCCACGACGAGCGGACCGTGGAGCTGCTGCTCGGCCCGGTCACCACGTACGACCGCCTCGCCGACCTCCCCGACGAGGGCCTCGCCCTGATCCCCTTCCGCCAGATCCGCGAGCGCGGCTTCGACGTGCGCGACGACGGGACACCGCTCGCGGTGCTGGTCCCCGAGGAAACCCGCACGCTGGCCCTGGAGGAGGTCCTGGAGCAGCTCCCGGCGCACGACGTACGCGTCGAGCGCGGTGGCTTCGATGTCGGTGACGAGGAGTACGCCGAGATCGTCGGACGCGTGCTGCGCGAGGAGATCGGGCAGGGCGAGGGCGCGAACTTCGTGATCCGGCGGACGTACGAGGGGGAGATCCCGGGGTTCGGAAGGGCCGATGCCCTCGCCCTGTTCCGGCGGCTCCTGGAGGGTGAACGCGGTGCGTACTGGACCTTCGTCGTCCACACCGGCGACCGGACCCTGGTCGGCGCCAGCCCGGAGGTGCACGTCCGGATGTCCGGCGGCACGGTCGTGATGAACCCGATCAGCGGGACGTACCGCTACCCGGCCGAAGGGCCCACTGCCGAGCACCTGCTCGACTTCCTCGCCGACGGCAAGGAGATCGAGGAGCTGTCGATGGTCGTCGACGAGGAGCTCAAGATGATGTGCACCGTCGGCGACATGGGCGGTGTCGTCGTCGGACCGCGGCTGAAGGAGATGGCTCATCTCGCGCACACGGAGTACGAGCTGCGCGGGAAGTCCTCGCTGGATGTGCGGGAGGTGCTGAAGGAGACCATGTTCGCGGCGACCGTCACCGGCTCGCCCGTGCAGAACGCCTGCCGGGTCATCGAGCGGCACGAGGTCGGGGGGCGGGGGTACTACGCGGGTGCGCTGGCGCTGCTCGGCCGTGATTCCGGGGGTGCGCAGACCCTGGACTCCCCCATCCTCATCCGCACCGCGGACATCTCCTACGACGGTCAGCTGCGCGTTCCGGTCGGCGCGACCCTCGTTCGTGGCTCGGACCCGGTGAGCGAGGTGGCCGAGACACACGCGAAGGCGGCGGGGGTGCTGGCGGCGCTGGGGGTACGGCCCGGACGGACGGGTGGGGAGTCCGTACGGCCGCGACTCGCCGACGACCCACGCGTGCGTGCCGCGCTGGACGGGCGCCGGTCGTCCCTCGCGCCGTTCTGGCTGCGGATGCAGGAGCGTGCCGAGGAACTCACCGGGCACGCCCTCGTCGTCGACGGCGAGGACACCTTCACGGCGATGCTCGCGCACGTCCTGCGGTCGAGCGGCCTCGATGTCACCGTCCGGCGCTACGACGAGCCCGGTCTGCGCGAGGCGGTCCTCGCGCACGAGGGTCCGGTCGTCCTGGGCCCCGGTCCCGGCGACCCCTGCGACCTGACCGACCCCAAGATGGGCTTCCTGCGCGAGCTGACCGCCCATGTCGTCCGCAAGAACCGGCACGGTGTGCTCGGCGTCTGCCTCGGACACGAGCTGCTCGCGGCCGAGCTGGGGCTGGAGATCGTACGGAAGGAAGTGCCGTACCAGGGGGCGCAGACGACGATCGACCTGTTCGGGCGGGAGGAGACGGTCGGCTTCTACAACAGCTTCGTGGCGCACTGCGACGACGAGACGGCGGCCGAACTGGCCGCGCACGAGGTCGAGGTCAGCCGGAGCGCCTCGGGTGAGGTGCATGCCCTGCGCGGGCCGGGCTTCGCCGGGGTGCAGTTCCATCCGGAGTCGGTGCTCACGCTGAACGGTGCCGCGGTCGTGCGGGAGTTGATGGGTCAGCTGCGCGGCACGAGCACGTTCTCCGAGCGGCGGCCGGCCCTGTAGTCGAGGACGTTGCGCACCGTGGCGTCGACGATCTGGCCGACGGCGTCCTCGGTGTAGTACGCCTGGTGGGACGTGACCAGGACGTTCGGGAAGGTGACCAGGCGGGCCAGGGTGTCGTCCTCGATGGCCTCCAGGGACTTGTCGAGGAAGAACAGGCCCGCCTCGGCCTCGTACACGTCGAGGCCGACGCCCGCGAAGCGGCCGGCGCGCAGCTCGTCGACGAGGGCGGCGGTGTCGATCAGGCCGCCGCGGCTGGAGTTCACCAGGATCGCGTCGTCCTTCATGCTCTTCAGGGCGTCGGCGTCGATGAGGTTCTCGGTCTCCGGCATCAGCGGGACGTGCAGGGTGACGAGGTCGGACTCGGCGAGGAGCCGCTCCTTGGGGACGTACCGCATGCCGAGTTCCCTGCACACGGGGTTCTCGGCGACGTCCCAGCCGAGCAGCCGCATGCCGAAGCCGTGGGCAATCCGGGTGAAGGCCTCGCCGATCTTGCCGGTGCCGAGGACGCCGGCGGTGCGGCCGCGCAGGTCGCGGCCCATCAGGCCGTCGAGGCGGAAGTCGAAGTCGCGGGTGCGGGTGGAGGCGCGGACGATACGGCGGTTGACGGCCATGGCGAGGGTCCAGGCGAACTCGGCCACGGAATACGGCGAGTAGTACGAGACCCGGGCGACCGTCATGCCGAGCCGTTCGGCGACCTTGAGGTCGATGTTGTTGAACCCGGTGGACCGCTGGGCGATCATCCGGGTGCCGCCGGCCGCGAGGATCTCCAGGACGCGGGCGCCGAGTTCGGCGTTGACGCTGGTGGAGATCACCTCGTAGCCGGCCGCGATGGGGGCGGTGTCCTCGTTGAGGAAGACGTGCAGACAGCGGACCTCGTGGTGGCCCCGGAAGGCCTGCTGGATCAGAGGCTTCTCGTCCGCCTGGACTCCGAAGGCGAGGATCTCCACACGGCCCTCCGGGGGTGCGCCGGAATTGTCTGGTCCTGGCGAATATCTCACAGACCTCTGCGGAGCCGCTCCGTCAGCGCGCGGCCCTGCTGCGGGGACGGGCGTGGCTCGGCGAGACGGCTGTGGAGGCGGTCGAGGTGCAGGTCGACGGTGGCCTCGACGAGCTCCGCGTAGGCCTCGGCGGCGAGGGCGGCACGGCGGCGCGACACCAGCGCGGAGACCACGGCGACCAGTGCGGCCGGCCACCAGCGCAGGGCGAGCGGCACATACAGCAGCGCCCAGCCGCCCAGCGCGAACGCGGCGTCGAGACGGGTCCGGGTCGCGGTGAGGATGTCGCGGGTGGAGGCGGGGAGAAGCAGCCACAGCCGGGGCCAGACGGTGGCGAGATCGACGCCGTACTCGGCACCGAGCCGGACAGCGGGCGCGTGGAGGCGGTCCCCGAGGCGGGTGGGGTGCTCGGGGCGGATCAGGGAGCGGGCGTTGCGACGGGCGGCGTGGACGGTGGCGTTCCGGTCGTGATGGGCGGCGATC
>NZ_JABERD010000103.1 GCF_013044505.1 Streptomyces sp. S3(2020) | reverse complement strand
ATATGTGTATAGGGGACAGCTTCTTGGTCGCGCTCGGTGCGCCCGGCAGCTCTCGGCATGGCGGATTCAGGCTCAGTGGGCGATCACAGGCTCGCCCTCCGACGGTGCCAGAGCCCGATTCGGCATCAGGAACGCCGTGAGCACCGCGCCGACCACGAAGATCCCGGCGCCCCACGCCAGCGTGGCCGTGTAGCTCTCGACCCCGGCCTGGGCCACGGTCAGCGCGCTCGGCTTGTGCGAGGACAGGTAGTCGGTCGCGGCCGACGAGGCGACGGTGGTCAGCAGTGCCGTGCTGATCGAACCGCCCACCTGCTGGCTGGTGTTGATCAGCGCCGAGGCGACGCCCGCGTCCTCGTGGTGCACGCCCGCGGTCGCGCCCTGGAAGGAGGTGGTCATCACCGCACCGATACCGAGGCCCAGCAGGACCATGCCCGGCATGATGTTGGCGACGTAGGCGCTGTTCAGCGTGAGCTGCGTCAGCAGGGCCATACCGGACGCGGAGACCAGGAAGCCGACGGTGACCACGACCTTCGGTCCGACCCTGGGCAGCAGCAGCGAAGGCACCGTGGTCGACGAGGCGACGATGCCGCCGACCATCGGCAGGAAGGACAGGCCCGCCTCGATCGGCGAGTAGCCGATGCTGGCCTCCAGGTAGTAGGTCAGGAACAGGAAGATCGAGAACATCCCCATCCCCAGGACGAACACGGCCAGGAACGCACCACCCCGGGTCCGGTCCAGCACCACTCGCAGCGGCAGCAGCGGATGCGCGACCCTGAGCTCCACCCATACGAACACCGCCAGCAGCGCCACGCCGCTGAGCATGGAGCCGAGGGCGACCGGATCGGTCCAGCTGGTGGATTCGACGTGCGCGAAGCCGTAGACGATGCCGAACAGGGCGGCGCTCACCACGGCGGTGCCGGGGATGTCGATCTTGGGTCGTTCGGTGAGCACGGGCTTGGCCAGCAACAGCAGCGCACCGGCCAGCGCGACGCCCGCGAAGATGACGTTCACGTACATCACCCAGCGCCATGACGCCCATTCGGTCAGCATGCCGCCGAGCAGCAGCCCGACCGCGGCGCCCGCACCGGACAACGCGCTGAAGATGCCGAACGCCTTCGGCCTCTCCGCAGGGTCGGTGAAGGTCACGCTGAGCAGGGAGAGCGCCGCGGGCGCGAGCAGCGCGGCGAACAGGCCCTGGGCCACGCGTGCCGCGACGAGTATCTCGAAACTGCCGGCCGCGCCGCCGACGACGGATGCCACCGCGAAACCGACCAGGCCGGTCACGAAGGTCGTACGTCGTCCGAACAGGTCCCCGAGTCGGCCCCCGAGCAGCAGCAGGCTGCCGAACGCCAGGGCGTACCCCGTGATGACCCACTGCCGGCTGCCGTCGCTGAAGCCGAGGTCGTGCTGCGCTTCGGGCAGCGCGATGTTCACGACGGTCGCGTCGAGCGTGACCATCAGCTGCGCCGTGCCCAGCACGACAAGCACCCACCAGCGCACGGCGTGTGAGCCGCGGCGGCCCGAGTCTGTTTTCCCGGAGGTGGGTGCTCCGCGGTCGTAGGTGGTACTCACTTTTCCCCTTAGTTGCTGGTCATGGGCCGACAGTCGGCTGGAAACCGATCTGTTTCCACATAGGAAAACAGATCGGTTTCCTATGTGCAAGTGGACAAGGTCGCCCTGGGCCGGGCCCTGTCGAGTTCGTGTCGTGGCGGGCTTGCGTCGTGAGACTGATCGGTTTACCTTGATGGAAACCGATCGGTTTCCCCCTCTCTGGAGGGGGCCGCACAAGGAGTCGGCGAGATGCCCAGCCAAGAGTCACGCCCCACGATCCACATCCCCGGGACCACCAGCCACACGATCGCCCCGCGCGCAGGAAGCCACGGCCGCGAGGGAACGCTGCGCTACCTCAAGGCGGGCACCGGTGCCCCTCTGGTCCTCCTGCACACCGTGCGCACCCAGGCCGAGCACTTCCGTCTCCTCATCCCGCTGATCGCGGAGCGGTACACGGTGTACGCCCTCGACCTGCCGGGGATGGGCTACTCCGAGATCGTGCCCGGGGCGTCGTACGAAGAGCCCGCGATGCGCGCCGGCGTAGAGCGGCTCCTGACCGAACTGGACCTGCATGACGTGACGTTGGTCGGGGAGTCCATGGGCGCGGTGCTCGCCCTGACCGCCGCGGCCGATCTCCCTGAGCGGGTGCGGCGCGTCGTCGCGGTCAACACCTACGACTTCCGCGGCGGCATCGCCCGCTCCAGCCTCCTCGCCCGCGTGGTGGTCAGCGGTGTGCTCGCACCCGGCGTGGGCCCGGTGATCGCCGGGGTGGAGCCCAAGCCCGTCCTCGCCAAGGTTCTCCAGGGCGGCCTCGGCGACAAGAGCGCACTGCGCGACGACTACGTGGACGAACTCCTCCAGGTGGGCGGACGCCCCGGCTACCCGGCCGTCGCGCGAGGCGTGTACCAGGCCCTGCCCAGCCTCATCGCGGCCCGACCCCGCTACTCCGACGTCAAGGCGCCCGTCCACCTCGTCTACGGCGAGAAGGACTGGTCCCGCCCCTCGGACCGGGAGGCCAACAAGAAGCTGCTGCCCGCCGCCGACTTCACCCAGGTGCCGAAGGCCGGCCACTTCATCGCCCTGGAGCGGCCCGACGTGCTGGCCGACCTGCTCAACGCGGTGGCGTAGCGGTGTCGTAGCGGCGGCACCCCGGGACGGCCGTGGTCACCCCCGATCGGGGGTGTCGCACGAGTGCGGGTCCGCCGTGCTCGAAGCTCACGTCGGTCGAAGGAGTCACGTGCGTGGCGACGTCCGAGTTCTGCCATCCCGGTATGGCTCCAGCGGTCCGCTGCGGCCTGTACGGCGACCGGATCCCTGGGAAACGAGGAAGAAGTGGCGCCACCCAGTAAGTACTCGCCGGAATTCCGCGAGGAATACGCGGCTGGGTGAAGAAGCACCAGAAGCAGCAGGAACCGGCCACCGATGCGGGACGTCGGTTCGTCGGGCGTGACGGTGCGGTCCGTGTGTGGTTCCGGCCAGGTCAGTCGCCGACGAGTTCCGCGAGCTGTTCGGCGGCAGTGGTGTTGCCCAGGGCGGCAAGCCGCCGTAGCTCCTCCAGGTTGTCCTGCTCGGTGGCCAGTTGGATCAGCTCGTCGGTGGCCGTGGCGTTGCCGCCGTCGGACAGCCGCCGGAGTTCTTCGAGGTCGCCCTGCTCCGAGGCGAGTTGGACGAGTTCGTCGGCGGCATCGGAGTTGCCCGTCTCCGCGAGGCGGCGCAGTTCGTCCAGGTCGCCGTGTTCCGCGGCGAGTTGGACGAGTTCGTCGGTGGCGTCGGTGTCACCGTTCTCGGCGCGTTCCCGCAGATCGGACAAGTCGGGTTCAGACATGGTGGGCAGCCTTTCCCGCGGTGGTGGTCATGGGCTGGTCGACCCGGCTGTTCGCCGGGGCTGGGCAAGTCGTCCCGAGGCGCGCAGGTCGTCGCGGTGCGCTTGCCACTCGTCCACCAGTTTGGGCAGGCGTTCCGCCAGGAACTCGGCCAGCGCGATCATTTCCTCGAGCGGCGCACGGCGTTCCGGCGGAGCTTGGGCGAGGAGTGCCAGGCCCTCCCGGAACAGTGCGGCGTGTTCCTGGTGGATCGCCGCGTCGAAGTTCTGCGGCTGCTGACTGTCCGGGTTCAGGCTCACGCGGTCCATGCGCTCACCGGCGGCGCGGGTGCGCCGGGCGATGCCGTAGTCCTCCAGCAGTTTGACCGCGCCGGTGATGGCGCTGCGGCTGGCCAGCAGGGCCTCGGTCAGCTCGTCGATGGTCTGCTGGGGCGGATCGCACACGAGGAGGTGACCGAGAAGTCGCCCGGCCATGGGCGGGAAGCCGTACTGCCGGGCGTAGAAGCGGCCCACGTGCTCGGCGAAGAGTAGTTGCGCGTCGTTCGGCACGCCTTCGACCGTAGCAGATCTGACTGAGATGACGAATATTTCTGTCATCTCAGCCATACGCCTCCTCGCTCGGTCAGGAAAGCGATCAGGAAAGCGGATCAGGAAAGCGGATCAGGAAAGTCCAGATGCCTTGAGCACCGCCAGGACGGTCTCGTCGTCGATGTCGTGCCCGAGCCGGTCCAGGACGTCCCCGCCCTGCAGCAGGGTGCCGCGTTCGACGGAACGCCGGACGCCGGTGTCGAACTCGTGCCAGATCAGGGGGTTGGCGGCGAGGACACGGGGGTCCAGTTCCAGGCGGTCCCCGTAGGCGTCCCGCAGGACCAGGCGGGACGAGACACCGTCGTACCGCCACACAGTCGTCAGCGCGTCCGTGCGCACCATCTGCCGACGCCACGGGCCCCGCACTGCCAACCAGCCGGTGCCCGCCGTCACCTGGGCCGGGAGCAGGACGGTGAAGAAGGCTGCCGACAGCCCGACCCACAGCAGGGCACGCAGGGGCGACAGGCTGCCCGCGTCCCAGTCGACCAGCAGGGACATGGCACCGAACAGCGCGGCGCAGCCCGTCGCGAGCAGGGCGCCACCACGCCAGTGGCGGTCACCGGTCCGGGCCCACCGGCCGTCGGGACGTCGCATGTCGCTGACGCTAGGCGTCCCTGCGGGTCCGGCGGCTGTCACTGACGGGGTCCTGACGCCTCACGGGCGAATCCTGACGCGATCCTTACGCGGGCGTCGAGTTCAGCCGGTGTGGACGCGGGGGCGGCGGCCTCGGTCCGGTTCCGCCTCGCGGAGGACTTCTCGGGTGACCGGGGCGACCTCGCCCTGGCCGAAGAGGAAGAAGCGGAGGAAGTTGGCGAAGGGGGTGCCCTCGGTCCATTCGAAGTAGATGTGGGGGGTGCGACCAGTCGTGTCGCGGACGTGGAGCAGCAGCGCGGCGAGGGCGTTGGGGATGGAGGAGGACTCCAGGGTCAGGACGCGGTAGCGGTTGTGGAGGACCTCGCCGCGTACCGTCAGGCCCGCCTCGAATTCCGACGGGTCCAGGACCGTGACCTCGACGAAGACGAAGTCCTCCTGCTCCGGCATGTCGTTGTCGGCCCGGATCTGCTCGATCTTGTCGCGGTACTCGGCCTTGTCGCGCTGGTCGGGCTCGTTGGCGATGAAGCGGATCTTGCGGCTGGCGATGTCCCGGACGAAACGTTCCGCCATGGGGTCGAGCGTCACGCTCGTCACACGGAGCTCGAAGGCTCGGGCCAGCCGGGAGAGGAGGGAGACCGCGATGATGCCGGCGATGAAGCAGGCGCCGATCTTCACGCCGTCCGGGCGCTCGATGACGTTGACGACCGTCGTGTAGAGGAACACCGCGGAGATGACCGCGAAACCGATCGTCCAGTTCCGCTGGCCCGCCTTGCGCGCCGCGATCGTCACCGCGATCGCCGCCGAGCTGATCAGGACCAGCACGCCGGTGGCGTACGCGCCGCCCTGGGCGTCCACGTCGGCATCGAAGATCCAGGTGACCAGGAAGCCGATGAGAGTGAAGACGATGACCATGGGGCGCACGGCGCGGGCCCAGTGCGGGGCCATGCCGTAGCGGGGCAGGTAGCGCGGCATCAGGTTCAGCAGGCCCGCCATCGCGGAGGCGCCGGCGAACCACAGGATGGCGATGGTCGAGACGTCGTAGACCGTGCCGAAGGCGCCGCCGAGGTAGTCGTGCGCGAGATACGCCAGAGCACGGCCGTTGGCCGGGCCGCCTTCCTCGAAGTCCTTCTCGGGGATGAGGAGGGTGGTGATGAAACTGGTGGCGATCAGGAAGACGCTCATGATCAGGGCGGCCGTGGTGAGCAGCTTCTTGGTGTCCCGGATGCGGCCCTTGGGGTTCTCCTCGGTGTCCGACGGGTCGCCCTGCACGTGCGGCATCACCGCGACGCCGGTCTCGAAGCCGGACATGCCGAGGGCGAGCTTCGGGAAGACGATCAGGGCCACACCGATCATCACGAAGACGTTGCCGTGCTCGGCGGTGAGGGCGCTCGACCAGTCGGTGACGACATGCCCCTCGGTGATGACATGCCATATGCCGACGATCACGACGACGACGTTGAGGCCGAGATAGACCGCCACCAGGGCGACCGCGACTCCGATCGCCTCCAGGAAGCCCTTGAGGAAGACCGCGCCGAGCAGTCCCACGAGAACGAGCGTGATCAGCATCTGCTTGTCGTGCAGGGCGCTGTTCAGGTGCGGGTTCTCGACCAGGTGGGTCGAGGCGTCGGCCGCCGACAGGGTGATGGTGATCAGGAAGTCGGTGGCGGCGAAGCCGAGCAGGGTCAGGACGAAGAGCTTGCCCTTCCAGAAGGACAGCAGGCGCTCCAGCATCGCGATCGAGCCCTCGCCGTGGGGACTCTCCTCGGCCACGCGGCGGTACACGGGCAGCGCGCCCGCAAGGGTCACGACGACGAGGATGATGGTCGCGATCGGGGACAGCAGGCCGGCCGCGAGGGCCGCGATGCCGGGCTGGTAGCCGAGGGTCGAGAAGTAGTCGACACCGGTCAGGCACATCACCCGGTACCAGGGCTGACCCTTGTGCTCGAGCGTGGACTCCGTGCGCTGCGCCGGCTGCCCGTGGCCCTTGCCCATGTCGGACAGCCCCTCCAGCATCCAGGCACGCAGGCGACTGGGCGGCGGGTGTTCGGTGGTGGCCATCGGAGGGCTCCTGATGTGCGGCTCGGTGTGCGGTCCGGCCATCACACGGACGGCGGGATCAGCGTATGCAGAGCGTGACGTCAGGGCCTACGGGTGGGTCACATGACCGCGTCAAGCTTGCGTTAAGACCGGCAGGCGGAGCGCTTATGGCACATCAGGGTGTGCGTGTTCCGGTCGCACGGATACGGGTTGGGCCATATGGGGGCCGGCCGCCTAGATGGCCCCTACGAGCTGAGCCGGCGATCGCGCGCCACGGGGCCGCCGACCGCGTAGTGGCCGTGCTCGCCGATCGGGGCGGGACCGGCGGCCCCGTGGGAACCGTCGGCTGTGGGCGGGCAGGTCACGGGGGCTTATCTGGATCACCGGCGCCGGCAGTGGTGGGGGCGGGCCCCGGGGACTTGCCGTCCTCGTCGCCCGCCCCGTTCGTGCTCGGTCAGCGCTGGCCGGCCTTGCGGCCGTGGTTGGCCTTCTTCTTGCGGCGGTCCTTCTTCTTTCGGGCGCGCTTCGACATGGGGTTCAACTCCCTTCGAGGAGAACGACGTTCAAGCGGTACGGCCGACCAGCAGGTCGGCGAGCTTGTTGAGGCGTCGGATCGTGCGCTCCTCGGTCGCGGCCGGCGCCGGGTCGACGCGCTCGGTGCGGTCGTAGTACGCCCCGTTGACGATCTCGACGGCCGGGTCGCACAGCCGGACCACGTGGGTCGCGCCCTCGGCGGGGGTGGCCCCTTCGTGGGAGTAGAGCGGGAGCATGGCGGTGTCGCAGACCCCGGGATGCACGGAGACGGCGGTGACGCGCGGGTCGGCGGCGAAGACCGTCAGGGCCAGCTGGGACTGGGCGTACGCGGCGAGCCGGGAGTAACGGCGGGCGCGGTTGGGGTCGGCCCAGGAGATCGACCCGGTGCGGTGCAGCGAGGAGGACACGTTGACGACCCGGCCGCCGGGGTCGCTGGTGAGGGCGGGCTCCAGCAGGCACGTCAGCAGGTAGTGGGCGAGGAAGTTGACCTGGAAGGCGATCTCGTTGCCGTCGGCGGTGACGGTGTGCCGCTCGGGGGCCGCGGTACCGGCGTTGTTGACGAGGACGTCCAGGTGCGGATGGTCGACGACGACCTTGTGGGCGAGGCTCTCCACCTCGTCCAGCCGCGCGAAGTCCGCGCCGTACGCGCACAGTCGGTCGGCGTCGACGCCCGCCTCGGCGACGAGCCGGTCGGCGGCCGCCCGGGCGTCCTCGGCGGTGCGGCCGTGCAGCAGCACGGTGGCGCCGCGCTCGGTGAGCTGCCGGGCGGTCTCGTACCCGATGCCGGAGGTGGCCCCGGTGACCAGGACGGTACGGGAGGAAAGGCGTGAAGTGGGCATGTTTCCTTCAGGGTTGCGGGCACGCTGACGCACGGCCCCCTCACGGGTGCGGCGTGCGTGCCAGGGCAAAGGGCGAGGGGCGCCGGACGGGGATCACGGCGCCCCTCGGGTCGCGGAACGCGCGTCAGCTGGACGCGGGCGCTTGTGGACGGCGCGGCTCACGACGGGGCGGCCGAGAGGGACTCGGCGGCCGGTCGAAGAGGAGCCAGGCGCTGTTCACGGGAACCATCGAAGCCGTCCCGCAGGGACCGGGCAAGCTCAAGTCCCCTTCTCTGACGGGACCCTGATGTGGGGATACGGGGCCTTGACGGGCGCACCCGGGGCCCTGGCGGGCGAGCCAGGTCGCCGGGCGCGGTTCAGCCAAGGCCGGGCACCCCCGAGATCAGCAGGTCGATCAGCTTGATGCCGACGAAGGGCAGTACGAGGCCGCCGAGGCCGTACAGCAGCAGGTTGCGGCGCAGCAGGTCGTGCGCGGAGGCGGGGGTGTAGCGGACGCCGCGCAGGGCGAGCGGGATCAGCGCGACGATGATCAGGGCGTTGAAGATGATCGCCGAGGTGATCGCGGAGGTCGGGCTGTGCAGACCCATCACGTTGAGGGACTTCAGTCCCGGGTACGCGCCCGCGAACATCGCCGGGATGATCGCGAAGTACTTCGCGACGTCGTTCGTGATGGAGAACGTGGTCAACGCGCCCCGGGTGATGAGGAGTTGCTTGCCGATCTCGACGATCTCGATGAGCTTGGTCGGGTTGGAGTCGAGGTCGACCATGTTGCCGGCCTCCTTGGCGGCCGACGTCCCGGTGTTCATGGCCACACCGACGTCCGCCTGGGCCAGCGCGGGCGCGTCGTTGGTGCCGTCGCCGGTCATCGCGACCAGCTTGCCGCCGGCCTGCTCCCGCCTGATCAGCTCCAGCTTGTCCTCGGGAGTCGCCTCGGCCAGGTAGTCGTCCACGCCCGCCTCCGCCGCGATGGCACGGGCGGTCAGGGAGTTGTCGCCGGTGACCATCACGGTACGGATGCCCATGCGGCGCAGCTCGGCGAAGCGTTCGCGGATGCCGTCCTTGACGACGTCCTTGAGGTGGACGAGGCCCAGCACCCGAGGGCCGTTCCAGTCGTGCACGGCCACCAGCAGGGGCGTGCCGCCGGACGCCGCCACCGAGTCCGCGAAGTGCCGTGCCTCGGCGGGGACCTGACCGCCGTACATCTGCACCCACTCGACGACCTGCCGGGCGGCGCCCTTGCGGATCGTGCACACCGCGCCGTTGTCCCAGCGCAGATCGACGCCGCTCATCCTGGTCTGCGCGCTGAAGGGGACCCAGCGGGCGTTCGCCAACTCGCCCTCGGCGGGGGCGCGTAGCCCGTACCCCTGCTTGGCCAGGACGACCACGGAGCGGCCCTCCGGGGTCTCGTCGGCCAGCGACGACAGCTGGGCGGCGTCCGCGAGCTGCCGTTCGTCGATGCCGGGGAGCGGGACGAAGGCGGCGGCCTCCCGGTTGCCGAGGGTGATGGTGCCGGTCTTGTCCAGCAGCAGGGTGTTCACGTCGCCGGCCGCCTCGACGGCCCGGCCCGACATGGCGAGGACGTTGCGCTGGACCAGGCGGTCCATGCCGGCGATGCCGATCGCCGAGAGCAGCGCGCCGATGGTGGTCGGGATGAGGGTGACGAGGAGGGCGACGAGCACGGTCGTCGACTGGGCGGCGCCCGCGTAGGCGGCCATCGGCTGGAGCGTGACCACGACCAGGACGAAGACGATGGTGAGGGCGGCCAGCAGGATGTTCAGGGCGATCTCGTTCGGGGTCTTCTGCCGGGAGGCGCCTTCGACCAGGGCGATCATCCGGTCCAGGAAGCTGTGCCCGGGGCGGGCGCTGACCCGGACGACGATCCGGTCGGACAGGACCGTCGTACCGCCCGTGACGCCGCTGCGGTCGCCGCCCGACTCCCGGATGACCGGTGCCGACTCGCCGGTGACCGCCGACTCGTCCACGGCCGCGGCCCCGTCGATCACGTCGCCGTCCGCCGGGATCATCTCGCCCGCCTCGACCAGCACGACGTCGAGCGGCTTGAGGTCGGTGGCGGCGACGGCCTCCGTGCGGGCCGTGCGCAGGTTCGCGCCCCAGCGCCAGTCGAGCAGCCGTAGCGCAACCGTGTCCGTGCGGGCCCGGCGCAACGACTCGGCCTGGGCCTTGCCCCGGCCCTCGGCGACGGCCTCGGCGAGGTTGGCGAAGACGACGGTCAGCCACAGCCAGAGGCTGATCACCCAGGTGAAGACGGCCGGGTGCAACAGCGCGGACAGCGTGGTGAGGACCGCGCCGACCGACACGACGAAGAGCACCGGGTTCCTGACCAGGACCCTGGGATGCAACTTGCGCAGGGCGTCGGGGAGGGAGCGGACGAGCTGGGCGGGCTCGAACAGGCCGCTCGGGGCCCGCCGGCGCCCCGCTCCTCCTTCGGCCGCGGGCCGTGGGGCGGGCTGTGGAGGGGACGCGGGGGCCTGCTCCGGAGCGGCGGGAATCATGGAGACCTTCGTGACTCGGTGGGGGACGGATGCCGTGCGGTGCCGGGGCCCCGGCACCGCACGGCCCGCACACGGACGCGGGCGACAGGGCGACGACCGGCGTGGTGCGCGGACACACGCCCTCGGACGTGCGCCGGCCGCCTCGAACCGCCGCGGAGTGGGGACTCCGGGCAGCCGCCGAGGCCGCTGACGCCCGCGGCCTCAGCTGCGGCCGACAGGGAATCTAGCGGCCGTCGAAACCGGAACCGCCCTGGTCGGCAAGGAATTTGCGGCACTCATACGGCCGTTGCGGCGACGCCGTCAAGGTCCCGTCAAACCGACCTGAGAAAGCGTCAGAGGAGCGTCAACGCAGGCCGCCGACGACCGGATCCGGCCGCAGACTGGCCGACAACGGGGGGCGGGCGACCGTCCGTGGCGTGATGTTGGAGGAACCGTGACGATCACGGCCGGCACGGCGCAGACACCGCGGAAGCCTGACTCACGGCCGACAGCGGTGCCCCCGCCGGACGGCGGCCCCGGACCCGGGAGCGGCGGGGGATCGCGGACGGGCGATCCGGGTCCGGGACGACCGCGCCCGAGACAGCGGGCCGTGGCCGCGCGGGCCGCTCTGCGCCGCCGCCTGCGGGCCACCGTGCCCGCGCGGCTGCGCCTCCTGCGCGCGGCCACGGTCCTGCTCACCGCCGCCCTCACGGTGCTGCTCCTGCTGGCCGGACTGGCCGCGAACGGCACCTGGGACGCCGTGGCCGACCAGGACGCACCCCGCACCACCAGCGCCGCCGACCTCAGCCTCGCCCTCGACGACATGGACGCGCAGGCCGCCAACATGCTGCTGGCGAAAGGGGCGCGGCTGCGGACGCCGTACGACAAGGCAGTCAGCCTCTACGGCGACGCCCGCCGCGACATCGGGCACGAACTGCGCACGCTCGCCGTCGCCGCCCAGGGTGACCGTGGCGACGAGAAGACGGTCGAGAATCTCACGGACGATTTCGCCGAGTACCAGGAACTCATCGGCCGCGCCCTGGAGAACGACGGCCGCGAGGGCGGCAGGACGGCGGCCGTGGCCGACTACCGGAGGGCGACGGACCTGCTGCGGACCCGGCTCCTGCCGGCGGCGGCGAAGTTGGTGTCGTCGAACAACGCCGCCTTCGAGACGCGGTACACCGCCGCCCGCTCCACCCTCTCCGCCCAGCTCGTCGCCGTCGTCACGCTGGGCCTGCTGCTGCTCGCCGTGCTCGGCGCCCTCCAGTGGTACCTGGCCCGCCGCTTCCGCCGCGTCCTCAACCCCGGCGTCCTGGCCGCCACCGTCTGCGTCCTGACCGCCGTCGTCCTCGGTACGACGATGCTGTCCGCCTCCGCCGAGCACCTGCGCGGCGCCCGCCGCGACGCCTTCGACTCCGTCGTCGCCCTCTCCCGCGCCCGCGCGATCGCCTACGACGCCAACGCCGACGAGAGCCGCTACCTCCTCGACCCGGAGCGGCGTGAGCGGTACGCGCGGTCGTTCCTCGCCAAGTCCCAGGAGCTGTACGGCATCGAGGGCGCGACCCTGTCGTCGTACGACTCCCGGCTCGCCGGCACCTGGCAGGCGTACCGGTCGGACCACGGCGACCTGCGCTTCACCGGCGAGTTCCGCCGAGAGCTCGACAACATCACCTTCGCGGGGGAGCGGGACGCGGCGGAACGGACGGTCGAGGCGTACGCCGTCTACCAGCGCGACGACCGCCGGATCCGGGCACTGGTCGCGGCCGGGAAGCAACGGGAGGCCACCGAGTTCTGCATGGGCTGGGAACCCGGCACCTCCAACGCGCACTTCGGGGCCTGGATGACCGCACTGGACCAGGTCACCGACATCAACCGGACCCACTTCACCGCGTCCGTGCGGGCGGGCCGGTCGGCGGTGAGCGGGCCGCTGCCGTGGGCGATGGGACTGCTGCTCGCGGCGGCGGCCCTCACCGCGCTCGGCCTGCGACCGAGGCTCGCCGAGTTCCGCTGAAGGCGCCTGAAGGGGAGCGGTGCTGTTCGGCGTGAGGCTCCGCCGCGGGGCGCGGCCGACTACGACGGCCCCGCGGCCGAAGAACAACCCGTCGCGACAGAAGCCGGCGCGGCGCTCAGGCGCCGGCCAGCCGTGCCTCCTCCAGGTCCAGGGACCGCTGGAGCCTTCTGCGGGTCGTGTCGCTGATCGTGTGGTCGTCGTAGAGGCGTTGCAGTTCCGTCGCCTCGACGGAGATCAGGTCGCGGCGCAGCTGGCGGTAGACGAGGTCGGCCGACCCGGACCCGCCGGTGTCCTCGTTCAGCCGGTCGCGGGCGTCGTCGAGGCGGGCGGTGAGGCCGCGGCGCAGGCGGTCGAGGACGACGTCCGGTACCGCCTCCAACTCGGCGAGTTCGTCCAGGCGCCGGATGCCCGCATCGGCCAGCCGGCAGCGGGCGGCGGCTTCCTCGCGCTCGGTGTGGTCGGGCTCCAGGGCGATGCCGGAGCGGCGTACGACGGGGGCGAGGGTGAAGCCCTGGACGACGAGGGTGACGACCACGACGGAGGTGGTGAGGACGAGGACCAGTGGACGGTCCGCCAGGGCGGCGCCCGCCTTCGTGGTCTCCGGGATCGACAGGGCAGCCGCCAGCGGCACGACTCCCCGGGTGCCGGCCCAGGTCAGCACCAGAGGTACCCGCCAGTTCATCCGCTGGATGCCGCCCTTGCGCTGCACGAGCGCCGACAGCGGCGCCAGCCACAGCAGCCGTACGGCGATCAGCGTGGCGGCCACCGCGAGGGCGTAGAGCGGCCAGGCCCGGTCACCGTCGTCCAGGGCGCGCACCTGCGCGGGCAGGGCCAGGCCGATGAGGGAGAACACGACGCTCTCCAGCAGGAAGACCACCGTGCCGTACACGGCGTGCAGTTGAAGGCGGATGCGGGCGTTGGTGAGCCGGTCGCCACGTCCGCCCAGGACGACCCCGGCCACCACGACGGAGGTGACGCCGGAGGTGTGGGCGGCCTCCGCGAGGACGTAGGCCGCGTATGGGGTGACCAGGGCTATCACTGTCTCCAGGACGGGGTCCTCGGTGCGCCTGCGGATCAACGCGACCACCCCGGCGACCGCGGCACCGATCACCGTGCCGCCGCCCGCCAGCACGGCGAACTCGGCGCCCGCCGCACCCCAGCCGGCCGCCGCCGACGCCACCGCCACACTCACCGCGACCCGGAACAGCACCAGCGAGGTCGCGTCGTTGAACAGGCTCTCCGCCTGGACGAGGACCTGCACCTTCGGCGGCAGGGAGAGCCGTCTGCCGAGCGCGGTCACCGCCACCGGGTCGGTGCTGGCCAGCACCGCGCCCAGCACGAACGCCATCTGCCACGACAGCGGCGTGATCCCGGACGCCACCCAGCCGACGGCCGCCGCCGAGGCCAGCACCAGGCCGATGGACAGGACACCGACCGGCTTCCAGACGGCCCTCAGCTCACGCCACGACAGTTCCTCCGCGCTCGCGTACAACAACGGTGGCAGCACGACCAGGCCGATGATCTCCGGGCTGATCTCGATCTGCGGGGTGCCCGGCAGCAGTGCCACGGTCAGACCCGCCACGACCAGCAGGGAAGGCGCCGGGATGCGCCGGCGGCGGGCGAAGGTCGCCACCAGAGTGGCGAGTACCACGAGTGCCAGAACCGTCCCTACGCCGCGCATGCCGACCGTCCCCCAGGGGGCCTCGAAGAGAGCCACCGTGGCTCCCCGGCCGACCAGACTTCCCGGCACACCGCCTTCACCCTAACCGGCCAGGGCACGTCAAGTCAGTGTCAAGGTCCCCGGGACAGGCGCCAAGGAAGCGCTAAGAAGTGCCCCGGGTGCCCGCCGGACGCGCTTCGGTAGGAGAAGTAATCCGCCTCCTCAGGGAGTTGAGCCAGTGAGCGGAGCGCGTCGGCGGCGATGAGTGGTGACGTACGGCCCGGACGACTGAAGGTCTACCTCGGGGCGGCCCCGGGGGTGGGCAAGACCTACCGGATGCTCGACGAGGGGCGGCGCCGGGCCGCCCGGGGCGCGGACGCCGTGGTCGGCTTCGCCGAGTGCCACGGCCGGCCGCGCACCGAGGCCATGCTGGACGGCATGGAGGTCGTCCCCCGGGCGCGCTGCGAGTACCGCGGCGGACGGTTCGAAGAGATGGACCTCGACGCGGTGCTGGCCCGCCGCCCGCAGGTCGCGATCGTCGACGAGTTCGCCCACAGCAACGTCCCCGGCGGCGGCCGCAACGCCAAGCGCTGGCAGGACGTCGAGGAACTGCTCGCCGCGGGCATCGACGTGATCACCGCGCTGAACATCCAGCACCTGGCCTCCCTCAACGACGTCGTCGAGAAGATCACGGGGGTACCGCAGCACGAGACGGTGCCCGACGACGTCGTACGGCGGGCCACGCAGATCGAACTCGTCGACATGCCGCCCGAGGGCCTGCGGCGGCGGATGGCGCACGGCAACATCTACGCCCCCGAGAAGGTCGACGCGGCCCTCGCCAACTACTTCCGGCCCGGGAATCTGACCGCGCTGCGGCAGCTGGCCCTGCTGTGGACGGCCGACCGGGTCGACGAGGCGCTCACCAGCTACCGCGCCGAGCACTCCATCGGCGGGGTGTGGGAGACCCGGGAGCGGGTCGTCGTCGCGCTGACCGGCGGGCCCGAGGGAGACACGCTGATCCGGCGGGCCGCCCGGATCGCCGCCCGGTCGGTCGGGGGCGACCTCCTCGCCGTGCACGTGGCCCGCAGCGACGGCCTGGCCGCCGGAGTCTCGCACGCCTCACTGACCCGGCAGCGGCGGCTGGTGGAGGACCTCGGCGGCAGCTACCACTCCGTGGTGGGCGACGACATCGCCACCGGCCTGGTCGACTTCGCCCGCGCCGAGAACGCCACCCAGCTGGTGCTGGGCACCAGCCGCCGGGGCCGTCTGGAACGGTTCCTGACCGGTCCGGGCACCGGGGAGACCGTCACCGAGCTGTCCGGCGACATCGACGTCCACCGGGTCACCCACGAGCGCGCCGGACGCGGCACCCTGCTGCCGTCCCGCCGCCGGACCCTGTCGACCGGGCGGCTGGTCGCGGGCCCCGTGGCCGGGCTGGTGCTGCCGGTGCTGCTCACGCTTGTCCTGGACCGGTTGCGCGGCCCGCTCGATCTCACCAGCGAGGCGCTCCTGTTCCTGCTCGCGGTGGTGGGCGTGGCCTGCATCGGCGGGGTCGCCTCCGCGCTGATCGCGTCGGTGACGGCGTCCCTGCTGCTCAACTACTGGTTCATCCCACCCATCGGCGCCTTCAGCCTCGACGATCCCAACGCCCTGATCGCGCTCGGGGTGTTCGCGGTGGTGGCCGCGACCGTGGCCGCCGTCGTCGACCGCTCCCTGCGCCTGTCCCGCCGCTCGGCCCGCGCCACCGCCGAGGCGGAGACCATGTCGTCGCTGGCGGGCAGCATCGTGCGCGGCGGCGCGACCATCCCGGCCCTGCTGGAACGCACCCGCGAGACCTTCGGCATGGACTCGGCGGAGCTCGTCGACGAACCGCCCGACGGCGACGGAGCCACCGCTGTGCCCGCCGGCCCGGGCGCCCACCTGGTGCTGCGCGGACGCACGCTCTCCTCCTCCGAGCGACGGGTGCTCGCCGCCTTCGCCGCGCACGTCGGGTCCGCCGTCGAACGGGCCCGGCTGGCCGAGGCAGCGGCCGAGGTGGAGCCAGTGAAGGCCGCCGACCGGATGCGTACGGCGCTGCTGCGGGCGGTCGGCCACGACCTGCGCACCCCGCTCGCCGCCGGCTGGGCCGCCGTGACCTCGCTGCGCAGCCGGGACGTCCAGTTCTCCGCCGAGGACCGCGACGAACTCCTCGCCACCGCCGACGAGTCCATGGCCAGACTGAGCCGGCTGGTGGAGAACCTGCTGGACCTGAGCCGCCTGGAGGCGGGCGTCCTCACCCTCGATCTGCGGGCCACCGCGCTGGAGGAGGTCCTCCCGGCCGCGCTCATGGACGTCCCCGAGGTCGATGTGCGCGACGTCGAGGAGATCCCGCCGGTGCTCGCCGACCCGCCCCTGCTGGAGCGGGTGATCGCCAACCTGGCCGCCAACGCGGCCCGCCACACCCCGTCCGGTGCCAAAGTGCTGGTGACCGCCAGCGCCCTGGCCGGCCGGGTCGAACTGCGGGTCGTGGACCGCGGCCCCGGACTGCCGCCGACCGGCCGGGAACGCCTCTTCGAGCCCTTCCAACGGCTCGGCGACACCGACAACACCACCGGCCTCGGCCTGGGCCTCGCCCTGGCACGCGGCCTGACCGAGGCGATGAACGGCACCCTCACCCCCGAGGACACCCCGGGCGGCGGCCTGACGATGGTCGTGTCACTGCCCCTCGCCCCCCAGCCGGAGATCGTGCACCCACGAGGTGCACAGAGCGTAGGAGGTGCCGGATGAGCACCGAGAGCGGCAGGTGGACGCCGCACCGCACGACAACCGGCACGAAGCCGGAGGGCCGGCCGCTGCCGGACCGGGTCGCGCTGGCGGCCGGCTTCCTGGCCCCCTTCCTGGTGGCGCTCGCCCTGGTGCCGTTCCGCACCGAGCTGTCCCACACCAACGCGGCGCTGATCCTCGTCGTGGCGGTGGTCGCGGTCGCCGCGCTCGGCAGCCGTACGGCCGGTGTGCTCGCGGCGCTGTCGGCGGCGGCCTGGTTCGACTTCTTCCTCACCCGCCCGTACCAGACCTTCGACATCACGGCTTCCGGTGACATCGAGACGGCGGTGCTCCTGCTGGTCGTCGGTCTGATCGTGTCCCGACTCGCCGCCCGTGCCCGCCGACTGGAGGTCGTCACGGTGACGGACGCGGGCTATCTCGCCCGCATCCACGCCACCGCCGACCTCGTGCAGTCCGCCAGGTCCGCGGACACCGTCGTCGACCATGTCCGCGGTGAACTGACCGGCCTCCTCGGCCTGCGCGCCTGCCGTTTCGAGTACGGGACGCTGCTCGGGCAGCCGCCGCGGCTGCGGGCGGACGGTGGCGTGACCGTGGGCCGGCGGTTCCGGGACGTCGACCTGGACGGCTGGCCCGAGGGCGAGATCGAGCTGCGCGCCTACGGCAACGGGCACTACCTCGGCCGCTTCATGCTCACCCCCGGCCCCGGCCCGGTGCCACCGCTTCAGGCGCGGCTCGTCGCGGTGACGCTGGCCGACCAGACGGGGGCGGCGCTGGACACGGCGGGGCCCCTTCGTGAGGAGTGAGAAGCCCCTTACGCGATCTCGACGGCGGAGCTGCCGCCTCCTGGGATCGCGCGGGCGGTGGGGTCGGTGGCCGCGGCAGGAGCAGGTCCTCAGGGCGGGCGTTCAGCCAGATCCGGTGGACCCTTGAGGCTGAACAGGAGGGTCACTCCATCCCGGAGACCTTGAACACGGTCTTGGCGGTCTCGCGGTCGATGCGTTCCGCGACGCGGCGCAGCGCCGTCGCTCCGCACATCAGGGAGCCGAGGGCGGCGGACCTGCGGGCGTCCTCGTCGACGCGGTGCCAGAGGCCGGGATTGTTCACCAGGACCTGCGGATCGATCTCGACCCGGTGGCCGAACGCGTCGCGCAGGACGAGCCGTTGGGAGACGCCTTCCAGGCAGCGCACCGAGACCAGCAGGTCGGTGCGGACCCGGCGGGTGCGCAGCAGCCACCGGGAGGCCAGCCAGCCCTCACCGGCGGTGACCCGCGGCGGGCACAGCACCAGGAAGAGGAGCACCGCCAGGGCGGCCCACAGCACCCCGCGCCAGATGGTGAGGTTGCCGGTACCCCATTCGATCGCGAACAGCAGGCCGAGCAGGGCTGTCGAGCAGCGGATCGAGCTGTACAGATCTCCCGCCCAGCGGTGGTCGTGCACCACCGGGCCCTGTTTCTGCGCGTCTGCGGGGAACACGTCGTGTTCCGCGTCGTTGCGGCGTCCCATAGAGCAGACGGTAAGGACCGGCTGAGCGCGGGCGACGCACCTTGACACGACTCTGACGGATACGCGGCTGTTCTTGACGGCGTTCCGGCGGCGAGGGGGTCGCCCGGATCACACGCCCGTCAAGGCGCCGTCAAGGTCCGCCGGTTCGGCGCGAAGAACGCGCAAGGGAGGGTCGGCCGCGGCGGGCCACGGACAGAACCTTGGTGCACCGCGCCCGCAGCCCGGGTGCGGCTCACACAGCTGAACCGCGCTGCCGCACGAAGGAGCACCCGCCCATGCCCGTCCTCACCGCCGAGCCCGGGGCGACCCCCGCAGACGAGGAACCGCCGGATACCGGTGAGCGCCATCGCCTCACCGCCGTCACCGGCCTTGCCGCACTGTCCCTGGACGCGATGGCGTCGGTGGCCTACGGCCCCGAGGCGATCGTGCTCGTGCTGGCCGCCGCGGGCGCCCACGGTCTCGGCTTCACGCTCCCCGTCACGCTGGCCATCGCCGGACTGCTGGCGGTGCTGGTCGCCTCGTACCGGCAGGTCATCGCGGCCTTCCCGGACGGCGGCGGTTCCTACGCCGTCGCCAGGACGCACCTGGGTGCCCGCACGAGCCTGGTGGCCGCCGCCTCGCTCGTCCTGGACTACGTGCTGAACGTCGCCGTCGCCGTCACGGCGGGAGTGGCGGCGCTGACCTCCGCCTTCCCGTCCCTCTACGACGACCGGCTGTGGCTGTGCCTGGTCGTGCTCGTGCTGATCACGGCGGTCAACCTGCGCGGGATCGTGGAGTCGGCGAAGGCGTTCATCGTGCCGACCGTCGTGTTCGTCGGGTCCGTCTTCGTGCTGATCGTCGTCGGCCTCTTCCGGTCCGGGCCGGTCAGCACGGCGACCGCCGACGGGCATGCCTCGGTCCTCGCCGACAACGCGACCACCGTGGGTGCCCTGCTCCTGCTGAAAGCTTTCGCCTCCGGGTGTTCCGCGCTCACCGGCGTCGAGGCCATCGCCAACGCCGTGCCGTCCTTCCGCCTCCCGCGCGTCAAACGCGCCCAACGCGCGGAGGTCGCCCTCGGCGCGGTGCTCGGCGTGATGCTGATCGGCCTGTCGGTGCTGATCTCCCGCTTCCACCTCCAGCCGGTGGAGGGCGTCACCGTCCTCGCCCAGCTCGCGGACGCCTCGCTCGGCCACAACTGGGCGTTCTACGTCATCCAGTTCGCGACGATGATCCTGCTCGCCCTCTCGGCGAACACGTCCTTCGGCGGCCTCCCGGTGCTCCTCAAGCTGCTGGCCCGCGACAACTACCTGCCGCATGTCTTCGCCCTCAAGGCCGACCGGCAGGTCCACCGCCATGGCGTCCTCGCCCTCGCTCTGGTCTCCGCCGCGCTGCTCGTCTTCTCCGGCGGTGACACCAACACCCTCGTGCCGCTCTTCGCCATCGGCGTCTTCGTCGGCTTCACGATCGCCCAGGTCGGCATGGTCCGGCACTGGCGGCTCGAAAAGGGTCCGGGCTGGCGCGGGAAGGCGCTGCTCAACGGCTTCGGCGGCGTCCTCACCGGCGTCGCGGCCGTCGTCGTCACCGCCAGCAAGTTCGAGGAGGGCGCCTGGCTGATCGTTATCGCCCTGCCCCTGCTGGTCGCGGCCTTCGAGACCGTGCACCGCGCCTACGTACGGATCGGTGAGCGGCTGGGGCTGGGCCGCATACCCGAGCACCCGCACCGCGACCGCTCGGTCGTCATCGTGCCGGTGTCGTCGCTGTCCCGCCTGACCTCCGAGGCACTGACGGCCGCGGCCTCCCTCGGTGACGAGGTCCGCGCGGTCACCGTCTGTTACCCCGACCCCGAGGACCGGGCCGCCCTGCACGCCCTGGAGCGCGCCTGGGCCGAATGGGACCCGGGGGTGCCGCTGGTCCGGCTCGCCTGCGAGCGCCGCTCCCTGGGCCGCCCCATCGCCGCCTACGTCCGTGAGGTCACCGCGGCCGAACCCGACACCCGGGTCACCGTGCTGATCCCGGAGACGGAGCCGGAGCGGCTGTGGCAGCGGCTGCTGCAGAACCAGCGAGGTGCCGTCGTCGCCCATGCCGTGCGGAGGGAGACGGACGCGGTGATCTGCCGGCTGCGCTTCCGCCTCTTCTGACCCGGCTGTTCTGACGAATTCCCGGCGACTTCCCCGCGCCGGACGGCGGTGCTCGGCCACCGGTCACCACAGGTGGCGTAAGAGTCGCGTCAAAGCCGTACGCGTCGCCGTAAGGGACCCGTCAACGAGAGCCGGATCCGGCCAGAAAGGCTGTTTCCTCTAACCGTCCGAGTCCGATCCGAACCTCATTCCGGGAGTTCACGATGGCCGATCTGGCCTTCGTCGTCACCACGATCGCGTGCTTCGCGCTGGTGGCCCTCGTCGCCAAGGGGGTGACGAAGCTGTGACCGCCGAGAACATCGTCGGCCTCGTCGTGGCCGTCGCCCTGCTGGGCTATCTCGTCCTCGCCCTGATCTTCCCGGAGAGGTTCTGAGAGCTGACATGGGTCCCGTACTCGCCGGCGTCCTCCAGCTGCTCGCCCTCATAGGAGCACTGGCCCTCGCCTACGTCCCCCTCGGCAACTACATGGCCAAGGTCTACTCCTCCGACAAGCACTGGCGCGTCGAGAAGTGGATCTACAAGGGCATCGGTGCCAACCCGAGCACCGAGATGCGCTGGGCCGCGTACCTGCGCGGTGTGCTCGCCTTCTCGGCCGTGAGTGTCCTGTTCCTCTATCTGCTCCAGCGGCTCCAGGGTGTCCTGCCCGGTTCGCTCGGCTTCTCCGCGATCGACCCGGACCAGGCGTTCAACACCGCCGCCTCTTTCGTGACCAACACCAACTGGCAGTCGTACTACGGCGAGCAGGCCATGGGCCACGTCGTGCAGACCGCCGGTCTGGCCGTGCAGAACTTCGTCTCCGCGGCCGTCGGAATCGCCGTCGCGGTGGCTCTGGTACGAGGGTTCGCGCGCTCCAGGACCGGTGAACTCGGCAACTTCTGGTCCGACCTGGTCCGTGGTGTCGTGCGCGTCCTGGTGCCGTTCTCGGTGATCGCGGCGATCGTCCTGGTCGCGTGCGGTGCCATCCAGAACTTCTCCGGCATCCACGAGGTCGGCCAGTTCATGGGCGGCTCGCAGCAGTGGAACGGCGGCGCGGTCGCCTCGCAGGAGGCCATCAAGGAACTGGGCACCAACGGCGGCGGCTACTTCAACGCCAACTCCGCCCATCCGTTCGAGAACCCGACGCCGTTCACGAACCTCTTCGAGATCTTCCTGCTGCTGGTGATCCCGTTCGCCCTGACCCGCACCTTCGGCCTCATGGTCGGCTCGGTCAAGCAGGGCTACGCGATTCTCGCGACGATGGCCACCATCTGGGTCGGTTTCGTCGCGCTGATGATGTGGACCGAGTTCGCGCACCACGGCCCGGCGTTCGACATCGCAGGCGGGGCGTACGAGGGCAAGGAGGTCCGGTTCGGCGTCGGCGCCTCGTCGATCTTCGCGACCTCGACGACGCTCACCTCGACCGGCGCGGTGGACTCCTTCCACTCCTCCTTCACCGGGCTCGGCGGCGGGATCACCATGCTCGGCATGATGCTGGGCGAGATCGCGCCCGGCGGTACCGGCTCCGGCCTCTACGGCATGCTGATCATGGCGGTCATCGCGGTGTTCATCGCCGGTCTGATGGTCGGCCGCACGCCCGAGTACCTGGGCAAGAAGATCGGCACCCGCGAGATCAAGCTGGCGGCCTGCTACATCCTCATCACCCCGGCGCTGGTGCTCATCTTCACCGCCGCCGCGATGGCGCTGCCCACGCCGGGCAACTCGATGACCAACAGCGGGGCACACGGGTTCTCCGAGATCCTGTACGCCTACACGTCCGCCTCGAACAACAACGGCTCGGCCTTCGCCGGGCTGAACGCGGACACGCAGTGGTTCAACAGCACGCTCGGCCTGTGCATGCTGTTCGGCCGCTTCCTGCCGATGGTGTTCGTGCTGGCGCTCGCCGGTTCGCTCGCCGAGCAGCGGCCCGTCCCGGAGACCGCGGGCACCCTGCGTACCAACAAGCCGCTGTTCGTGGGCCTGTTGGTGGGCGCGATCCTGATCATCACCGGTCTGACCTACTTCCCGGCCCTGGCGCTGGGGCCGCTGGCCGAGGGGCTGGCGTCATGACGACCCGCATAGAGAAGCCCCATTCAGAAGATCAAGAGGACTCGATGTCCACAGCCACCCCGACCCGGGCGCCGCACAGCGACGTACCCACCGGGCACAAGGCCGCCGAGGGACGCGTCGGCGCGGGTCTCTTCGACCCGAAGCAGTTGCTGAAGTCGCTGCCGGACGCGTGCCGCAAGCTCGACCCGCGGGTGATGGTCAAGTCGCCCGTGATGTTCGTGGTCCTCGTCGGCTCGGTGCTGACGACGGTCTTCTCCTTCAAGGACCCGGGTGACTGGTTCGGCTGGGCGATCAGCGCCTGGCTGTGGCTCACGGTCATCTTCGCCAACCTCGCGGAGGCCGTCGCCGAGGGCCGCGGCAAGGCGCAGGCCGACACCCTGCGCAAGGCCAAGACCGACACCGTCGCCCGGCGGCTCGCCGCGGACGGCAAGGCCGAGGAGCAGGTCCCCGGCACCGAGCTGCGCATCGGCGACCTGGTGGTCTGCGAGGCGGGCGACATCATCCCCGGCGACGGTGACGTCGTCGAGGGTGTCGCATCCGTCGACGAGTCGGCCATCACCGGCGAGTCCGCCCCGGTCATCCGGGAGTCGGGCGGCGACCGCTCGGCCGTCACCGGCGGTACCAAGGTGCTGTCCGACCGGATCGTCATCAAGATCACGACGAAGCCCGGCGAGACCTTCATCGACCGGATGATCAACCTCGTCGAGGGCGCCGCGCGCCAGAAGACCCCGAACGAGATCGCGCTGAACATCCTTCTCGCGTCTCTGACGATCGTCTTCCTGCTCGCGGTGGCCACCCTGCCGCCGTTCGCCGACTACGCGGGCACGCACCTGACCATGGTCGTCCTGGTGGCGCTGCTGGTCTGCCTGATCCCGACCACGATCGGCGCCCTGCTCTCCGCGATCGGCATCGCGGGCATGGACCGGCTGGTGCAGCGCAACGTCCTGGCCATGTCCGGAAGGGCGGTCGAGGCCGCGGGTGACGTCTCGACCCTCCTCCTCGACAAGACCGGCACCATCACCCTCGGCAACCGCCAGGCGTCCGAGTTCGTGCCGGTCAGCGGCACCATCGAGGCCGAGGTCGCCGACGCCGCCCAGCTGTCGTCGCTGGCCGACGAGACGCCCGAGGGCCGCTCCGTCGTCGTCCTGGCGAAGGAGAAGTACGGGCTGCGCGAGCGCCACCAGGGCGAGCTCGTCGGGGCCGAGTGGATCGAGTTCACCGCTCAGACCCGGATGTCCGGTGTCGACGTCGACGGACGCAGGATCCGCAAGGGTGCGGCCGGTTCGGTCATCACCTGGGTCAAGGAACAGGGCGGCACGGTGGCCGAGGACGCCGACACCCTCTCCAGCCGCATCTCCGAGGCCGGCGGCACCCCGCTGCTCGTGGCCGTCGAAGACGCCCGAGGCGCCCGGGTGTTGGGTGTCATCCACCTCAAGGACGTCGTCAAGGAGGGCATGCGGGAGCGGTTCGAGGAACTGCGCCGCATGGGTATCAAGACCGTCATGATCACGGGCGACAACCCGCTGACCGCCAAGGCGATCGCCGAGGAGGCGGGCGTCGACGACTTCCTCGCGGAGGCGACTCCCGAGGACAAGATGGCGCTCATCAAGCGGGAGCAGGCCGGCGGCAAGCTGGTCGCGATGACCGGCGACGGCACCAACGACGCGCCCGCGCTGGCCCAGGCGGACGTCGGTGTCGCGATGAACACCGGGACGTCGGCCGCCAAGGAGGCCGGCAACATGGTCGACCTCGACTCCAACCCGACCAAGCTCATCGAGATCGTCGAGATCGGCAAGCAACTCCTCATCACCCGGGGCGCGTTGACCACGTTCTCCATCGCCAACGATGTCGCGAAGTACTTCGCGATCATCCCGGCGCTGTTCGCGGCCGTCTACCCGGGCCTGAAGACGCTCAACATCATGGGCCTGTCCTCGCCGGACTCCGCGATCCTGTCGGCCGTCATCTTCAACGCGCTGATCATCATCGCGCTGGTGCCGCTCGCCCTGCGCGGTGTGCAGTACCGCCCGGTCAGCGCGGACAAGCTGCTCCGCCGCAACCTCGGGATCTACGGACTCGGCGGACTGGTCGTGCCGTTCATCGGCATCAAGATCATCGACATGCTCATCTCCCTCATTCCCGGGATCGGTTGATCGGCAATGAACAACTCGGTTACGAACACCGCCCGGCTGCTGGGGGCGGGCCTGCGGGCCCTGCTCGTCCTGACCCTGGTCACCGGCGTCATCTACCCGCTGGTCGTCACCGGCATCGCCCAGGCCCTGTTCAACGACAAGGCCAACGGCTCGGAGATCAAGGCGGACGGCAAGGTCGTCGGCTCCTCCCTGATCGGGCAGTCCTACAACCTGCCGCTGAAGAAGGGCGAGGAGACCGCCTCGCCCGACCTCAAGTGGTTCCAGGGGCGCCCGCAGAACGGCCTCGGCACCAACAGCGTCAACACGCAGTACTCGCTGATCCTGTCCGGCGCCACCAACCGCTCCGGTGACAACGCCGACCTGATCGCCTGGGTCAAGGCCGCCAAGGCCACCGTCATCAAGGACAACTCGACCGCCGACTACAAGGTCAAGGCGTCCGAGGTCCCCGCCGACGCGGTGACGTCCTCCGGCTCCGGCCTCGACCCGAACATCTCCCCGGAGTACGCGGACATCCAGGTCCACCGGATCGCCGAGAAGAACGGCCTGACCGTCGCCCAGGTGCAGAAGCTGGTCGAGGACCACACCGAGGGCCGCACGCTCGGCTTCATGGGCGAGCCCCGGGTGAACGTCCTCGAACTCAACATCGCGCTCAAGGCACTCGTGGCCAAGAGCTGATGGCGTTACACGACCCACAAGGGAGTCGGCGGCCCGGACGACCGGGTGTGCCGACTCCCGCAGTCATGAAACAGGTACGTCCCCACGACGTACGACAGGAAGGCGCACGCCGATGACACGGGTGCTGGTGGTGGAGGACGACCCGCAGCTCGTACGGGCCCTCATCATCAATCTCCAGGCACGCCGGTACGGGGTCGACGCGGCCCCCGACGGCGCCACCGCGCTGCGGCTCGCGGCCGCCCGGCAACCCGATGTCGTGATGCTCGACCTGGGCCTGCCCGACATGGACGGCGTCGAGGTCATCAAGGGTCTGCGCGGCTGGACCCGGGTTCCGATCCTGGTGCTGTCCGCCCGGCAGGCGTCCGAGGAGAAGGTCGCCGCGCTCGACGCGGGCGCCGACGACTACATCACCAAGCCGTTCAGCATGGACGAACTCCTCGCCCGGCTGCGGGCCGCCGTGCGACGCACCGAGGAGGCGCCGCTCGCCACCGGGACCACGCTGGTCGAGACGGCGGACTTCAGCATCGACCTGCTGGCCAGGAAGGTGCGCAAGGACAGCCGTGACGTACGCCTCACACCCACCGAGTGGCACCTGCTGGAGATACTGATCACCAACCCGGGACGGCTGATCACACAGAAGCACCTCCTCCAGGAGGTGTGGGGCGTCACCCAGGGCAACAAGACCAACTACCTGCGGGTCTACATGGCGCAGTTGCGCCGCAAACTGGAAGCGGACCCCGCCCATCCCCGCTATCTCATCACCGAGCCCGGCATGGGCTACCGCTACGAAGGATGACCATGGCTCGCGGCAAGCTCCGGATCTATCTCGGCGCGGCACCCGGTGTCGGCAAGACCTACGCGATGCTGTCCGAGGCCCACCGCCGTATCGAGCGGGGCACCGACTGTGTGGTCGCCTTCGTGGAACACCACCGTCGGCCGCGCACCGAGGTGATGCTGCACGGCCTGGAGGAGATTCCGCGCAAGGAGCTGGCGTACCGGGACAGCGTCTTCACCGAGATGGACGTGGACGCCGTCCTGGCCCGCCGGCCCCAGGTCGCCCTGGTCGACGAACTGGCCCACACCAACATCCCCGGCTCCCGCAACACCAAGCGCTGGCAGGACGTGGAGGAACTCCTGGCCGCCGGAATCGACGTCATCTCCACGGTCAACATCCAGCACCTGGAGTCCCTGGGCGACGTGGTCGAGTCGATCACCGGGGTACGACAGCGGGAGACGGTCCCCGACGAGGTCGTACGCCGCGCCGACCAGATCGAGCTCGTCGACATGTCCCCGCCCGCGCTGCGCCGCCGTATGGCGCACGGCAACATCTACAAGCCGGACAAGGTCGACGCGGCCCTCTCCAACTACTTCCGCCCCGGAAACCTCACCGCGCTGCGGGAGCTGGCGCTGCTGTGGGTGGCCGACCGGGTGGACGCCTATCTGACCGAGTACCGCAGCGAACACCAGGTCTCCACCATCTGGGGTTCCCGCGAACGGATCGTCGTCGGTCTGACCGGCGGTCCGGAAGGACGGACGCTGATACGTCGGGCCGCCCGGCTCGCGGAGAAGGGCGCCGGCGGCGAGGTGCTGGCCGTCTACATCTCCCGCAGTGACGGCCTCACCTCCGCCTCCCCGAAGGAACTCGCCGTCCAGCGCACCCTCGTCGAGGACCTCGGCGGCACCTTCCACCACGTCGTCGGCGAGGACATCCCGGTCGCGCTGCTCGACTTCTCGCGCGGGGTCAACGCCACCCAGATCGTGCTCGGCGTCTCCCGCCGGAAAGGCTGGCAGTACGTCTTCGGGCCCGGCGTCGGCGCCACGGTCGCCCGGGACTCAGGACCCGACCTCGACGTGCACCTGATCACCCACGACGAGGCCGGCAAGGGGCGCGGACTCCCGGTCAACCGGGGCGCACGGCTGGGCCGTTCCCGCGTGATCTGGGGCTGGCTGGTCGGCCTCGGCGGCCCGGTGTTGCTGACCTGGCTGCTGCGCGGTGTGGCCCCGGACGTCGGGCTCGCCAACGACATGCTGCTGTTCCTGACGCTGACGGTGGCGGCCGCCCTCCTCGGCGGACTCTTCCCCGCGCTGGCCTCGGCGGCGGCCGGTTCCCTGCTGCTGAACTGGTACTTCACCCCGCCCGTCCACACCTTCACGATCGCCGATCCGAAGAACATCGTCGCCATCGTGATCTTCGTCGGGGTCGCCGTGTCCGTCGCCTCGGTCGTCGATCTCGCCGCCCGCCGCACCCACCAGGCCGCCCGTCTGCGCGCCGAGTCGGAGATCCTCTCTTTCCTGGCCGGGAACGTGCTGCGCGGCGAGACCAGCCTGGAGGAACTGCTCGAACGGGTCCGCGAGACCTTCGGCATGGAGTCCGTGGCGCTGCTGGAGCGTGCGAGCGAGGTGCTGCCCTGGACCTGTGCCGGGAGCGTGGGCACGCGTCCCTGCGCGGTTCCCGACGACGCGGACGTCGACGTACCGGTCGGCGACCACATGGCGCTCGCGCTGACGGGCCGGGTGCTGCCGGCCGAGGACCGCCGCGTCCTCGCGGCCTTCGCCGCACAGGCCGTCGTGGTCCTGGACCGCCGACGCCTCCAGGAGGAGGCCGACCGGTCGCGGGCCCTGGCCGAGGGCAACCGCATCCGCACCGCCCTGCTGGCCGCCGTCAGCCACGACCTGCGCACCCCGCTCGCCGGGATCAAGGCCGCGGTCACGTCCCTGCGTTCGGACGACGTCGAATGGTCGCAGGAGGATCAGGCGGAACTGCTGGAGTCCATCGAGGAGGGCGCCGACCGCCTCGACAACCTCGTCGGCAACCTCCTCGACATGTCCCGCCTCCAGACCGGCACCGTCACCCCGATCATCCGCGAGACCGACCTCGACGAGGTCATCCCGATGGCGCTGGGCGGGGTCCCCGAGGACAGCGTCGACCTCGACATCCCCGAGACCCTGCCCATGGTCGCCGTCGACCGGGGGCTGCTGGAACGGGCCGTCGCCAACATCGTCGAGAACGCCGTCAAGTACAGCCCGCCGGGCGAGACGGTCCTGGTGTCCGCGAGTGCCCTGGCCGACCGCGTCGAGGTGCGCGTGGTCGACCGCGGTCCGGGCGTCCCCGACGAAGCCAAGGACCGCATCTTCGAACCCTTCCAGCGCTACGGCGACTCCCCGCGCGGTGCCGGAGTCGGCCTCGGCCTCGCGGTCGCCCGAGGCTTCACCGAGGCGATGGCCGGCACGATCCACGCCGAGGACACCCCGGGCGGCGGCCTCACCATGGTCCTGTCCGTGAGCACGGCACCACAGCGCCGCCCCGAGCAGCCGGATGTGTCGGCGACGGCCACGTCCTGAGAGCGGCGGTGTCCTGGCCGTGGGCGCCGCAGCCTGTCCCGTCCCGGGCGTCGGGCGGCACGCGCGCGGTCGCCGGCGCATCAGGTGCACACTCTCGTGCTGAACGGCGGTGCGTCGCGTCGCATGTCGTCAGGCGTCGGGCGGCACCCGCGCGAACTCCCGCTCCATCCGCCCCGTGTCCAGCCGCAGCCGCCACGCGTTGCGCCGGTGCGCGGCGGCCAGTGCGGGCTCCAGGGGAGACGGGGGCAGTACGAGGACGGGACAGCCGGCGTGGCTGAGGCAGTACCGGCCGACCGACGGCCACAGCACGCGGTGCGCCAGGCCGCGCCGTCCGGCACCGAGCACGAGGAGGTCGCCCTCCTGGTCGGCAGTCGCGACCAGCGCCCGGCCCGGCGTACCGCGGGCGATCACGGCGCGCAGGGGGAGTTCGGCGCCGTCCTCGCCGAACACGTCCCGCAGGGCGCGGCGCAGCCGCTCCCGCGCCATCCGCTCCCAGTCCTCGGCCAGGACGGCCGCCGCCGTGGACCGACGGGCGGAGAGCTCCCCACCGGGCGGCTCCCAGGCCAGCACCGGCCAGAGCACGGCACTCCGGCGCCGGGCCTCGACGGCCGCGCGGCGCAGCGCGACGAGGCTACCGGGAGAGCCGCTCACCCCCACGACCACACGAGCGGCGGCTGAGGACGGACCGGACTCGGACATCGCTTCCACAGCCCCATCACACCTCCCCGCCGAGGCTTTCGCCCAGCCCCCGCTCCATTCCCTGACACACCTCTGACGACCTGTTCCAGGCCCCCGCCCCGGTGCGTCAGCGCCCCGTCAAAGTCGTCCGGCCGATCGTCAGCGTCCCGTCAGGACGCCACCGATCCCCGGGCGGCCCGGGCATAACGTCGACCCCGAGCCCCGGTCCGCCTCCCCGCGTCCGGGGCACTCCAGATCATCCGACCAGCGCCTTCCAGGAGGCACTCATGGCGGAACTCCGCTACGACGACGACCCCGAGCCCTGCGATCCGTCCCCGGCCGGACTCCTGTACGTCCCGGTCCGGCCGGGCCTCTCCGGCTGTGCGGCCCGGCTCTTCCGCACCCCGCTGGGCGACCGTACGGCCGTCGGCTTCACCTCCGAGCGCAGGCTGACCGGCATCCTCGGCCCCGACCAGCCGTGGATCCGCCTCGCCGAGCCGGCCCTGCGCGCGCTGACCGCCCCGCTCGGCGTCACGACCCTCACGGTGGACCCGCGGTTCACCGCGCCTGCTCCGGTGCCGGTCGCCCAGGTGCCGTCCGAGCCGCCCGCGCTGCGAACCGTCTGAGGAGGAAGAGGACCATGACCACGGTTCACGAACCCACCGCTGCCGCCGAGTTGTCGGTGTGGCCGGCCTCGGCCACCGAACCCGTACCCGGCGGCCTCGCCGTAGGTGGTGTACCGCTCGCCGAGATCGCCGACCGCTTCGGCACCCCCGTCTACGTCCTCGACGAGACCGAGGTCCGCGACCGCTGCCGCACTTACCGGGACGCCTTCCCGGACGCCGAAGTCCTGTACGCGGCCAAGGCGTTCCTGTGCCGGGCCATGACCCACTGGGTCGAGGAGGAGGGGCTCGGTCTGGACGTCTGCTCGGCCGGCGAACTGGAACTCGCCGTCACCACCGGCTTTCCGCCGGAGCGGATCACGCTGCACGGCAACGCCAAGACACCCCGCGACCTGGACACGGCCCTGCGGCTGGGCGTCGGCCGGATCGTCATCGACAGCCCCTCGGAGATCGCGCGCCTGGCCGCGGCCGTGGGCCCGGGCGGTCACCAGAAGGTGATGGTCCGGGTCGTCCCCGGCATCAGTGCCGGCGGCCACGACAAGATCCGTACCGGCACCGACGACCAGAAGTTCGGCCTCTCCATCGCCGACGGCTACGCGGCCCACGCGATCGCCCGGATCCTCGACCAGCCGCAACTCGAACTCACCGGCCTGCACTGTCACCTGGGCTCCCAGATCACCGATGTCAAGCCGTACCTCGCCGCCGTGCGCCGCCTGGTCGGCCTCATGGCCCGCCTGCACGAGCGGCACGGCCTGGTCCTGCCCGAACTCGACCTCGGCGGCGGCCACGGCATCGCCTACCGACCCGGCGAACCGGCCCTCGACCTCACCGCTCTGGCCCGCAGGGTCCGCACGGAACTCGCCGACGCCTGCACGACGGCCGGGCTCCCCGTCCCCCGCCTGATCATCGAACCGGGCCGGGCGATCGTGGGCCCGGCGGGCATCGCCCTCTACCGCGTCCTCGCCGTGAAGCACACGGGTGAGAAGACCTTCGTCGCCGTGGACGGCGGTATGAGCGACAACCCTCGCCCCGCCCTGTACGGCGTCCGGTACGCCCCGCGCATGGTCGGCCGCCACAGCGCCGCGGCCCCGGCCCCGGCGACCGTCGTCGGCCGCCACTGCGAGGCCGGCGACATCCTGGCCGCCGACGCCGAACTCCCCGCGGACGTGCGCCCCGGCGACCTGCTCGCCGTACCCGTGGCCGGCGCCTATCACCTGTCCATGGCCTCCGGCTACAACCTGGTCGGGCGCCCGCCGGTGACCGCCGTACGCGACGGACTCGCCCGCCTCCTGGTCCGCCGTGAATCCCTGGAGGACATCCGCAGCCGTGACGTGGGGATGTGACAGCCCGACGGACGGTGGGCGTCAGGAAGGCGCTAGAGATGGCTTACGAGGGATCAAAAATCCATCTATAGAAGGAAGTTGAGCGTCAAACCAGTCGTAGCGTCGTCGTACAGCCCCTGACCGGGGCACCCCCCCCACAGCGGGCCCCACCAGGCCTGCCTCCGAGGAGACGACGACCGATGACCACCACTGTTCCCGGGCCTCTCGACACCCGCCGCACCGACGCCCGGGAGAAGGACATCATGCGGTTCCGCACGGTGTCCGGGCCGGACCTGACCACCCGCAACGACGCCTACCTCGCTTGGCAGCGCGACCGCGAACAGGCCGACCTGTGGCCGTACTTCCGCCGCTACGAGACCTCGGCCCTCACCCCCCGCGCCACCGTCGTGTCCGACACCGGAGTGGTCACCCAGGGTCCCAACTTCGGCGGCCAGGACTACCTCTCCCTGACCAGGCACCCCGCCGTCCTGGACGCCGCCCACCAGGCGTTGCGCGACTACGGCCCGCTCACCGCAGGCTCGCCCGCCCTGGGCGGCGCCACCCCGCTGAGCAAGGCCCTGGAGGCCGGTCTCGCCGAGGCTCTGCGCACCGAGCACGTCATGCTCTTCCCGACCGGCTGGGCCTCCGGCTTCGGCACCATACGGGCGCTGATGCACCGCCGCGACCACATCCTCCTCGACAAGCTCTCCCATGACTCCCTGCGCCAGGGCGCCGCCGCCAGCGGAGCCACGGTGGAGTTCTTCCGCCACCTCGACAACGACGCCGTCCGCCGCCACCTCACCGGCATCCGCGCCACCGATACCAAGAACGCCGTCCTCGTCGTCACCGAGGGCGTCTTCTCCATGGACTCCGACACCCCGCGACTGGACGAACTCATCGGCATCTGCCGGGAGTTCGGCGCCCAGCTCATGGTCGACGTGGCCCACGACCTCGGCGCCATGGGCGAGCACGGCGGCGGCCAGCCGGAGGTGCACGGCATCCTCGGCGAGGTCGACTTCGTCGTCGGCGCGTTCTCGAAGACCTTCGCGACGACCGGCGGCTTCCTGGCCACACCGTCGGCCTCCGCGCGGGAGTACGTGCGGATGTTCGGCGGCCCACAGACCTTCTCCAGTGCCATCACCCCCGTGCAGACGGCGGTGGCCCTGGCGGCTCTCGGCGTCGTCACCTCACCGGAGGGCGCCGAGCGCAGGGCGGCGGTCGCCTCCGTGGCCACCCGTCTGCGCGAGGGCCTCACCGCCCGCGGCCTGGAGGTCATGGGCGACGTGGTCTGCCCGGTCGTTCCGGTCCTCATCGGCGACACCTCGGCAGGCCGCGCCGCCTCCGGCCTCATCGCCCGCGCCGGCCTCGTCGCCCACCTCGTCGAACAGCCCGCCGTCGCCTCGGACGCCTCCCGCTTCCGTATGCAGGCCATGGCGGACCACACCGACGAGGACATCGCCACCGCGATCGACATCCTCGACGCCTGCATCCGCGAAGCCCGCCTCACCGCGCCCTGATGCCCGTGTTCGCGCGCCGCCTGTCAGAGCCACCCGTTGCGTCTGAATCCGCGATGGATGACGAAGCAGGCGGTCGCGATCACCGTGAGGACCATCGGGTAGCCAAAGCGCCGGCGCAGTTCGGGCATGTGGTCGAAGTTCATGCCGTAGACACCGAAGACGGCGATGACAGGTACAGGGCGTTGTCGACGAGCTCGGTCAGTGCGGTGACGCGTGCGCGGGCGTCTACCGCCTGGGCCTCGCCATCCGCACCGCCGACCTGCACAGGGCCACCCTCGATGCCTGGCTCGTCGGTGTCCCCGAGGACGTCATCGCCGCCGACGGCCGTCTGAGCCGGGCCGTCGTGCGCACGTGGATCAGAGCAGGGCTTCCACAGGGACAGCCCGACGACACGTGACGGGAGGGGCGGGGCCACGGGGTCAGTGGCCGCGCGGGGCGTACATGATGACGGCCATGCCCGCGAGGCACACCAGGGCGCCGATGACGTCGAAACGGTCGGGCCGGTAGCCGTCCATGACCATGCCCCAGGCGATCGATCCGGCCACGAAGATCCCGCCGTACGCGGCCAGGATGCGGCCGAAGTTGTCGTCGGTCTGGAAGGTGGCGACCACGCCGTACAGGCCGAGAGCGATCACACCCGCCCCGATCCAGGCCCAGCCGCGGTGCTCGCGGATGCCCTGCCAGACCAGCCAGGCGCCCCCGATCTCGAACAGGGCGGCGACGACGAACAGGGCGATGGAACGGGCGACGAGCATGAAGGGGCAGTCTTTCTGGTCTGGAGGCTTTGCCGTGCGAGGCGGGGG
>NZ_JABERD010000102.1 GCF_013044505.1 Streptomyces sp. S3(2020) | reverse complement strand
CCGGCCGCCGGCGCCGCTCCCTCCGGCGGCCCCGCCTTCGGTGCCGTGACCCCCGGCGTCCCCGCCCCCGGTGGCCCCGCCGCCGACGAGGGCACCATGACCTTCCGGCCGCCCTCCCCGCGCCCGGCCCAGCCGGGTGGGGCGCAGGGCGGGGGCACGGGCGGCGCACGGTCCGACGGCGGCCCGGGCTTCGGCGCGGGCAAGGCCGCCGCCGAGCGTGCCGCCTCCGCACAGGCCGGTGCCCAGGGCGTCGCCGGACCGGCCGCTTCCTCCGGCCCGCAGGCGACTCCGCCGACCCCGGCCGCGTCCGTCCCCCAGCAGTCCACGCCCATGCAGTCCACCCCCATGGCCAGTGGTGCCGGCGGCGGTCAGTCCTCCTGGGCCCAGCAGGTGCACCGCCTCGCCGGCACCCCCGGCGAGGACCAGCCCGTCACGCCCTGGAAGCCGCCCGTGGAGGACGTCTTCCAGGCCGCCGCCCGGCGTCAGGCCGCCGCCCGCCCCGCGGGCCTCGGCAAGCGGCTGACCGCCCGGCTGCTGGACACCGTCGTCCTCGTCGGCGTCACCGCCGCGGCCGCCGTCCCGCTCGCCACCAGGGCGCTGGACCACGTCAACGAGAAGATCGACGCGGCCAAGCTCTCCGGCGAGACCGTCACGGTCTGGCTCCTGGACGGCACGACCTCCGCCTACCTCGGTATCGTCCTCGCCGTCCTCCTCGTCTTCGGCGTCCTCTACGAGGCACTGCCCACCGCCAAGTGGGGCCGCACCCTGGGCAAGAAGCTGCTCGGCCTGGAGGTGCGGGACATCGAGGGCGGCGACCCGCCGTCCTTCGGCGCGGCGCTGCGCCGCTGGCTCGTCTACAGCGTCCCCGGCTTGCTCGCGATCGGTGTCGTGGGGGTCGTGTGGGGCCTGTTCGACAAGCCGTGGCGCCAGTGCTGGCACGACAAGGCCGCACATACGTTCGTAGCGGGATAGCCGCATACGGCACAGCGGCCACCGGATTCCGTACCCCGGACGGCCGCTCGCCGGATGCGGAGCCGCGGGGATCGCGGTCGACTCGGGCCATGAGCAGCGAACCGCCCCCCGGCTCCGGCCAGCAGCCGCCGGAAGACGACCCGTTCAGGAAGCAGCCCCCGCCGTCGGGCGACGAGGGTTCCCCGTACGGCAGTCAGCCCCCGCCGTCAGGGGACGCGGGCTCGCCGTACGGCAGTGAGCCCCCGCCGTACGGAGGCGGCGGTCCCTATGGCGGTGGGGATCCGTACGGCGGCGGCTCGTACCCGAACGACCCGCTCGCCGGTATGCCCCCGCTCGCCGAAAGCGGCAAGCGCACGCTCGCCCGGATCATCGACATGATCCTCGTCGCCATCGTCGTCTGGCTGCTCACCTGGGGCTTCGGCGTCAACGAGTACGACGTGGACCCCGACAAGGTCGAGTACGGCAAGTCCTTCACGCAGTCGCTCGTCACGGCCGTGCTCTACATCGCGTACGACACCGTCATGATCAGCCGCTCCGGCCAGACGCTCGGCAAGAAGTGGTTCGGGATGCGGGTGGCGAATCTCGAGAACGGCTCCACGCCCTCGGTGCAGACCGCGCTGACGCGTTCGGCGGTGCTGTGGATCCCGTTCGCGTTCTGCTGCGCCTGTATCTGGACCGCGATCTCGGGCGGCTGGAGCTTCTTCGACAAGCCCTACAAGCAGGGCCTGCACGACAAGGCGGCGAAGACGGTGGTGGTCAGCGTCAACTGACCACCGGACGCCGTCAGTTCATCAGGAGGCGGCGCGCTCGTGCACCGGCTCGGTCGCCAGGACGGTGACCGTGGCCGGTACGGGCGTGTGTGCCGTCTCCGCCTGCTCGGTGGCGGGCTTGCGCACCGCGACCACACGGGCCTTGGGCATGGGGACCGTCATGGCGACGAGCAGGCCGAGGGCGAGCGCGGCGAAGGCGATGACCGCGATCCCCACACCCGAACTCGTCTGTGACAGCAGCAGCATGGCGAGCGTCGAGAAGATCACGGTGAACGAACCGTAGGCGAGCTGTGCGGCAGTCGGACGAGGCATGGCAATCGTGTCCTCGGAAGTGGGGGTCCACGGGGGGTGTCGGCCTGGCTTTCCGCCGTTTTGGGGCGTTCCGCCGAATGACTCTAATCGCGTGCATGCCCGAGCGGAACGAACGGTAAGCGTGACCTAACCAACAGTACCGGTGCACGGGGGGCGCACGGAGTCATGCCGTCCACGAAGTGGACACGCGCGAGCGCCGGTCGAGGGCGACTCAGGATCTTCTCAAGGTGTTCGTAAAGCGGACGCCAGGTCCGCATAGTGCAGTTGTCCTGTTCAAGTCAAGGTCTGTCTTTTCTTCTGAACCTCTAGTCAAATGCCGTCACTTGACTAGGGGAGGAAGACTCAGGTGCCCAGCAGACCCTGGACGTTCAGAGCGGCCGCGACCACCGTCGCACTGGCCGCCGCGACGGCGACCATCTCCACCTTCGCCGTCGCGCAGGCCGACACCACCGCGGCGCCGGCCGCGGGGAACCGCACCGACCCGCAGCCGGCGAAGACCACGCAGGAGCACGACTTCGACGGTCCGCTCTCCCGGACCCAGGAGGCGCAGCGCGAAGAGGCGCTGAAGCAGGTCATATCCGGCGCCGCCACGGTCAAGAACCGTGACGGCTCCAAGGTCGTCGAGCTCAAGAGCCGCAAGGGCGACAGCAAGTACGTCGAACTCGGCCGCGAGCGGACCGACAAGATCTTCACGATCCTCGTCGAGTTCGGAGACCAGACCGACCCCCGCTACGGCGGCACCGCCGGCCCCGCGCACAACGAGATAGCCGAGCCGGACCGCACCCAGGACAACAGCACGGCCTGGCAGGCGGACTACAACACGGCGCACTTCGAGGACCTCTACTTCGGCGACGGCACCGCGTCGATGAAGACCTACTACGAGAAGCAGTCCTCGGGCCGCTACTCGGTCGAGGGCGAGGTCACCGACTGGGTCAAGGTCCCCTACAACGAGGCCCGTTACGGCTCCAACTCCTGTGACACCTGCGCGTGGAACGCGGTCCAGGACGGTGTCACGGCATGGGTCGCCCAGCAGCAGGCGGCGGGGCGCACGGACGCCGAGATCAAGGCGGACATCGCCGAGTTCGACCAGTGGGACCGCTACGACTTCGACGGCGACGGCGACTTCAACGAGTCCGACGGCTACATCGACCACTTCCAGATCGTGCACGCCGGCGAGGACGAGTCCGCGGGCGGCGGCGCCCAGGGCGAGGACGCCATCTGGGCGCACCGCTGGTACGCGTTCGGCACCGACGCGGGTGCCACCGGCCCCGGGGGCAACCTGCTCGGCGGCACCCAGGTCGGTGACACCGGCATCTGGGTCGGCGACTACACCATCCAGCCGGAGAACGGCGGACTCGGCGTCTTCGCCCACGAGTTCGGCCATGACCTCGGTCTGCCGGACCACTACGACACCTCCGGCGGCGGCGAGAACTCCACCGGTTTCTGGACCCTGATGTCCTCCGGTTCCTGGCTCGGCACCGGCAAGGACACCATCGGTGACCTGCCCGGCGACATGACCGCCTGGGACAAGCTGCAACTGGGCTGGCTGGACTACGACGTGGCGAAGGCCGCGACCAAGTCGAAGCACAAGCTGGGTGTCGCCGAGTACAACACCAAGAACAAGCAGGGTCTGGTCGTCGAACTGCCCACGAAGGCGGTCACCACCGAGATCGTGACCCCGGCCCAGGGCGCCACCCAGTGGTGGAGCGGCAGCGGCAACAGCCTCAACAACACGCTGTCCCGTTCGGTGGACCTCACCGGCCGGTCGGCGGCGACGCTGACCCTGGACGGCTGGTGGGACACCGAGGCCGCGTACGACAACGTGTACACCGAGGTCTCCACCGACGGCGGCACCACCTTCAAGCCGATCGACGGCACCGCGGACGGCACGGCCCTCGCGCGTGACGCCAGCGGCCAGCCCGTGCTGACCGGTTCCTCGGAGACGTACAAGAAGCTGTCGTTCCCGCTGGACGCCTACGCCGGCCAGAAGATCGACCTGCGCTTCCGCTACTCCTCCGACGGCGGCGTGGCCGGGAAGGGCTTCGCGGCCGACCGGATCACCGTCACGGCCGACGGCGCCGCCCTGTTCGCGGACGACGCCGAGAGCGCGGACGCGGCCTGGACGGCGAAGGGCTTCTCCCGTGTGGGGGCCTCCTTCAGCAAGGACTACGCGCAGTACTACATCGCCGAGAACCGCCAGTACGTGTCGTACGACCGGACGTTGAAGGTCGGCCCGTACAACTTCGGCTTCTCCACGACCCGTCCGAGCTGGGTGGAGCACTTCCCGTACCAGAACGGCCTGTTGATCTGGAAGTGGGACACCTCCCAGGCCGACAACAACACCAGCGAGCACCCCGGCGCCGGTCTGCTGCTTCCGGTCGACTCGCACCCGACGGCGCTGAAGTGGTCCGACGGCACGCCGATGCGCAGCCGCATCCAGGCGTACGACTCGCCCTTCAGCCTGTTCCGCACGGACGGCATCACGCTGCACAACGCGGACGTCGCGAAGCGGATCCCGTCGTCGAAGGGGGTGTCGGTCTTCAACGACCACACCAGCACCTACTACGACGCGGCGACCCCGTTCGCGGGTGTGAAGATCACTGACACCAACACCAAGATCAAGATCGTCCAGGAGGCCCTGAATGGCTCGACGATCTCGCTCGAAGTGGGCCGCGCGGTGAAGTAGTCGGCGTTTGCGCAGGTCAGAAGCGAATCGGCGGTGACCCCTGGCGGGTCGCCGCCGATCGTGTTTAGGTGCGTCCTGATGGCTTTCTTATTGACACCGGTGCACACGGGGGTGTGACTGCATGGCCGCAGGAGGTTTCTGCAAGCTGCCGACCGGCAGCGTGGTGGTGGCGCTGAACCTGCCCAGACCCGCCACCGACGGCACGGGCTGCGTCCGTGTCCTCGTCCATTCCCGCAACCGCGCACGAGCCCTGACCAGGCTGCGCAACCTGGGCCTGCGAGCGGTCTACCTGCGTGGCAACGGGGCTCCGCCGACCCCGGACGAGATCACCGCGGTCCTCCATCATCCGGACGGCCTGATATGGCGCACGGCGCCTGACAACGCTGTCGCGGCGCCGGGCGGGGAACTCGCCCAGGAGCTGTGGCATCCGATCAGGGCGCTGATGCGGAAGCCGGCGCCCTCGGCCTGACCGTCAGTCGGCCGCGGGGTACGGCGCCGTATGGTTTCACTCGATACCGTCTCGAACGATCGTACGGTTGTAGGGTGGCCGCATGACCGCCGCCGCCGACGCTCCCCGCCCGACCGCCGTCCCCGTCCCCCGTGCGACCGACCGCCCGGGAGACGCCTCGCCCTTCGCGCTCGGTCTGCTCCTGCGCCGGGCGCACTGGCGCGCGGCCGCGGTGATGGGAGAGGCGCTGCGGCCCCTCGGCATCGAGTTGCGCCACTTCGCCGTCCTGATCGCGCTCGTCAACGACGGCCCCACGGTGCAGCGCGACCTCGCCGCGGCGACCGGCTCCGACAAGGCCGGCATCATGCGGGTCGTGGACGACCTGGAGCGCAAGGGCCTGGCCGTACGCAAGGCCGTCCCCGGCGACCGACGGGCACGCTCGGTCGAGATCACCCCCGAGGGCCTCGCCCTCTTCGACGCCGCCCACACAGCGGCCGTCCCCCTCTCGAACAGTCTCCTCGCCGACCTGACCCCCGACGACACCACACACCTGACGAACCTGCTGACCCGGTTCGCGTATCCCGGGGATGCCGGGGAGCGGACGGCCGGTGACAGCGAGGGCTGAGCGGCCGGGGCGGCGGCGAGGCGTGGACGGCCCGGGGCCGGGGGCCGGGTCGCACGGCGAGAAGTGAGGCGGGCGGGTCCCGGGCCCTCGGGCCGTGAGGGGGCGCACACGCCCCAGACTCGCGCCGGACGGGAGGCGGGCGCTCGCGTCCCGGGTCGTGTCGGTCGGGGAGCGGGCGCTCGTGCTCCTGGCCCGTGCCGGGCGGGAGGTGGGCGCTCGCGTCCCAGGCCTGTGTCGGACGTGGGGCGGCCGTGCTCCTGACTCGTGCCGGGCGAGAGGTGGGCGCCGCCCCAGGCTTGTGCTGGCCGGTAGGCGGGCGCTCGCGCCCCAGGCTCGTGCCGGACGTGGGGCGGGTGCTCGCGTCCCAGGTCGTGTCGGTCGGGGAGCGAGCGGTCGTGCTCCTGGCCTGTGCCGAGCGGGAGGTGGGCGCTCGTGTCCCAGGCCCGTGTCGGACGTGGGGCGGCCGTGCTCCTGACCCGTGCCGGGCGAGAGGCGGGCGCCGCCCCAGGCTTGTGCTGGCCGGGAGGCGGGTGCTCGCGTCCCAGGTCGTGTCGGTCGGGGAGCGGGCGCTCGTGCTCCTGGCCCGTGCCGGGCGAGAGGTGGGCGCTCGCGTCCCAGGTCGTGCGGGGCGAGGAGTGGGTGTTCGCGTCCTGGGCCCGCGTAGGGGCGAGTGCCCGGTGCCCGTGGCCCCGGGCCGTGCCGGGGCGGGCGTCCGGCCCCCGTCCGTGAGGGCTACGACGCGAGGCGTTCCGTGAGGTGTTTGGCCTTGGTGGTGGCTTGCTCGAAGGCGCGCTCGCGGGAGGCCTCGTAGAGGGGGATCAGGGTGGACAGGGCCGGGACGCTGGGGGCCATGGTGAGTTCCGGGACGATGAAGTCGACGTCGAGGCCGAGGGCGCCCTGGAGGACGGCCTCCAGGTAGTTCCGGACGAACTCGAAGCCCTCGCGCGGGGTGCCCGGCCCGTAGGAGCCGCCGCGGCTGGCCACCACGACGACCGGGGTGCCCTGGGCGGAGGGGGTCTCGCCCGCGGTGCGGCCGAGCAGGAACACGTTGTCCAGCCAGGCCTTGAGGGTCGAGGGGATCGAGTAGTTGTGCATGGGCGCGCCGATCAGCACGGCGTCCGCCTCCTCCAGTTCCTCGATGAGCCGCAGCCGCGCGGCGAACGCGGCGGACTGCTCCGGGGTGCGCTCGGCCGGGTCGGTCATCCCGGCGGACCAGGCGGCGGCGGTGATGTGCGGAACCGGGTCGACGGCGAGGTCGCGGTGGATCACCGTGCCCTCCGGGTGCTGCTCCTGCCAGGCCTCGCGGAAGGCCTCGGCGACCGATCGGGACGCGGACGCCTCGCCCGTGAGCACGGAGGAGTCGATGTGCAGCAGTGTGGTCATGGCCTTCTCCCAACGGCAGGACGCGGAGCCCATGCCGGACAGCAGTAGTTACTTCCGAGATAGTATCAAGTGATACCGTTGCGAGCGTAACGGAAATGGAGACGTCGACCACAGGAGAGGCAGACGATCTTGGACGTCTATGAAGCGGTCACGAGCCGAAGGGCCGTACGCGCGTTCACCGACCGGCCCGTGCCCCGACCCGCACTGGAGCGCGTGGTGTCCGCCGCGGCCTGGGCGCCGTCCGCATCGAACCTCCAGCCCTGGCACGCCTACGTCCTGACCGGTGACCCGCTGGCCGAGCTCAAGAAGCGCGCCGGGGAACGCGTGGCCACGGGCGACCCTTGGGACGAGCCGGAGTACGAGATGTACCCGCCCGCGCTGAAGTCCCCGTACCGCGAACGCCGTTCCGCCTTCGGCGAGCAGCGCTACGGCGCACTCGGCATCGCCCACGAGGACATCGAGGCACGCCAGCGGGCCGCCTCCGCGAACTGGGACGCCTTCGGCGCGCCCGCCGCGCTGTTCTGCTACATCGACCGCGACCTGGGCCCGGCCCAGTGGTCCGACGTCGGCATGTATCTACAGACCGTCATGCTGCTGCTCCGCGCCGAAGGGCTGCACAGCTGTACGCAGATGGCCTGGGCGAAGTACCACCGGAGCGTCGCGGAGGTCCTGTCGCCCCCGGACGAGCTCATCCTCTTCTGCGGCATGTCGATCGGGTTCGAGGACGTCACGGCCAACCCCGCCCGCACGGGCCGGGCCCCGCTCGACGAGACGGTCACCTTCGTGGACGGCGTCTCATGACCCGCGCGCCGAGGACCTCGTAGCCCCTCCCTCAGGCGACGACCGGCTTCCCGGAGAGTTCCACCCCGGCCTGCCGCAGCTCCTCCAGCGCCCGGTCGGTCGACTCGGCGGCCACCCCCGCGGTCAGGTCGAGGAGCACCTGGGTGCGGAAGCCCTGCCGTACCGCGTCCAGCGCGGTGGCCCGCACGCAGTGGTCCGTGGCGATGCCCACCACGTCCACCTCGACGACCTCCCGCGCCCGCAGCCAGTCGGCCAGCGGGACGCCGTTCTCGTCGGCGCCCTCGAAGCCGCTGTAGGCCGCCGAGTACGCCCCCTTGTCGAACACGGCGTCGATCGCGCCGGAGGCCACGGCCGGGGCGAAGTTCGGGTGGAAACCCACGCCCTCGGTGCCGGCGACACAGTGCGCGGGCCAGGAGTGGGCGTAGTCGGGGTTGTCGGCGAAGTGACCGCCGGGCGCGATGTGGTGGTCGCGGGTGGCCACCACATGCTGGTAGCCGGAGCCGCCGGCCGCCTGTCCGATCAGCTCGGTGACGGCGGCTGCCACATCGGCACCCCCGGCCACCGCGAGACTGCCCCCCTCGCAGAAGTCGTTCTGTACGTCGACGACGATCAAGGCGCGGCGCATGGTGGGTGTCCTTCGACTAAGAGTGAACTTACGAGCCTAGAGACTTCGACGGCGCTGCGGGAGGGCGCACCTGTTCTAGCTACCCGAGCGCCCGTGTACGTACTCCGTCGGAATGACGGGTTCCCCGCGCGACAGCTGGGTCGCCGACAGCGGCAGCCCGTCGCGCGCGGCGGTGTGCCGGTCCCGTACGACGTCCAGGGGCTCGCGCGCCACGACGTCGCCGCTCTTGACGAGTTCGACGAGGAGCTGGCGGTCCACGAGGTCGGCCGGGACGGCGCCGGTGCCGACGACCTCGGCCTCCGCGATCCCGTCCGCGTCCAGCCGCCGGGCGGCCCACTTGCGGCCGCCGATGGAGGTCTTGCCGCCGGAGGACTTCTTCGCGACCGGTACCAGCGGCGCCGTCACGTCGGCGGACTCGGCACGGGCGACCAGCTTGTAGACCATCGAGCAGGTCGGGTGCCCCGAGCCGGTCACCAGCTGGGTGCCGACGCCGTACGCGTCCACGGGCGCCGCCGCGAGCGAGGCGATGGCGTACTCGTCCAGGTCCGAGGTCACGATGATCCTCGTGTTCCGGGCGCCCAGCTCGTCCAACTGCTGGCGCACCCGGTGGGCCACGAGGAGCAGGTCGCCCGAGTCGATGCGGACCGCGCCCAGCTCGGGCCCGGCGACCTCCACGGCCATGCGGACGGCTTCCGCCACGTCGTAGGTGTCGACAAGCAGCGTGGTGCCCCGGCCCAGCGAGTTCACCTGGGCCTGGAAGGCGTCGCGCTCCCGGTCGTGCAGGAGGGTGAAGGCGTGGGCGGAGGTGCCGACGGTCGGGATGTTGTAGCGGAACCCGGCGGCCAGGTCGGAGGTGGAGGCGAAGCCGCCGAGGTAGGCGGCGCGGGAGGCGGCGACGGCGGCGAGCTCGTGGGTGCGGCGGGCGCCCATCTCGATCAGCGGGCGGCCCCCGGCGGCCGAGGACATCCGGGAGGCGGCCGCGGCGATCGCGGAGTCGTGGTTGAGGATCGAGAGGATCACGGTCTCCAGCAGCACGCACTCGGCGAAGGAGCCCTCGACCCGCATGATCGGCGAGCCCGGGAAGTAGACCTCGCCCTCCGGGTAGCCCCAGATGTCACCGGAGAACCGGTACGAGGCGAGCCAGTCCAGGGTCGGTGCGTCGACGATGTCCCGTTCACCCAGGAAGCGCAGGACGTCCGCGTCGAACCGGAAGTTCTCGACGGCGTCCAGGACCCGCCCGGTGCCCGCGAGGACGCCGTAGCGGCGCCCCTCCGGCAGCCGCCGGGTGAAGACCTCGAAGACGCTGCGCCGCTCGGCGGTACCGGCCTTCAGCGCGGCCTGCAACATCGTGAGCTCGTACTGATCCGTGAAGAGCGCCGTCGAGGGAACATCCACCGGCAGCCCAAGGTCCGCTGTGTTCATGACGAGAGATAGTACTCCCTTCTCGTCGGTGTGACGATTTCGGTGATGCGTGGCAGCATGGGCCATGTGACGTCACCCGCTCCCGTAGAGATCGAACGCACCGAGCCGGCGGAAGAGGTCTTCGCCGTCCCCGAGCCGGACGTCCCCTGGGTCACGATCGTCCACAACGACCCGGTCAACCTCATGAGCTATGTGACGTATGTCTTCCAGACGTACTTCGGCTACCCGAAGGACAAGGCCACCAAGCTCATGATGGACGTCCACCACAAGGGCCGGGCGGTCGTCTCCAGCGGTAGCCGCGAGGAGATGGAGCGCGACGTGCAGGCGATGCACGGCTACGGTCTGTGGGCCACCCTGCAGCAGGACCGGAAGTAGCTGAACTGACCTTCATGCCTGGACACTTCGAACCGCTTCCCGGCGGCGGCGCGGCCGTCGCGCTCGACGACGTCGAGATCTCCATCATCCGCTCGCTGGCCGTCCAGCTCCTGGAGCTCATCGGTCCGGGGCCCGCCGAGGACGCCTCCGACGACCCGCTCGCCGAGCTGTTCGCCGAGGGGCCCAGCGAGCCGCCCTCCGACCCGGTGCTCAAGCGGCTGTTTCCGGACGCCTACGGCGACCCCGAGGGCACGCCGGGCCCCAGGGCCGCCGAGGAGCAGAAGGCGTACTCCTCGGAGTTCCGCCGCTACACCGAGAACGACCTGAGGGCCGGCAAGCGGGACAGCGCCCTCGTGGTGATCCGGTCCCTGGACGCGCTGAGTCCGGTGGACGACGGCGGGGCGGTGCTCAAGCTGTCGCCGGAGGAGTCGCGGCAGTGGCTCGGCGCCCTCAACGACCTGCGGCTGGCGATCGGCTCCCGGCTGGAGATCGCCGACGAGGAGGACACCGACCTCCTCTACCGGCTGCCGGACGAGGACCCGCGCAAGCCCATGGTCATGGCGTATCTGTGGCTGGGAGGGCTCCAGGAGACCCTCGTGACGACACTTCTGCCGTAGTTTGTGACGGTTTTGTGTTCGCTCAGCGGACGCTCAAATCCGGATAACGATCACGTCACCGTGGCGATGGCCTATGCCCGCCACGGTGGTCGTTTGTCCGCTTCTTCCTGTGCCCTGCGCCACATCTCGCACAGGTGATCAATATTGCGGCCGTGATAAATCTTCACGACCGCCCGACGAACACCACCCGCATGTTCGGCCGGGTGCGCCACCGAGCCGACGGACCGCCGGCCAGGCACGAGCGAACCCGAGGAAGCTCGGGCCCGCTCAGCTCCATCCATCCGGGGGGATCGAGAACCGATCCGAGGCCGACGAGAGGCCCGGTTCGGTATGGAGAAAGGCGCACCACACATATGACCTCCGCTCAGGTCGACGAGGGTCCGGAGAACAGTTCCGGCACCTCCGAAGAGGGTTACGAGCGTGGCCTCGGCAGCCGCCAGGTCCAGATGATCGCCATCGGCGGCGCCATCGGCGTCGGCCTCTTCCTGGGAGCCGGGGCGAACATCGCCAAGGCCGGACCCAGCCTCATCTTCATGTACGCCCTCGCGGGCGTGATCATCTTCTTCATCATGCGGGCGCTCGGCGAGCTCCTGCTCTACCGCCCGGTCTCGGGCTCCTTCGCGGAGTACTCCCGCGAGTTCCTCGGCCCGTTCTTCGGCTACTTCACCGGCTGGACGTACTGGCTGATGTGGGTGGTCACCGGCATGGCCGAGCTCACGGCCGCCGCCATCTACGTGAACTACTGGTTCCCGGACGTCCCGCGGTGGCTGACCGCCCTGGTCTTCCTGGTGGTCCTCTTCGGGGTCAACCTGATCTCCGTGAAGGTCTTCGGCGAGCTCGAGTTCTGGTTCTCGATGGTCAAGGTCACCGCCCTGATCGGCATGATCGTGATCGGGCTCGGCGTCCTCACCTTCGGCTTCAGCTCCGCCGGCGACACCGCCGCGGTCTCCAACCTGTGGGCCTTCGACGGCTTCTTCCCCAAGGGCATCGGCTCGTCCCTGATGACCCTCCAGGGCGTCATGTTCGCCTACCTCGCGGTCGAGCTGGTCGGCGTCACGGCCGGTGAGTCGGAGAACCCGGAGAAGACCCTCCCCAAGGCGATCAACACGCTCCCGTGGCGTATCGCGCTGTTCTACGTCGGCGCGCTCACGGTGATCCTGTGCGTCGTGAAGTGGACGGAATTCGCCCCGGGCGTCAGCCCGTTCGTCGCCGCCTTCGCGAAGATCGGCATCCCGGCGGGCGCGGCCATCGTCAACTTCGTCGTCCTGACCGCGGCCCTGTCCTCCTGCAACTCCGGCATGTACTCCACGGGCCGCATGCTGCGGAACCTGGCGGAGAGCGGCGAGGCCCCGGCGGCCTTCAAGAAGCTGTCCGCCACCAGGACCCCGGCCCTCGGCATCGCGGTCTCCGTCGCCTTCATGGGCATCGGCGTGATCCTCAACTACATCGTCCCGGAGAAGGCCTTCGGCTACGTCGTCTCCGTCGCCACCGCGGCCGGCATCTGGACCTGGCTGATGATCCTGATCAGCCATGTGCTGTACCGCCGCGCGGTCGACGCGGGCCGGCTGCCCGCGTCGTCGTTCCCGGCGCCGGGCGGTGCGAAGTGCTCGTACGTGGCCATCGCGTTCCTGCTCTTCGTCACGGGCCTCATCGCGTACGACGCCGACTCCCGGGTCTGCCTGTACGTCATGGCGGGCTGGGCGCTCGCCCTCGGTATCGGCTGGGCGGTGCTCAAGAGCCGCGACCCGCGGATCGCCGAGCGCCGTGAGCCGGAGTTCGAGAAGGCCGGCTGACCACCCCCGAAGGACGCCCTGCCGCCCGGAGCACTCGTGGCGCTCCAGGCGGCCGCCGCTCAGGCGTCCGGCATCCGGGCCGCCCCGTACCACCTGTCGGTACGGGGTGGCCCGTCTGCTTATCCTGGCCAGCATGCTGACCATCACCCAGGCCCTCGTCGACCAGATCGTCGCGCACGCGCGCAAGGACCACCCCGACGAGGCGTGCGGCGTCGTCGCGGGGCCGGCCGGCTCGGACCGCCCCGAGCGCTTCATCCCGATGCTCAACGCGGCCATGTCGCCCACGTTCTACGAGTTCGACTCCGGCGACCTCCTCAAGCTCTACCGCGAGATGGACGACCGCGACGAGGAGCCCGTGGTCATCTACCACTCCCACACCGCCACCGAGGCCTACCCCTCCCGCACCGACGTGAGCTACGCCAACGAGCCCGGCGCCCACTACGTCCTCGTCTCCACCGCGGACACCGACGGCCTCGGCGACTTCCAGTTCCGCTCGTACCGGATCGTGGACGGCGGGATCACGGAGGAAGAGGTCGCGGTCGTAGCGGCATACTGATCACCGTACGCCCGACCAACTCGCCCTATCGGAGACGGTGTTGACGCGACGGCCGCACGGACAGCGCCCCACGATCGAGGACGTCGCACGCCGCTCCGGGGTATCGAGATCCACGGTCTCGCGGGTGATCAACGGCGAGCCCAAGGTACGCGCCGAGGTCGTCGAACAGGTCCGGCGGGTCATCGCCGAGCTGGGCTACGTCCCCAACCAGGCCGCCCGGCAACTCGTCACGCACCGCACGAACGCCGTCGCCGTCGTCGCCGACCAGCCGGACGACCGGCTCTTCCTGGACCCCTACTTCGACTGCCTGCTGCGCGGCATCCGCAGGGAGCTCGCACTCCACGGCGCCCAGGCCGTCCTGCTCTTCCTCGACGAGCCGGACGACCACGCGCGCGTGGCCGACTACCTCGGCGGCGGTCACGTCGACGCGGCCGTCCTGTTCTCCCTGCACCCGGGCGGCCGGCTGCACGAGATGATCGGCCGCCTCGACATCCCCGCGGTCTTCGGCGGCCGCCCCCTCCTGCGCGACGGCGACACCGTGCGCGCCCACGCCTACGTCGACGGCGACAACCGCGGCGGAGCCCGGCAGGCCGTCCGGCACCTGGTCTCCCTGGGCCGCCGCCGCATCGCGACCGTCACCGGCCCCTACGACCAGGAGCACTCCGCCGCCGAGCGCCTCGCCGGCTACCGGGACGTCCTCCCCGACGCCCCGCCGGAGCTGGTCGAACGCGCCGACTACACCCGCCAGGGCGCCGCCGCCGCGACCGCCGCGCTGCTCGACCGGTGCCCCGACCTGGACGCCGTCTTCGTCGCCTCGGACCTGATGGCCTCCGGAGCCCTGGAGACCCTGCGCACACGGGGGCGCCGCGTCCCCGAGGACGTGGCCGTCGTAGGGTTCGACGACCTCGCCGAGATCGCCGAGGCGACCGACCCGCCGCTGACCACGGTCCACCAGGACGTGGGGGAGATGGGGCGCCTGATGGCCCGGCTGCTGTTCGAGCGGGCCGAGGAGCCGCGCTCCGTTGTCGTACCGACCCGGCTCGTGCTGCGCGAGTCGGCCTGAACTGCCCCGTCTCACTCCCCGGCCGGTATCCGTCCGCCATGTGGGATCACATTCCGGGACCCGGACAGGGAATCGATACGATGACCCCATGGTTCTGAACGACGTGAGTGACAAGGCGCCGAGCACACTGCTCGTGGCGCGGCTTCACGTCGACCTGTGCAGGCTGAACAGCGCCTTCTGTTGACGTTCCCTGCCGCCGTACGGCTGTGAGCCGCGGTGCCCCAGTGCGCCCACCGATCCCAGACTTCCCGACAGGAGCCCGCAACCATGGCCATCGAGGTCCGCATCCCCACCATTCTCCGCACCTACACCGACGGCCAGAAGGCCGTGGAGGGCAACGGGGACACGCTCGCCGAGCTCTTCGCCGACCTCGAGACCCGGCACCCGGGCGTCCAGGCCCGCATCGTGGACGGTGGCGAGCTGCGCCGCTTCGTCAACGTCTACCTCAACGACGAGGACGTCCGCTTCCTCGACGGCATCACCACCAAGCTGTCGGACGGCGACAACGTCACGATCCTGCCGGCCGTCGCCGGCGGCATGGCCTGATCTCCATGCGCTACGACTCCCCGCTGGCCGCGGTGGGCAACACCCCTCTGGTGCGCCTGCCGCGGCTGTCGCCGTCCGACCAGGTCCGCGTCTGGGCCAAGCTGGAGGACCGCAACCCCACCGGCTCGGTCAAGGACCGCCCCGCCCTGCACATGATCGAGCAGGCGGAGAAGGACGGCCGGCTCACGCCGGGCTGCACCATCCTGGAGCCGACCAGCGGCAACACCGGCATCTCCCTGGCCATGGCCGCCAAGCTCAAGGGCTACCGCATGGTCTGCGTGATGCCCGAGAACACCTCGCAGGAGCGCCGGGAGCTGCTCGGCATGTGGGGCGCGGAGATCATCCCGTCGCCCGCCGCGGGCGGTTCCAACACGGCCGTACGCGTCGCCAAGGAACTCTCCGCCGAGCACCCCGACTGGGTGATGCTCTACCAGTACGGCAACCCGGACAACGCGGGCGCCCACTACGCCACCACCGGCCCGGAGATCCTCACCGACCTCCCGTCCATCACCCACTTCGTGGCGGGCCTCGGCACCACCGGCACCCTCATGGGCGTCGGCCGCTACCTCCGTGAGCACAAGCCGGACGTCAAGATCGTCGCCGCCGAGCCGCGCTACGACGACCTCGTGTACGGCCTGCGCAACCTCGACGAGGGCTTCGTGCCCGAGCTCTACGACGCCTCGGTCCTCACCACCCGCTTCTCGGTCGGCTCGGCGGACGCGGTCACCCGCACCCGCGAGCTCCTCCAGCAGGAGGGCATCTTCGCGGGCGTCTCCACGGGCGCCGCCCTGCACGCCGCGATCGGCGTCGGCAACAAGGCGCTCAAGGCGGGGGAGAGCGCCGACATCGTGTTCGTCGTCGCGGACGGCGGCTGGAAGTACCTGTCGACGGGTGTGTACACGGCGGCGACCACGGAGGAAGCGATCGAGACGCTCCAGGGCCAGCTCTGGGCCTGAGCCCTCGTCCCTGAAGCTCTACGTCGCCAGGTGACGGACCTGGTCCCACAGGACCGGGTCCACCACGCCCACCCTGCGCCGGAAGTCCCACACCGGCACCTCGCGCAGCTCGTCCGTCTCCAGGAAGCTCGCGCGGCCATGGGCATCGCCCACCGAACCCGGCGGCAGCGGAATGACCCCCGCCCGTTCGTCGTGGTACTTGCTGGTGATCTTCGCGACCACGGCCCGACGCCCCCTTACCGCGAGCACCAGACACGGCCGGTCCTTGACCCCCGGCCCGTCCTCGAAGGGCACGTTCGCCCACCAGATCTCCGCGGGCTGCGGGCGCGCGGTGGTGGTCCGCCGCCCGGGACGCCCCGGCGGCCGGGTCCGGCGGCCCTCCGGCCTGCGCCCCCGTCCCCAGCCGTCCACGAGCGTGGCGACCAGCGCGAGCAGTACCACCGCTACGAGCGCCAGCCACCAGGACGTGTCCATACGACGACGTTACCGGCGCACGATCCGCACCGCGCGCCTTCTGCCGAGCCTTCCGCGCCCCCGGTCCAGCCGAACCGGTGACAGCACAGGTGAGTTCGCCCACAACAGCCCTTGGCGGAGGAGCGACAAGGGGTTTTGCGCCTTACGCTCGACGGACCGCAAGACCCCCGAGTCCCCGTTCCCGATCTTCTGGATTCCTGGATCTCGGGATCTCCTGGATTACCCGCCAGCGGAGGTTTCTGCTTTATGAAGCTCACCGTCGTCGGCTGCTCGGGGTCGTTCCCGTCCGCGGAATCGGCCTGTTCGAGCTACCTCGTAGAGGCCGACGGCTTCCGGCTGCTTCTCGACATGGGCAACGGTGCCCTTGGCGAGTTGCAGCGCCACTGCGGTCTCTACGACCTCGACGCGATCTTCCTCAGCCATCTGCACGCCGACCACTGCATCGACATGTGCGCGTACTTCGTCGCACGTTACTACCGCCATGACGGCGGCCGCTGCGATCCGATCCCGGTCTACGGACCCGAGGGCACGGAACACCGGCTGACCACCGCCTACGCGGACACCCCGACCGCCTCCTCCATGAGCGAGGTCTTCGACTTCCACACCGTCAAGCCGTCCACCTTCGAGGTCGGCCCCTTCACCGTGCACACCGAGCGCGTGGCGCATCCCGTCGAGGCGTACGGCATCCGCGTCGAACACGGCGGGAAGTCGCTCACGTACTCCGGCGACACCGGGACCACCCCGGCCCTGGACGAACTCGCCCGGGACACCGACCTGTTCCTGTGCGAGGCCGCCTTCACGCACGGCAAGGAGGACATCCCCGACCTGCATCTCAACGGCCGCGAGGCGGGTGAGACGGCGGCCCGGGCAGGTGCCCGCCGCCTGGTCCTCACCCACATCCCCCCGTGGACCGACCCGCAGGCCAACCTCACCGACGCCCGCGCGGTCTTCGACGGCCCGGTGGAGCTGGCGGCGCCGAGGGTGTCGTACGACATCTGAGCCCTACGGCATGACGGAGGCCCCCGGAACTTCCGGGGGCCTCCGCGCTGTTCGGACGGGCCGCACTCACGCCTTGGTGAGGTCCTCGACCTCCTCCTCGGGCTCGCGGCCCGGGGTGGGGAGGTTCCACTTGGTGATGGCGAAGCGGAAGACGACGTAGTAGACCGCGGCGAAGACCAGACCGATCGGGATGATCAGCCAGGGCTTGGTGGCCAGGTTCCAGTTGAGGCCGTAGTCGATGGCGCCCGCGGAGAACGTGAAGCCGGCGTGGACACCGAGCGCCCAGGTGATCGCCATGGAGATGGCCGTGAGCACCGCGTGGATCACGTACAGCACCGGGGCGATGAACATGAACGAGAACTCGATCGGCTCGGTCACACCGGTCACGAAGGACGTCAGGGCGAGGGAGACCATCATGCCCATCACGGCCTTGCGGCGCTCGGGGCGAGCGGAGTGGGCGATCGCGATCGCGGCGGCCGGCAGACCGAACATCATGATCGGGAAGAAGCCCGACATGAACTGACCGGCGGTCGGGTCACCCGCGAAGAAGCGGTTCAGGTCGCCGTGGACCACGGCACCCGCGGAGTCGGTGAAGTCGCCGATCTGGAACCACGAGACGGTGTTGACGAACTGGTGCATGCCGATCGGGATCAGCGCACGGTTGATCAGGCCGAACAGACCGGCACCCACCGAGCCCAGACCGGTGATCCACTCACCGGCGTCGGAGATGACCTCACCGATCGGCTCCCAGACCAGACCGAAGAAGACGCCCATGGCGGTACCGACGAAGGCCATGATGATCGGGACGAGCCGGCGGCCGTTGAAGAAGCCGAGCCAGTCCACCAGCTGCTTGCGGTGGTAGCGCTGCCACAGCACCGCGGACAGCAGACCCATGAGGATGCCGCCGAGGACACCCGGGTTGTTGTAGGTCGCGGCTATGTCCGCACCCGCCTGCACCTTGGCCTCCGTCACCGGGAAGGCCTTCAGGACATTGCTGTAGACCAGGAACCCGACCAGTGCGGCCAGCGCGGTGGAGCCGTCCGACTTCTTGGCGAAGCCGATCGCGACCCCGATACAGAACAGCATCGGCAGGTTGTCGAAGATCGCCCCGCCGGCCGTGGCGAAGACCGCCGTGACCTTGTCGGGCAGGTTCAGCTTGTCCTGCACGTCGGCCTGGCCCAGCCGCAGCAGGATGCCCGCCGCCGGCAGCACGGCGATCGGAAGCTGAAGGCTGCGGCCGACCTTCTGCAGGCCCTGGAAAAGACCGGATCCCCGCTTCTTCGCGGGGACCGCCGTGTCGGTGGCGGTGCTCATACGTCCTCCATCGGGTGGTGGTCTACACCACTCAGTGGTGTAGACCTGTTGTACACGATGGAGGCCGATATAAGGAACCCGTCAATTCCGCAACCGGAGGGCTACGTACGGTCAGACCTTGGTGACGTCCTCGACCTCGTCCTCCGGCTCCCTGCCCGGGGTCTTGAGATCGAACTTCGTGATCGCGAACCGGAAGATCACGTAGTAGACGACCGCGAAGCACAGACCGATCGGGATGATCGCCCACGGTCTCGTCGCCAGATTCCAGTTGATGATGTAGTCGATCAACCCGGCCGAGAAGCTGAACCCGTCGTGCACCCCGAGCCCCCACGTCACCGCCATCGACACGCCCGTCAGCAGCGCGTGGACCGCGTACAGCAGCGGCGCGATGAAGAGGAACGAGTACTCGATCGGCTCGGTGATCCCCGTGACGAACGAGGTCAGCGCGACGGAGAGCATGAGCCCGCCGACCTCCTTGCGGCGGCTCGGCTTGGCGCAGTGCGTGATCGCCAGCGCGGCGGCGGGCAGGGCGAACATCATGATCGGGAAGAACCCGGACGTGAACTGACCCGCGTTCGGGTCGCCCGCCAGGAACATGCTGATGTCACCGTGCACCTCGGTGCCGTCCGGCTTCGTGTACGTGCCGAACTGGAACCAGATGGGCACGTTGAGGAACTGGTGCAACCCGATCACCAGCAAGGCCCGGTTCGCGATACCGAAGATGCCCGCACCCCACGCACCCGCGTCGCTCAGCCAGTCGCTGAAGCTCTCCAGGCCGTCACCGATCGGCGGCCAGATCCACAGACACAGCGCCGCGAACGCGATCGCCACGAACGCCATGATGATCGGCACCAGCCGCCGCCCGTTGAAGAAGCCGAGCCAGTCCACCAGCTTCGTACGGTGATAACGCGCCCAGAAGAAGGCCGTCAGCAGACCCATCACGATGCCGCCGAAGACGCCGGGATTCTGGAACGTGAACGCCGCCACCGTGCCGTCCACCGAAGCCTGGCAGCCGATGCCGGTCACCGCCTTCGCCCCGTCCGGACAGTCCTCCGGGAACTGGCGCAGCACCGAGTAGTAGACGAGGAAGCCCGTCACCGCGGCCAGCGCCGTCGAACCGTCCGACTTCTTCGCCATGCCGATCGCCACACCGATGCAGAACAGCAGCGGCAGCCCCAGCTGACCGTCGAGCAGCGCACCGCCCGCACCCGCCATCACCTTGGCGACGTTCGTCCAGCCCAGCCCGTCGTCCCCGAACACGTCCGGCTGCCCGAGCCGGTTGAGGATGCCCGCGGCCGGCAGCACGGCGATGGGGAGCTGAAGACTGCGGCCCATCTTCTGAAGGCCCTGGAACACCGACTGCCACCGTCGGCGTGCGGAAGAGATCTCGGTGTCGGAACTCATGAGTTGGCGACCGCCTGTCAGGTGGTGTAGACCAGTTACGGACGATTGGGTTGCTGTGACGTCATCTTTCGGTACGTACAGCGCAATCGCTCGCGAAGTTGGGCCAACTGTGCATGAGGAGACCGACATGGCCACCAAGGCAGAGAAGATCGTCGCCGGGCTCGGCGGCATCGACAACATCGAAGAGGTCGAGGGCTGCATCACCCGCCTCCGCACCGAGGTCCACAACGCGGCACTCGTCGACGAAGCCGCCCTGAAGGCCGCCGGCGCCCACGGAGTCGTCAAGATGGGCACCGCGATCCAGGTCGTCATCGGCACCGACGCCGACCCCATCGCCGCGGAGATCGAAGACATGATGTGAGCCGCCCGTTCACCCCGGAAGGGGCTCTTCCCACCGCGGGAGGAGCCCCTTCCGTATCTCAGGGCCGGCCGCCAAACTCCCGCCTGCCCGGCGGCGTCTGGCACGCACGCTCGCCGCGTTGCCGAATCGCCCACGTGGCTCCGCCACGAGGGCGCTCCGGCGCCTTGCGATCTGGGGGTACCCCCTCTGGGGGAGCACCAGACGCCGCCGGGCCCGCCCTTCGGGCGGACGCCGGGAGTTTGGCGGCCGGCCCTGCCGCTAGGCTCAGCGCCATGTCTCGAATCGACGGCCGCACCCCCGAACAGCTCCGCCCCGTCACCATCGAACGCGGCTGGAGCAAGCACGCCGAGGGCTCCGTCCTCGTCTCCTTCGGCGACACGAAGGTCTTCTGCACCGCCTCCGTCACCGAAGGCGTCCCCCGCTGGCGCAAAGGCAGCGGCGAGGGCTGGGTGACCGGCGAGTACTCCATGCTGCCCCGCGCCACCAACACCCGCGGCGACCGCGAATCCGTCCGCGGCAAGATCGGCGGCCGCACCCACGAGATCTCCCGCCTCATCGGCCGCTCCCTGCGCGCGGTCATCGACTACAAGGCGCTCGGCGAGAACACGATCGTGCTGGACTGCGACGTGCTCCAGGCCGACGGCGGCACCCGCACCGCGGCCATCACCGGCGCGTACGTGGCACTGGCGGACGCGATCTCCTGGGCCCAGGGCAGGAAGCTCATCAAGGCCGGCCGCCAGCCCCTGACGGGAACCGTCTCGGCCGTCTCGGTGGGCATCGTGGGCGGAGTCCCGCTCCTGGACCTCTGCTACGAGGAAGACGTCCGCGCCGAGACCGACATGAACGTCGTCTGCACCGGCGACGGCCGCTTCGTCGAGATCCAGGGCACCGCCGAGGCCGAGCCCTTCGCCCGCGACGAACTCAACTCCCTTCTCGACCTGGCCGTTTCGGGCTGCACGGAACTCGCTGTCCTCCAGCGCAAGGCCCTTGATACCGTCCTCGAAAAGTAAAGGACGCACCAAGAAAAGCGGTCGGAACGGGCAACCCGACCGCCCGCGCTCGCGTCACTACGGGTACGGGCGTACGGCACACCGCCGTACGCCCGGCCAGTACACGGGGGCCCTTGGGGCTGAGCAAGGGAGGATCATCACCATGGCCGAGAGCCGACGCCGTCGAGGCACCGCGATCGCCGCAGTCGTAGCGGCGGTAGGACTGACGGTCGGCCTGACCACCGGCTGCGACGCGGTCAGCAAGGCACTGGACTGCGTCCAGACCGCCGAAGCCGTGGCCGACAGCGTCGTGGACCTCCAGCAGGCGGTCGAGAACGCGTCCAACGACCCGACACAGATCGAGGAGTCCCTCGCCTCCATCGACAAGAACCTCGACGAGATCGGCGACAAGACCGACAACGCCGACGTCAACAAGGCCGTCGACAACCTCAACGAGGCGGTGGGCAACGTCCGTACGGCCGTCGAGAACGGCGACGAGACGCCCGACCTCACCCCCATCACGGACGCGGCGGGCGAACTGACGAAGGTCTGCACGTCGTAAGCGGGGGAGGGCCGGGCCCGGGATACTGAGGGGCATGACCCGCCTGATCCTCGCCACCCGCAACGCCGGGAAAATCACCGAACTCCACGCCATCCTCGCCGACGCGGGCCTGCCCCACGACCTCGTCGGCGCGGACGCGTACCCGGAGATCCCGGACGTCAAAGAAACCGGCGTCACCTTCGCCGAGAACGCCCTCCTGAAGGCCCACGCCCTCGCCCGGGCAACGGGCTTGCCGGCGGTCGCCGACGACTCGGGCCTCTGCGTGGACGTCCTGAACGGCGCCCCCGGCATCTTCTCGGCCCGCTGGGCGGGCAAGCACGGCGACGACAGCGCCAACCTGGAGTTGCTCCTGGCCCAACTGTCGGACATCGCGGACGAACACCGAGGCGCCCACTTCGCCTGCGCGGCGGCCCTTGCCCTGCCGGACGGCACGGAACGGGTGGTCGAGGGCCGCCTACGAGGCCTGCTCCGCCACACCCCGACCGGCACGAACGGCTTCGGCTACGACCCGATCCTCCAGCCGGAGGGGGACACGAGAACCTGCGCCGAGCTCACGGCTGAGGAGAAGAACGCGATCAGCCATCGAGGCCAGGCGTTCCGGGGGTTGGTGCCGGTGGTGCGGGAGCTGTTGGGCTGACAGCAGCGAAGGTCCACCCGGTAGGGATGGACCTTCGAATCAAAGGTGTGCGGCCGGAGGGACTCGAACCCTCAAGGGATTTCTCCCACAGCATCCTAAGTGCTGCGCGTAGGCCAATTCCGCCACGGCCGCCCGCGCGCTCATGCTACCCGGCGAGGCGGTCCCGTATTCGAGCACCTGGCGGGCTCTGCGCCCGCCTCGGCATCAGGTGGCCGTGATCGTGTGGCAGTTGGGACACAGCAGCCGCAGATTCTCCCGCCGGTGGTCGCTCCAGGCCCGCTGATGTGATCGACCTCCAGCGTCATGGGCTTGCCGAGCCGCTCGGGGGCGGTGCCGCACTCGGCCACCCGTTCGCGGCCCGCACCAGGTCATCCCGGTGTGGGCCGCTCGGTCCGCGGAAGTGGGGGTGTCAGATGCCCAGGTCCTTGATGATCTTCGCGACATGGCCTGTCGCCCGGACGTTGTAGAAGGCGTGTTCGACCTTGCCCTCCTCGTCCACGACGATCGTGGAGCGGATGACGCCCATGTAGGTCTTGCCGTAGTTCTTCTTCTCGCCGAAGGCGGCGTAGGCGTCGAGGACGGTCTTGTCCTCGTCCGCCAGCAAGGTGACCTTGAGGGACTCCTTCTCGCGGAACTTGGCCAGCTTCTCGGGCTTGTCGGGGGAGATGCCGATGACGTCGTACCCCGCGCCGGCCAGCACCTCCAGGTTGTCCGTGAAGTCGCAGGCCTGCTTCGTGCAGCCGGGGGTCAGGGCCGCGGGGTAGAAGTAGACGATGACCTTGCGGCCTTTGCGGTCCGAGAGGGACACGTCATTGCCGTCGGCGTCGGGGAGGGTGAAGGCGGGGGCCACGTCCCCGGGCTGGAGTCGCTCGCTCATCGGGCCAGCCTAACCGGGGGTGCCGACAGTGCGGTCGCCCGGACAACTGACAGACTGTCCGGAACAGCATCGACAGACATCGACTGACACCTCGGAGGCCGTACGGTGGCGGACACGTCGGACACCAGAACCCCGGCGCAGATCGAGGCGGACATCAAGCGCCGCCGCGAGAACCTGGCCGAGACGCTCGACGAGATCGGGGTGCGGGTGCACCCGAAGACGATCGTCGGCGACGCCAAGGCCAAGGTCGTGTCGAACATCGACCACACGCTCGGGCGGGCCTACGTCGGCGTCAACCGGGCCGTCAGCAACACCAAGGCCCAGTTCGTCGACGGTGACGGTGCCCCGCGTCTGGAGCGTGTCATTCCCGTCGCGCTCGTCGCCGTCGGGCTCGTGGGGCTGCTCGCCCTGGGCGCCCGGCGTCGTAAGGCGTAAGGGCTGACCCGGGCGCGTACATACACCTCTCAGGCAGGTAGGTTCTCAGCCGTGAGCGCCAACAGAGACAACACCCCGCACGACAAGCTGCCCATCCGGATGCTGCACGACCGTGTGCTCGTGCGGCAGGACGCCGGTGAGGGCGAGCGGCGTTCCGGGGGCGGCATCCTCATTCCCGCCACCGCGGCCGTCGGCAAGCGGCTGGCCTGGGCCGATGTCGTCGCGGTCGGGCAGAACGTCCGGACCGTCGAGCCGGGGGACCGCGTTCTGTACGACCCCGAGGACCGTGCCGAGGTCGAGGTGCGGGGCGTCGCCTATGTGCTCATGCGCGAGCGTGATCTGCATGCCGTGGCCGCGGACCGGTTCGAGGGGTCCGAGGACTCGACTGGGCTGTACCTGTAATTCGAAGCCGGAAGGGGCTGGTGACCATCGTCACCAGCCCCTTTTGCTGTTCCTTTGCTATTTTGGAAGGACGACCCGACGAGACGCGCCGTACCGGGCTGAAAAGCAAAGACGACGCACCCGTGAAGAAATCCGCGTCTCGGAGGTGCCTGTCATGGCCTGGGTTCTGCTCGTCGTCGCCGGTCTGCTCGAGGTCGGCTGGTCGATCGGTATGAAGTACACCGACGGTTTCACCCGGCTGGTCCCCAGTCTGCTCACCGGTGCCGGGATCGTCGCGAGCATGCTGCTGCTGTCCCACGCCGCGAAGACCCTTCCCATCGGTACCGCCTATGGCGTGTGGGTGGGTATCGGGGCCGCCGGGGCGGCGGTGCTCGGCATGGTGGTGCTGGGGGAGCCGGCGACCGCCGCCCGGATCTTCTTCGTATGTCTGCTGCTCGTCGCTGTCGTCGGGCTGAAGGCGACGTCCGGTCACTGAGTTGTGGGTGGGCCCCCGCCCGCCGTGGTGTCGCCTGTCGTACCGGTCGTCGTACCGCCGGTGGTCGTGTCCCCCGTCGTGCCGCCGGTGGTCGTGTCCCCTGTCGTGCCACCGGTGGTGGTCGTGTCGCCGGTCGTCCCGCCCGTGGTGGTGGTGTCGCCGGTCGTGCCACCCGTGGTGGTGTCGCCCGTCGTACCGCCGGTCGTCGTGGTGTCGCCCGTCGTGCCGCCGTCGGTCTGGCCGCCCGTGTCCTGGCCGCCGTCGGTCGTGCCGCCGTTGTCCTGGCCCTCGGTGTCGTCCGGGGGTTCGAAGGTCGGCTCCTGCGTCGGGGTCTCGACGACGTCGGCGCCCTCCTGGAGTTCGAGGTCGAACTCACTGGCGGTCTTGCCCTTCAGGGCAGCCTTGGTGAACTGGGACCAGATCTCGGTGGGCGCCCCGCCGCCGTTGATGCGCGGCAGGCCCATCACGCCGTAGAGCGACTTGTGCTTGGCGGTGACCGGGTCCTGGCCCATCACCGCGACGACGGTGGCGAGGTCGGGGGTGTAGCCGGCGAACCAGGCGGCCTGGTCCTCCTCGGCGGTGCCGGTCTTGCCGGCCGCCGGGCGGTCGGCGGCCTGGGCGGCGGTGGCGGTGCCGTTCTCCACGACGCTCTGGAGGATCGACGTCGTGGTGTCGGCGGCCTGGCGGGAGACCGCCTGGGTGCTCTTGTGTTCCGGCAGCTCCACGACGTCCTTGCCGTCCCGGGTGATGGTCTTGATCAGGGTGTACGCGCCGTGCTTGCCGTGGTTGGCGAGCGTGGCGTACGACTCCGCCATGTCGAGGACGCTGGCGGTGTTCACGCCGAGCGCGATGGAGGGCGACGCGGTCAGGTCGGGGGTGTCGGAGGGGATGCCGAGGGCGACCGCGGTGTCCTTGACCTTGTCGGAGCCCACGTCCACGGCCATCTGCGCGTACACCGAGTTCACCGACTTGTCGGTGGCGGTGCGCACGGTGATGTCGCCGTAGGACACGTCGTCCTCGTTGGCCGGGTCGTAGGAGCCGCCGGTCCAGCCCTCGACGGGGCGCTTGTTGGTGCCGTCGTAGATCGTGTTCGGGGTGATGGTGCGGCCGTCCTGCGTGGTGGACTCGTTCTGGACGGCCGAGGTGAACACGAAGGGCTTGAAGGTGGAGCCGACCTGGAAGTCCCGGCGGGTGGCGTTGTTCGTGTACTGCTTGACGTAGTCGATGCCGCCGTACATGGCGACGACCTGCCCGGTCTTCGGGTCGACGGCGGCGCCGCCCGCTCGGACGTAGGTGTCGACCTTGCGGTTCTTCTTGTCGAGCTTGTCCATCAGCTTGTCGTTGACGGCGTCGACGAAGGCGTCCTGCTTGCTCTTCTGGAACGTGGTGGTGATGCGGTAGCCGCCGGCGTCCAGCTCGTCCGCGGTGAGGATCTTGTTCTCGGCCAGGTAGTCGTTGACGGCGTTGACGAGGTAGCCGCGCTGCCCGGACATGCCGGTGGAGACGGTGGCCTCCTTCGGCATCGGGAACTTCAGGCCGGCGCGCTCGGACTGCTTGAGCCAGCCCTCCTTGACCATGCCGTCCAGGACGTAGTCCCAACGGGCGACGGCGGCCGACTTGTTCTCGGGGTGGGCGACGACGTCGTACTCGCTGGGCGCGTTGAGCAGCGCGGCGAGGTAGGCGCCCTGGGCGGCGGTGAGGTCGGTGGCGTCCTTGCCGTAGTAGGCCTGGGCGGCGGCCTGGATGCCGTAGGAATTGCGGCCGAAGTAGCTGGTGTTGAGGTAGCCCTCCAGGATCTCGGCCTTGGACTTCTCCCGGTCCAGCTTGATCGAGATGAAGAACTCCTTCACCTTGCGGGTGACGGTCTGCTCCTGCGCCAGGTAGTAGTTCTTCACGTACTGCTGGGTGATCGTGGAGCCGGACTGGGTGCCCTTGCCGGTGGCGGTGTTCCAGCCGGCGCGCAGCATCGCCTTGGGGTCGATCGCCGACTCGGAGTAGAAGTCGCGGTCCTCGGCGGCCAGTACGGCGTGCTGGGCCGCCACGGAGACCTGGGAGAGGCCGACGTTCTCGCGGTTGACCTCGCCGTCGCGGGCGAGTTGGCTGCCGTCCGCGTAGAGGTAGACGTTGGACTGCTTGGTGGCGAGGGCGTTGGCGGGCGGGATCTTCACCAGCGAGTAGCCGAGGAAGAACAGGCCGATCAGCAGCAGTATCCCGAGGACGAAGGTGCCGAGCACCATGCGCCAGGTGGGGATGATCCGCCGCCATCCGGTCCGCTTGGGCCGCTTGGGCTTCTTCCCGTTCGTCCCGCCGGGCTCTTCGGCCGCCTGGGGTTCTCTGGGTGCCCAGCCCTGGTTCGGCTGCTGCGGCTGCGGCTCGTCGCTCATGTCGTGCACGGACTCCTGTTTCACGCTTTTACGTCGTACGTCGCCGTACGCCCTCGTACGTCTTCTGCGCCCCTGGATGAAGACTGTCGCACCCTGCGTTCCGTTCCCGATGAGCGGCGCGCGTCTGCCCGGAAAATGGGTGGCATCCGTCACCACCGGGGGGCTAGGCTCCTGCGCTTCGGTGTCCGGGCGGGTCCGAGGAGGGCTGGAGCTGATGGGTTCGGGGCGGTTGTACCTGGCCGTCGCGGCGGGCGGATTCAGACGGTACGCGACCTATCGGGCGGCCACCGCGGCCGGGGTGTTCACCAATACGGTGTTCGGGCTGATTCTCGTGTACACCTACACCGCGTTGTGGGACGAGAAGCCGCACCTGGGCGGGTACGACCTGGCGCAGGCCGTCACCTATGTGTGGATCGGCCAGTCTCTGTTCAAGACACTCGCCAACGGCGGCGGGGGCGTCGAGAGCGAACTCATGGAGCGTATCCGTACGGGTGACATCGCGATCGACCTGTACCGCCCCGCCGATCTCCAACTGTGGTGGCTCGCCGCCGACTTGGGCCGGGCGGGGTTCGAACTGCTGGGCCGCGGGGTGCTCCCCTTCGTGTTCGGGGCGCTGGTCTTCGACCTCGCGCTGCCGACGGACGTGTCCTCGTGGACGGCGTTCCTCGGCGCGGTGCTGCTGGCGATGCTGGTCAGTTTCGGGATCCGGTACCTGGTGGCGCTGAGCGCGTTCTGGCTGCTCGACGGCACGGGGGTGGCGCAGATGGTGATGTTCGTCGGGTGGTTCTGCTCGGGGATGATCCTGCCGCTGAACGTCTTCCCGGGCGTGCTCGGCGAGGTCGTACGGGCCCTGCCGTGGTCGTCGCTGCTCCAGGCGCCCGCGGATGTGCTGATGGGGCACGCCGATCCGCTGGGCACGTACGCCTTCCAGGCGATGTGGGCGGTGCTGCTGCTGGGGGCCGGGCGGATGGTGCAGGGGGCGGCGACGCGGCGGGTGGTGGTGCAGGGTGGCTGAGACGGGTTCCGTGACCGGGAGCGGCGGCGGCAGGGTCGTCGACGGACTGCGTGTCTATCGGATGATCTCCGCGATGTGGATCCGCTCCACGATGGCCTACCGGGCCTCCTTCCTCATGACCACGCTGGGCAACTTCACGGCGACCGCGCTCGACTTCGTCGCGATCATGCTGATGTTCTCCCGCGTCGACGCGCTCGGCGGCTACACACTGCCTCAAGTCGCCTTCCTGTACGGGCTGTCCAGCACCGCGTTCGGCCTCGCCGATCTGCTGCTCGGCTCGATGGAGAAGCTGGGCCGGCGGGTGCGCGACGGCACGCTGGACACGTTGCTGGTGCGTCCGGCGCCGGTGCTCGCGCAGATGGCGGCGGACCAGTTCGGGCTGCGGCGCCTCGGCCGGATCACCCAGGGCGTGATGGTGCTGGTCTACGGGCTGGCCACGGTCGACATCGACTGGACGCCGCTGAAGCTGCTGCTGATGCCGGTGATGATCCTGAGCGGTGCCGGGATCTTCGGTGCGGTGTTCATCGCGGGCGCGGCCTTCCAGTTCGTGGCGAAGGACGCCTCCGAGGTGCAGAACGCGTTCACGTACGGCGGTACGACGATGCTCCAGTACCCGCCGACGGTGTTCGCGACGGAACTGGTGCGCGGGGTGACCTTCGTGTTCCCGCTGGCCTTCGTCAACTGGCTGCCGGCGACGTATGTGCTGGGGGTGCCGCTGCCGCTCGGGCTGCCCCAGTGGGTGGCGTTCCTGTCGCCGCTGGTGGCGGTGGCGTGTTGTGCGCTGGCGGGGCTGGCGTGGCGGGCCGGGTTGCGGACGTATCAGAGCACGGGGAACTGAACGGGGAACTGAGGGGTCATGGAAGACGCTGCCTTCATCGAGCTGGACCGTGTCGAGAAGGTCTTCGACGTGCGCAGGAAGACCGGGTTCCTGAAGCGGGAGCGGCGTGAGGTGCGGGCCGTCGACTCGATCTCCTTCCGGGTGGCGCGGGGCGAGATGGTCGGCTACATCGGGCCGAACGGCGCCGGGAAGTCGACCACGATCAAGATGCTGACGGGCATCCTGACGCCGAGCGGGGGGCGGCTGCGGGTGGCGGGTATCGACCCGTCCCGGGAGCGGTCGCGGCTCGCGCACCGGATCGGCGTGGTGTTCGGACAGCGCACGACGCTGTGGTGGGACCTGCCGCTGATCGACTCGTACAAGCTGATGCACCGCATGTACCGGATCCCGGACGCCCGCTACCGCGAGAACCTCGACCGCTGCGTCGAACTCCTGGAACTGGCCGACCTGTTGGACGTGCCCGTACGACAGCTCTCGCTCGGCCAGCGGATGCGCGGCGACATCGCGGCGGCGCTGCTGCACGACCCCGAGGTGCTGTACCTGGACGAGCCGACGATCGGCCTCGACGTCATCTCCAAGGCCAAGGTGCGGGGTTTTCTGCGGGAGTTGAACTCCGAGAACGGCACGACCGTCCTGCTGACCACGCACGACCTCCAGGACATCGAGCAGCTCTGCTCACGGGTGATGGTGATCGACCACGGTCGTCTGATGTACGACGGTCCGCTCGCCGGTCTGCACGAGGCGGGGGAGAGCGAGCGGACGCTGGTGGTGGACCTGGAGCGGGAGCTGCCGCCGATCGAGGCACCGGCGCCCGCGAGGGTCGTCCGGGTGGAGGGGCCGCGCCAGTGGCTCGCCTTCCCCGCGTCGGAGTCGGCGGCACCGCTGGTGGCGCGGATCGCGGCGGAGTATCCGCTGGTGGACCTGTCGGTGCGGGAGCCGGACATCGAGGCGGTGATCGCCAAAATGCTGCGTTCAATGGGGGACACCCCCAAATCCCCGCCGGAGCGGGCCACCGCATAGTGCGGCGGCGTTCGAACTCGTAGGCTGATTGCATGACGGACGAACTCCCGGAACTTCGTGCCTCCGACGCCGACCGTGAGCAAGTGGCCGAGGTCCTGCGGGACGCTCTCGCGGACGGCCGGCTCGACATGGAGGAGTTCGAGGAGCGGCTGGAGGCGACGTTCAAGGCGCGGACGTACGGCGAGCTGACACCGATCACCCGGGATCTGCCGACCGCGCCGGGCCCGGCGGTGAACCTGATCAAGGAGCCGGTCGCGGACGGGAGTTGGGCATCCCGGATCACGGGTGGCGAGGGGTCCTCGACGTGGGCCGTCGCCGTCATGTCCGGGTTCCAGCGGCGGGGTCGCTGGACCGTGCCGAGGCGGTTCAACGGCTTCGCGTTCTGGGGCGGCGGTGAGATCGATCTGCGCGAGGCGAACTTCGCCGACGGTGAGGTCGTGATCAACTGCGTGGCGATCATGGGCGGGATGAATGTGATCGTTCCGCCCGGCGTCGAGGTCGTGGTGCGCGGGATCGGCATCATGGGCGGCTTCGACCAGCGCGAGGAGGGTGTGCCGGGGGATCCGGGCGCCCCGCGCGTGGTCGTCACCGGGTTCGCCTTCTGGGGCGGAGTCGGCGTCGAACGGAAGCTGACCAAGGCGGAGCGGCAGCGGCTGCGGGCCGAGCGGAAGCAGGAGCGGCTGGACCGGAAGGAGTCCATGCGGGAGCTGCACGAGTCGTTCCGTGAGGACGTGCAGGACGCGCACCGGCGGCTGCTGGACGGACACCGCGACCTGATGGGCGACCGACGCGACCGCCGGGACCGCCACGACCACCGCGACCGGCACGACCGCCGTGACCGGGACCGGCGCGACGACTAGAGCGCTTCTGGCGAATCTTGAAGCCGCCCCGGGGCTGGAACAGGTGAGCCCGGAGAGACGGCCGGTGCCTCATGACGTGCCCCGCGTCGGGCGGACCGGTTGCCCGGAGGCCGACCAAGATCCATCAGAAGCGCCCTAGAGCCGCGCCGGCGCCGAGCCCTTCAGGTCCTCCAGGTCGAAGACCTCCGCCATCCGCGCGTACCCCTTGTCGCTCGGGTGGAGACGGTCCCCCGAGTCGTAGTCGGACCGCAGCCTCCGCGGGTTGTACGGGTCCCTGAGCGCCTCGTCGAAGTCGACTACGGCGTCGTAGACCTTGCCGTCGCGGATCGCGGCGTTGATCCGCTGCCGGACGTCCTCCCTGGCACCCGTGTAGCCGCGGTGGCCCTGGAAGGGCATCAGGGTCGCGCCGACGACCTTGATGCCGCGGGAGTGGGCCTGGCGGACCATCGTGCGCAGGCCGTCGAGGATCTTGTCGGGGTCGGCGAGGGCCGGGTTGCGGAGGATGTCGTTGACGCCGAGGTCGATGACGACGACCTTCACGTTCGTCCGGCCGAGCACGTCCCGGCCGAAGCGGCCCAGGCCGCTCTGGTTGTCGGCGGGGCGGCCGAGACCGTTGGCGAGGACCTGGTTGCCGCTGATGCCCTGGTTGACGACGCTGTAGCGGGGCAGGTCGCGGCCGGCCTCGACCGCGGTGCGCAGCCGGTCGGAAAGGACGTCGGTCCAGCGGTGGTTGGCGCCCTCGGTGGAGGTGATGCCGTCGGTCAGCGAGTCGCCGAGGACCACGACCGTGCCGTCGGACTCGTTGCTCAGCACGTCCAGCGCGGTCAGGTAGCGCCAGTACGGGGTCTGTTCGGTGTACGCCGTCCCCGTCACGTCCTCGGTGAGGTCGCCGTCGGCGGCGTAGGAGATCTGGCGGGCGTGCGGGTGGTAGGTGACCGGCCCGGAGCCGGTGGGGGAGTACGTGGTGACCAGGACGTCACTGCCGTGGGCGATGGCGATGCGGACCGCGTCGCTCATGACCTGGCCGCCGGCCGGGACCACGACCGTGGTGTTGCCGCCGAAGGTGAGGCGCCGCATCGTCTCCGCGGTCGCGGCGGCCGTGTCGCTGCCCGCGGCGACGGCGATCGACGCGTGGGTGACGGTCAGCGGCGACTGGCCGTACAGGTTGGAGAGCGTGATGCGGGCACTCGTACCGCTGATGGAGGCGTGTACGACATTGCGCACCGAGCGGCCCGCCATGCCCTCGGTCTCGGTGCCGGGCTCGGCGCCCTGGGTGACGGTGGTGCGCTTGTGGGTGCTGCCGTCGTCGGCGGCGACACCGACGTATATGGCGGCGGAGAGCGCCACGATCAGGGCGACCATCGCGGAAAGCAGGGCATAACCACTCTTCCTGGTCATGCGGTGCGGTCTCCTCGGGTGGATGGGAGCCCGAGGCTCCGATGTGATCACCTAATGATGCGTCATGGGGCAGGGGTGCTCGATCGGACCCCCCGCCTCCCTGCCTGACAGACGCCGGGAACTCCTGTTCCGTTCCAGGAGTCGGTCAGGAAGGGACAATGTGCACGGGGATCACGAACGGGTGGAGTGGATGGAACGCACGAAACCGGAACGCACGAAACCAGACGAATCGGATACCGCTGACGTAGAGCAGCATGCCCGCCCGGCCGCCGCCGGTAACCGGGCGATGACCGCGTTCAGCGCCGCCGACGAGGAGAAGCAGCGCGGCGTACGCCGGATGAAGCTCACGGCGGCCGGGCTGCTGCTGTTCGTGGCGGTCGTGTACGTGCTCGCCAAAGTGGCCTCCGGGCACGGCGCGGGTGCGTGGGCGGGCTATGTCGCCGCGGCCGCCGAGGCGGGGATGGTGGGTGCGCTGGCGGACTGGTTCGCGGTCACGGCCCTCTTCCGCCACCCGCTCGGGCTGCCCATCCCGCACACCGCGATCATCCCGAACAAGAAGGACCAACTCGGCGTCTCCCTCGGGGAGTTCGTCGGGGAGAACTTCCTCTCCGAGGACGTCGTACGCCAGCGGCTGCGGGCGGTGGGCATCGGCAGCCGCCTCGGCGCCTGGCTCGCCGAGCCCGAGCACGCCGACCGGGTGACGGCGGAGCTCTCCGCGGCACTGCGCGGGGCGCTGACCGTGCTGCGGGACTCCGACGTGCAGGCGGTCGTGGGAGAGGCGATCACCCGGCGGGCCGACGCGCAGGAGATCGCGCCGGGCATCGGCAAGATGCTGGAGAAGATCGTCGCGGACGGCGGACACCGACGGGTCGTCGACCTGGTGGTGACCAGGGCCCACGACTGGCTCGTGCTCCACGACGAGCAGGTCATGGACGCGGTGCAGGGCGGCGCGCCCGGCTGGACCCCCCGATTCGTCGACAAGAAGGTCGGCGAACGCGTCTACAAGGAGCTGCTGCGGTTCGTGACGGAGATGCGGGACATGCCCTCGCACCCGGCACGGGGCGCGCTGGACCGCTTCCTGACCGACTTCGCCTCGGACCTCCAGTCCGACACCGACACCCGCGCGCGCGTCGAGCGCCTCAAGGGTGAGGTCCTCGGACGCGGCGAGGTCCAGGACCTGATCGCCTCCGCCTGGACCGCCGTACGGTCGATGATCGTGTCCGCCGCCGAGGACGAGCGCAGTGAGCTACGGCTCCGGGTGCGGGCGTCGCTGCTCTCGCTGGGGGCACGGATGGCCGTGGAACCCCGGTTGCAGGCCAAGGTCGACGGATGGGTCGAGGGCGCGGCGGTGTACGTGGTGACGACGTACCGCCGTGAGATCACCCTGCTCATCACGGACACGGTGGCGGGCTGGGACGCCGAGCACACGACGAGGAAGATCGAGGCTCATATCGGACGGGATCTGCAGTTCATCCGGATCAACGGGACGGTGGTGGGTTCGTTGGCGGGGTTGCTGATCTATACGGTGTCGCGGGCGCTGGGGGCGTAGCCGGTCTGTCTGGGCCTTGATTGCCATCCCGATCCCCCACC
>NZ_JABERD010000101.1 GCF_013044505.1 Streptomyces sp. S3(2020) | reverse complement strand
GGCGGAGGGGTCTTCCACGGGGGCGAGCAGACGCCCGGGGAGCGCGAGGAGTGCGGACAGGCCGCCGCCCGGAGTGTCGAAGAGGTGGACCTGGGCGCCTTCCCCCAGGCGGTGGGCGAGCCGGCCGACGACGAGGTGGCCGAGGAACCGGGTGGGCGCGGCGAGGAGGGCCTCTTCGCCGGGATCGCGGAGGCGGGCGTTGGCGCGTTCCTTGTCGGCCTCGGACATGCCGACGCCGTGGTCGACGACGGCGAAGCTGTACGTGTCGTCCTCGGTGTCGTACCAGCCGTGCACCTCGACCGGTTCGGTCGGTGGCGAGAAGGTCAGCCCGTTCTCGATGAGTTCGGCGAGGAGGTGGGCGACGTCGGCGACCGCGTGCCCGCGTACCCGCACCGGCTCCACGGTCGCGATCATGACCCGCCGGTACTGTTCCACCTCGGCGACGGCGGACTGGACGACTTCCAGGCCGCCGGCGGATGCCGCTGTGGGCCGCGGCGGATTCTGCCCGGCCAGGACCAGCAGGCTTTCGGCGTTGCGCCGCATACGGGTGGCGAGGTGGTCGAGTTCGAAGAGCTCGGCGAGGGCGTCCGGGTCGAGCTCCTTGCGTTCCAGTCGGGTGATGAGGCTGAGCTGGCGACGCACGAGGTTCTGGCTGCGGCGGCCGAGATTGGCGAGCGATTCGGTGGTGTTGCGGCGCAGGCCGGCCTGCTGGGCGGCCAGTTGGAGTGCGGTGCTTTCCACCTGGTAGAGGGATGCGGCGACCGCGGCGATCTCCGCGGCGCCGCCCAACTGCCGTTCGGGGGTGGCCGGGACATCCGGCGGGCGGAGGAAGTCCGCCTGGTCCGGCGGGGATTCCTGGATCCGGGCGACGGCCTCGGGCAGCCGCTGCCGAGCCACGTCGTGGGCGGCCTCGGCGAGCGCGCCGAGCGGGCGGGTGAGGGAACGCGAGGCGAAGGCGGCGAGCCCCGCGACGAGGGCGGCCATGAGCGTTCCCGCCGCGAGGTAGGCGGCGAGGGCCCGCTCGGCGTCGTGGCTGAGCTGGTCGGCCCGATCCCGTACGGCGTCACCGACCGACCGCTGGACGGTGTACAGGTCATCGACGAGTACGGTCATCGCGTCCCACCAGGTGCCGGCGTCGACGCGCAGCGCGGAGCCGTCGGCGGCGCCTTCCGCCTGTTTCTCGTAGGCGGCGGCGCGTTGGGCGTCCCGGGTGGCGAAGGCGTTCTTCAGGGCCTCGCGCTGGGATGTGGTGGCGACCTGCCGGAAGCGGGCGAGGGCGGCGACGCGTGTGGCGCGTACCTCGGTGAAGTCGACGTACCCGGGCCCTCGGAAGGCGCCTTGGGCGAACACGCCGTTGAGGAGCCCGCGTTCGAGAGCGACGGACTCCTTACCCGCGGCCAGTTCCCGCAACGCCGCCAGGCCGTCCCGCAGTTGACGGTCGGCGCCCGTCGCGGTCTCCGCCACCGGATCGACGGCGTTCAGGGCATCGACGGCGCGCGTGTAGAAGGCGAGGGTCGCGGCCGGGTCGGCGTCGCCCTCGTCGGCGGCGGCGCGGATGCCCGCCAGGCGCCGCAGGTGCTGCTGGATGACATTCTCGACCGCGCTTTCGGAGCGCATTCCGCGCAGCTCAGTGTCAACGCGCTTACGGGTGGCGGCGAGTGAGGTGCGGAACTCCTCCTCACCGCCCAACAGGCCGTTGGTCAGGCCGCGTTCGCGTTGCAGCTGGTGCACCAGGGCCTGGATGCGCAGGCTGAGGCCGACCTCGGCACGGGTCGTCCGCGCATCTCCGAGTGCCTCGGCGCGGCCGTCCACGGCGATACCGGCCACCGCCAGCAGCAGACAGACGGGGACCGTGATGACCACCGCCACACGGCCTCTGATGCTGCGCCAGCCCGGTATCGGCCGGCGTTCCGGAGCCGTTCCGTCACCGTGGCGGCGCTCTGAACCACCCTTGCCGACCATGCCTTTGCCGACTGCGCCGAGTGTGCCGAGCAGCGGCCGTACTGGCGTCCACAACCTCATGGTCACGAAGCTAGTCCGACCTCGGTCGCCGCCGGTTTCCGACCTGTTAGACCGCGTGGGAAGTTCAGTTGCGCCGCCCTCACAGCGTGGGCTCGAAGACTGTGACGGCGCAGGATCCGGCAGGTGGCCGCCGCCCGTACGCGTCCCCGCCGCTCTGCCGCTCCGGGGATGGCACGGAGGGCGCACGAGCCGTGACGGTATGCTCACGCGATGGGTCGGAGTCCCTCGCGCCGTCGTCCGGGCGGTCGAGGGGGCGGGGAAGGGCCGGTCCGTTCGGGCGCGGGACCAGGGGAGGCGATGGGGTGCGGCAGGCAGGTGTGCTCGATGTCGGGTGCCACAGTGCTCTGCTGACGGTGGTGCGGCGGCGCCCGGGTGCTGTGCTGGAGCCGGTGTTCTCCCGCAAGGTGCGGCTGAGGCTGCACGAGACCCTCGACCGCAAGGGGCGGCTGGACCGGGCCGGAGTCAGGAGCATCGAGCGGGCGGTGGCCGAGGCCGTCGCCGCGAACCCTCCTCTCCGCGGACAGGAAGTGTTCGCGTTCGCCACCTCGGTCATCCGGGACGCCCCCAACCGGGACGCGATCATCGCGAGTGTGGCACGCACCACGGGCACCCGTCTGCGCGTGCTGACCGGCGAGGAGGAGGCGCGGCTGGCCTACGTGGCCGCCCGCCAGTGGGCGGGCCCGGCGGCCGGCCCCCTGCTCGTCCTGGACATCGGCGGCGGCACCGTGGAGATCGCCTCCGGCACCGGGGACCAGCCCCGCACGGTGCACTCACTGCCGCTGGGCGCGCGCAGGATCACCCGGGACTGGCTGCCCGGTGGCGTCGTAACGTCCCAACGCCGTCTGGCCGAGATCCGGAAGTTCCTGCGTGAGTCCCTGGCCGATGTCCCCGACCTGCCGCAGGCGGGACCGGGCGTGCGGGTACTGGCCTGCTCCAAGACCTTCGAACAGCTCGCCCGGCTCGCCGCGGCACGGGGCACGGCGCCGCGAACCGGGCGGCAGCTGGCTCTGCCCCGACTGCGCGCTTCGGTCACTCTGCTGGCGGGGGCGAAGCCGTCCCGCCGTGGCAAGCTGCCCGGCATCTCCCGGCACCGCGCCGAACAGTCCCTGGCCGGAGCCCTCATCGCGCAAGCCCTCATGGAGGCCTGCGGGACCGACAAGGTCGACATCTGCCCCTGGTCCACCCGGGAAGGGCTCCTGCTGGAACGCCTCAGCACTCCCCACACCGCAGCCGCCCGTCCCCGCACCGCCGACTGACCCCCCGGCCGTACGAAGGGACGCCGGCCTGACAGGATCGGCCCGTGATCAACACCTCGGTGACCCTACGCGAGCTCGTCGTCGGTGACTGCCCCGCCGTACATGCCTTCGCCAGCCTGCCGGAGGCATGCCGCTACCAGGCGTGGGGGCCGAACACCGCGGAACAGACGCGGGACTTCGCCCAAGGCGCGGTGGCTGCCCGGTCGCAGTCCCCGCGGACGAGGTTCGTGTACGCGGCCTGCCTCGACGGTGAACTCGTCGGTATCGGCGAGCTGAAGGTCCGTAGCCTGACCCACCGCCAGGGCGAGATCTCCTATCTCGTCCATCCCCGGGTGTGGGGGCGAGGCGTGGGCACAGCCATCGGCGCGGAACTCCTCGACAGGGGGTTCACACTGACAGGACTGCACCGGATCTACGCCACCTGTGACCCTCGCAACGTCGCATCGGCCCGGGTGCTGGGCAGGCTCGGCATGACCCACGAGGGCCGACACCGGCACACCACGCGGATCCGGGACGGCTGGCGCGACTCCGAGGTCTTCAGCATCCTCGACCAGGAATGGACGCACCGGCCCGGGCCCGAGGGGCCTTGACCCGAGGACCCTCGAAGGAACAACCGGGCAGCGTGGTCACTGCCCCGTGGGCAGTCCGGGCCCCATGCAGCGCACGTCCGACGTCGGCACCGTCCCGTCGACGAGATACGCCGCCGTCGTCTCGTCGACGCAGGCGTTGCCGCGGCTCGCGAAGACCCCGTGGGAGTAGTCGTTGTCGAGGGTGACCAGGCGGGAGCCGGGCAGGAGGCGGCGCAGTCGGTGCGCTCCCTCGATCGGGGTGACGGGGTCGTGGGCGGAGGCCACCAGCAGGAGGGGCGGGGCGTCGGGGCTGCCGAGTGGGGTGCGGTGGGAGGGCTGGTGCTGCCAGTAGGCGCAGGTGGAGGCCTCCATGCCGGTCAGGACGGGCTGGGGGTCGAGGTGCCGGGTGCGGCGGATGTCCGACAGGATCCGGTGCGGGGTGGGCGCGGGGGCGTCGGCGCATTTGACGATGCGGTTGGCGGCTTCGTAGGTGCGTGAGTCGGGGCTGTCGAAGGCGGCGGCGGGGCGGAGGCCGTCGGGGCTGCCGTCGCGCAGGTAGGTGCGCAGGCCGTCGGCGAGGCCCGTCCAGCGTTCGGTGCGGCCAAGAGCGCGGTAGACGGCGCGGTCGAACTCCGCCGGGCCGAAACCGGCGACCGGGCGGGCGGTGAGCCCTTCGCGGACGCGCAGGTAGGCGCGGCGTACCGCCCGCGCGTCGGCGCCGAGGACGAAGCGGTCCGGGTGGGCGGCGGTCCAGGCGAAGAAGGTGTCGCGCTGGCGCAGCAGCGCCCGGCTCTGGATGACATCGAAGTCGTACCAGTCCCAGGGCCCGACGACGCTGTCGAGGACCATGCGGCCGGTGCGGTGCGGGAAGCGGGCGGCGTAGGCCGCGCCGAGGTAGGTGCCGTAGGAGACGCCGAGGAAGTTCGTCCTGGGTTCGCCGAGTGCCGTGCGTATCGCGTCCATGTCGCGGACGGTCTGCTCCGTCGACAGGTACGGCAGTACGTCGCCGGCGCCCGCCGCGCAGTCGTCGGCCGTGTTCCGCAGGCCCGCCAGGTAGGCGTTCTCCGCGGCGGGTCCGACGGGTACGGGGTCGGCGCCCGGGCTGTCGAAGAGGCCTCCCATCGCGCCGCAGTCGGCCGGTGCGCTGCGGCCGACTCCGCGCGGGTCGAAGCCGATGACGTCGTACGAACGCCGCACGCTCTCGGGGAACTTGGCCCTCTTGGTGACCGCGTAGGGCAGCCCCGAGCCGCCCGGGCCGCCGGGGTTGACCAGCAGGATGCCGCGGCGTTCGGCGGGCGTGCCGGTGGCCGGGACGCGGGAGACCGCCACCTCGATGTGTGGTCCCCGGTGGTGGTTCCAGTCGAGGGGGACGCTGATCCGCCCGCACTCGACGCGGTCCGGGGCTGCGGGGCGCGGCACGGAGTCGGGGCAGGCACCGAAGTGGAGGGTTTGTGTCTCGGGGGCGGTGGCCTGCTCAGGAGGGATGGCCTGCTCGGGAGGGGGGGGAAGCAGGCCCACCGTGGCGGCGAGGGGGCGGGACAAAGCAGTGGAGGGGGGCAAGGGGCTGGCTCCGGGTGGCCGCGATAAGGGACGGGTAAATGAAAAGGATTATCGCTAGCGTGTGCGGGGCGCAAGGCCCGGACCCTCCCGCCCGAGGGTCATCCGGGCTGCGCTGACACCTGAACCACCTGCACGAAAAGGGGAGTTGTGGCTCATCTGCTGATGGTCGAGAGCTGGGTCGGATCTATGAGCAGGCTCCTGCCACGGGCGATCCGGGAGGGCGGGCACGAGTTCTCGTTCCTCACCCGTGACCTGCACCACTACCTCCGCTCGGCGCCCGAGGGGGCGGCGCACCCGCTGCTCGGCGCCCGCAACGTACTCACCGCCGACACCAATGACACCGAGGCCCTGCTGCCGCAGATCGAGCGGCTGCACGAGGTGCTGCGCTTCGACGGCGTGATCACCTCCTGCGACTACTACCTGCCGACCGTGGCCCGTATCGCCGGGCGGCTGGGCCTGCCGGGTTCGAGCCCGGAGGCGGTCGAGAACGCCTGCCGCAAGGACGCCACCCGCCGGGTCCTCGCCGACGCGGGGGTGCCCGGGCCGCGCTTCGCCGTGCACGAGGAGTGGGCCGACATCGCCCGGGCCGCGCTGGAGATCGGCTACCCGCTGGTCGTCAAGCCGGTCGACCTGTGCGCGGGCATGTACGTGCGTCGCGTGGACGACGAGACGCAACTCGCCGCCGCCGTAAGGGTGCTGGCCGACTTCCCGGTCAATGCCCGCGGACAGCGCCGGGCGCCCGCCGTCCTGATCGAGGAGCTGCTGGACGGGCCCGAGGTGAGCGTCGAGACGGTGTCGCACGCGGGCGCGGTCCATGTGGTGGGCGTGACCGACAAGAGCGTCGGCGGGGCACCCGCGTTCATCGAGACGGGGCACATGTTCCCGGCAGCCTTGCCGACCGCCGACGCCGAGGCCGCCGAGCAGACCGCGCTGGCCGCGCTCAAGGCCCTCGGTCTGACCGAGGGGGTGGTGGCACACACCGAGATCAAGCTGACCTCCGCGGGTCCGCGCGTGGTCGAGGTCAATCCGCGGCCCGCCGGGAACCGCATCACCGAGCTGGTCCGTCATGTGACCGGCATCGATCTCGCCGCGGCGTTCGTGGAGGTCTCCCTGGGCCGCGCGCCCGACCTGCGGGGCGGCGACACCGGGCTGCGCAGCGCGGCCATCGGCTTCCTCGTCCCGGAGATCTCGGGCACGCTCGACGCACTGGACGGTGGCGAAATCCGTGACGCGGCAGGGGTGTTGGAGGTGCAGCTCGCCGAGCCCGGCAAGCGGGTGACGGTCGCGGGCAGCAACAACGAGTACCTCGGGCACGTCATGGCGGGCGACGCCGACGGGCTGGGCGCCCGCGACCGTGTCGAGGCACTGCTGGGTGAGCTGCGCTCCGGGCTGGTGATCCGATGACCGCGGTCACCGGCGTGGTCCGCACGGCATTCGCCACGTACGACGAGCTCCTGGCGGGTGTCCGCGCCGGTGAGGTGGGCCCGGACCCGGCCGCGCAGCGCATCGCGGTGGCCTTCACCACCCGGCAGGCGGTACGGCACGACGGGCGCGGTACCGGCTACCGCAACGAGGTCCTCAGCCTGCGGCTCGGCTCGGCCGTCGGCTCGTGCGCGGTCGAGCCCGGGGCGCTGCCCGACCACGCGGTCGAGGAGTGTGTGGGCGCGAGCGTGGCCGACCTGCTGGAGCATCCGCTGCCGGCGGTGCGCGTGGCGGCGCTGGACGCCTATCTGATGCATGTCTCGCCGCACACGCCGCCGAACGGGGCGCGGCCGGTGCCGCTGGCTGCCGGGACGTCGCTGGAGAAGTCCAGGGCCCGGGCGACGGCGGTCGTCAGCCTGCTCGATCTGCCCGCGGGCGCGACCGTGTTGGTGGTGGGAGTCGTCAACTCCCTTCTGGACGCGCTGCGTTCGCGTGGCCTGCGCTATGTGCCCTGCGACCTCAAGGGCGGGCTGACCGAGTGGGGCGAGGCGGTCGTCACCGACGCGCTCGCCGGAGCCGCTGGGTGTGACGCCCTGCTGGTGTCCGGGATGACGCTGGGCAACGACACCTTCGAGCCGCTGCGCCGGTACGCGCTGGCACACCGCAAGCAGCTGGTGATGTTCGCCCAGAGCGGCAGCGCCGTCCTGCCCCGCTTCCTCGGCCACGGGGTGAACGCGGTCTGCGCCGAGCCGTATCCCTTCTTCTGGCTCGACGGCGGTCCCGGCACCGTGCACCGCTACGGCGGCCCCGACTCGGAGGGCGGGCGATGACCACCACGACCGTACTCGCCCCTGCCCGCCCGGAACGTCCGGAGCTGCTGACTCTGCTCGGCCGCACCCCGCTGGTCCGCGTCACCGCCGACCTGCCCGGCCCGCAGCCCGGCTTCTGGGCCAAGCTCGAAGGGCTCGCGGCGGGCGGGATGAAGGCGCGGGCCGCGGTGTCGATGCTGCTGGGCGCCCGTGAGCGCGGCGAACTGCGGCCCGGCGCACCGGTGGTGGAGTCGACCTCGGGCACGCTCGGCATCGGGCTCGCCTTCGCGGGCCAGATGCTCGGTCATCCCGTCGTGCTGGTGGGCGACAGTGAACTGGAGCCGTCCATGCGGCAGTTGCTGCGTGCTCACGGCGTTCGGCTGGAGATCGTGGACCGCCCGGCGGCCCAGGGCGGCTGGCAGGCCGCGCGGCTGGGCCGGCTGCGGGAGCTGCTCGCCCTGCTGCCCGGCGCGTACTGGCCGGATCAGTACAACAACCCCGACAACAGCGCCGGTTACGCCTCCCTCGCCGCCGAACTAGTCGACCGGCTCGACCACCTGGACGTCCTGGTGTGCAGCGTCGGCACCGGCGGCCACAGCGCGGGAATCATCGGCCCGCTGCGGCGGCGCTGGCCCGCGCTGCGGCTGATCGGTGTCGACGCGACCGGCTCCACCATCTTCGGCCAGCCGGCCCGGCCGCGGCTGATGCGTGGTCTGGGCAGCAGCATCCATCCGCGCAATGTCGCCTACGACGCCTTCGACGAGGTCCACTGGGTCGGCCCGGCCGAGGCCGTGGACAGCTGCCGCCGACTGGCCCGCGGCAGCTTCGTCAGCGGCGGCTGGAGCACGGGCGCCGTCGCCCGTGTCGCCGCCTGGGCCGCCCGGGTCCATCCCGGCGCGGTCGTCGCCACCGTCTTCCCCGACGGCCCGCACCGCTACCTCGGCACCGTCTACGACGACGACTTCGCCACCGCCCACGGCCTCGACCTCACGACGGCGGCCGCCCGCCCCGTCGAGATCCCGCACCCCGGCGCGGCCGAGGCCACCGGCTGGGTGCGCTGCACCCGCGTCACCGACCCGCTCAAAGCCGTACCCCAGCCCCAGCCCGTGCTTCACCCCGTACCTCACCCGGAAAGGACCCTGTGAAGGCCAGCCTGCGCACCGTACGCCTCGCACTCGCCGAGCCGCTGCGCATCTCCCGCTCGACCATGACCGCCCGCGACGCCGTGTGGCTGACCGTCGAACACGACGGCGTCAGTGGCCACGGCGAAGCCGTGAGCAGCGTCTTCTACGGGCTCGACGCCGAGAGTCTGGAACGTCTCCTGGCCACCGCCGGTGCGGACGTCACCCGGTTCCCCAACCCCGAGAGCGCGCTGGAGGCCCTGCGGGCGGGCGAGTCGGCAGGTTCGGGCACTCCCCCGGCCGTGACCGCCGCCGTCGAGGCCGCACTGCTGGACCTCGTCGGCAAGCGCGCGGGCTCCCCCGTCCACCGGCTGCTCGGTGCCGCCGCGGCTCCGGTCGCGGCCACCGCGCGCACCATCGGCATCACTTCCCTGGCCCACGCCGCCACGCAGGCCCGCGCTCTCGCGGCGGACGGCTTCGAGGTCATCAAGGTCAAGGCGGGGACTCCCGACCCGGAGGACGACGTGGAGCGCGTACGTGTCATTCGCGACGCGGCGCCCCGGGCCCGGCTGTTGCTCGATCCCAACGGCGCCTGGACGGTCGCGCGGGCCGAGGCGCTGCTGCCCCGGTTCGCCGACCTGGGCGTCGAGGCCGTCGAGCAGCCCGTCGCGCCCGGTGAACCGGAAGCGCTGGGCGCGCTGGCCGAGCGCTCACCGCTGCCGGTCATCGCCGACGAGGACGCCGTCGACCTGGAGGACGTGCGCCGTCTGGCCGGCCGCGTCCATGGCGTCAACGTCAAGCTCGCCAAGTGCGGCGGGGTCCACGCGGCCCTGCGCATCGCCGAGTTGATCGAGGGCAGCGGCACGGAGCTGATGCTGGGCTGCCTGACCGCCAGCAGCCTCGGCCTCGCGCCCGCCGTCCACCTCGCCGACCGGGCCCGCTGGGTGGACCTCGACGGGCACCTGCTGCTGGCCCACGACCCGTGGACCGGCATCGGCGGCGAGCACGGTGTCGTGCGCGCAAGTGAGCTTCCGGGACTGGGAGTCGAGGAGGTGGGGGCGTATGAGGACGTGGCGTGAGATGCGGCGCTTTCCGCTCGCGGTACAGCTCCTGCTGGTCAACCAGCTCGGCGTCAACATCGGCTTCTATCTGCTCATCCCCTATCTCGCGACGCATCTCACCGACAACCTGGGCATGTCGGCGGCTGTCGTCGGCATCGTCCTGGGCGTGCGCAACCTCAGCCAGCAGGGGCTGTTCATCATCGGCGGCTCGGCGTCCGACCGGCTCGGTGCCCGCGGCGTCATCATCGCCGGATGTGCCCTGCGCACCGTCGGGTTCGCCCTGTTCGCGCTCGGCGACCACCTGGCCGTGCTGCTCGCCGCGTCCGTCCTCAGCGGCCTCGCCGGAGCCTTGTTCAACCCCGCCGTGCGCACCTACATCGCGCAGGAGGCCGACGGGCGCAGGGCCGAGGCGTTCGCCCTGTTCAACGTGTTCGCCACCACCGGCGCCCTGATCGGACCGCTGCTGGGCAGCGCCCTGCTGCTCGTGGACTTCCGTACGTCGGCACTCACCGCCGCCGGGATCTTCGCGGCCCTCACCGTCGCACAGGCCCTCGTGCTGCCGGCCCAGAAGGTCGAGCCCGGCAACGGCACGGTTCTCGGGGACTGGCGCGAGGTCCTGGGCAACCGGGCCTTCCTCGCCTTCGCGCTCGCCATGGTCGGCATGTTCGCCCTGGAGAACCAGCTGTACCTGCTGCTGCCGGACGGCGCCCGGCAGGCCACCGGCTGGGACGGCGCCGCCGGACTCGTCTTCGTCGTCGGCACCCTCGCCAACCTGGCACTCCAGCTGCGCATCACCCGAGCCCTCAAGGAGCGCGGGGACCGGGCGCGTTGGATCGCGACGGGCCTGTGCCTCATGGCGCTGGCGTTCGTGCCGCCCGCGCTGGTGACGGCCGGCTCCGGCACTCCGCACGGCGCGGCCGACGCGACGCTGCGCGCACTGCCCGTCCTGGTCGGCGCCCTGCTGCTCTACCTGGGAGTGATGATCGCCCAGCCGTTCGTGATGGAGCTCATCCCCGGCTTCGGCCGTCCGGAGCTGACCGGCACCTACTTCGGCATCTTCTACGTCGTCTCCGGCATCGCCGCCGCCGTCGGCAACACCGTCGTCGGCTGGGCCATGGACACCGGGCAGCGGGACGACGCCGGCTGGCTGCCGTGGGCGTGCTGCGCCCTGTTCGGGCTGGCCTCCGCGCTGGGCGTGGCCTGGCTGCGCCGGCTCGGGTCGCTGCCGACGCCTGCCGAGCCCGCCGTAGCGGCAACGGTCTGAGGAGGGACACGACATGACGTCCACGACCGCGGCGCACAACCTGCTCACCGACAACCCCGCGCTGTACGAGGCCCGCTTCCCCGACCCCGACCGGCTGGCCGGGCGCTGGACCGAGGACTGCCTCCGGCGGCACGGCGCGGGACCGCGCGTCCTCGACATGGGCTGCGGCACCGGCCGCGACGCCGCCCATCTGCACGGCGCCGGACGCGCGGTCACCGGCGCCGACGTCTCCGAGGCGATGCTCGCCCACGCCCGCGTCCACCACCCCGGCCCCGTCTACGTCCACGCCGATCTGCACGGATTCGACCTGGGCCGGGGCGAGTTCGACGCCGTCGTGTGCCTGGACAGCGCCCTGTTGTACTGCCACACCAACGACCAGCTCGACGCGTTCCTGCGGTCCTGCCGTCACGCCCTGGCCCCCGGTGGCCTCCTGGTCGCGGAGATGCGCAACGGCGCGTACTTCCTCGGCCGCACCGACCTGCTCGACACACCTGCCGTGAACACCTTCACCTGGCAGGGCACCACCTACCGGTCCCGCACCAAGCTCACCGTGGACCGTGCGGCCCAACTCCTGCGCCGCACCCGCGTGTGGACCGCGGACGACGATGCGGAGCCGGTCGAGCAGCGGTCCGCGTGGCGGCTGCTGTTCCCGCAGGAGCTGCGCCATCTGCTGGCCGCGCACGGCTTCGACGTCCTCGAACTCCACGACGGGCCCGGCCCCCGCACCGACCTTCCCTGGCAGGAAGGCCGGTTGCCCGGTGACACGACGGACGCGGACCGGCTGCATCTCGTCGCGCGTCTGCACCCCACCCGCTGACATCGCACTTCACCCGCTGACACCACACTTCAAGGGACATCCATGAACGACCGACGTCTTCCCGGCCTGCACCGCCGCGGATTCCTCGCCGCCACCGGCGCCGCCTCGCTCGGCGCGCTCGCCCTCACCGGGTGCGGCGACTCCGGCGGCGAAGGCTCCGGCGCCAAGGGCGACGGCACACCCAAGCAGGGCGGACGGCTGCGGGCCGCGTTCGCGGGCGGTGGCGCCAGCGAGACCCTCGACCCGCACCTGGCCAACCTCTTCGCCGACGCCGCCCGGGCCAAGGCCCTGTACGACAAGCTCGCCGACTACGGCGCCGACCTGTCCGCCGAACACCGCCTCGCCGAGAAGTGGGAGCCGAACAAGACCCTGGACCGCTGGCAGATCACCCTGCGCAAGGCGACCTTCCACGACGGCAAGCCGGTCACCGCCGCCGACGTCCTCTACAGCTACCGGCGCATCGCCGATCCCGGGAAGGCCTTCCGCGCCAAGGCGTCCCTGGAGCCCATCGACCTCGACGCCAGCCGCGCCACCGGCGAGCGGAGCATCGAGTTCGTCCTGAAGCGGCCCACCGCCGAATTCCCCAACGTCCTGGCCGCGTTCGGCGCCTACATCGTCCCCGAGCACGCCACCGGCACCGACTTCGACACCGCGCCCGTCGGCTCCGGCCCCTTCCGGTTCGTCTCCTTCGCCCCCGGCCGCTCCGCCGTCTTCCGCCGCTACGACGACTACTGGGAGGGCGCCCCGCACCTCGACGAGGTCGAGTTCGTGGTCGCCAACGAGGAGTCCGCCCGCGTCAACGCCCTCCTGGGCGGCCAGGTCGAGTACGCCCACGAGCTCAACCCCACCACCGCCCGGGCCTACGAGGGCAAGGGCCAGATCGACATCGTCCGGCTCCAGGGCAGCGCCATGCAGGCGTTCTGCATGAAGACCGACCGGGCCCCCTTCGACGACAAGCGGGTCCGGGAGGCGTTCTTCCTCATCGCGGACCGCCAGGAACTCCTCGACGGCGCGCTGTCCGGCGCGGGGGTGATCGGCAACGACCTGTTCGGCAAGGGCTACGAGTACTACGCCGACGGCCTCCCCCAGCGCGAACAGGACCTCGACAAGGCCCGCGCCCTGCTCAAGCAGGCCGGCGCCGAGAACCTGAAGGTCACTCTGGACACCTCGGCCGTCGCCGCCGGTTTCACCGAGGCCGCCAGCATCTTCCGCGACCAGGCGAAGAAGGCGGGCGTCACCATCGACGTGAAGATGGGCAGCAAGGACTCCTACTGGGCCGACATCCTCGACAACGGCACCCTGTCCTGCTACCGCTCGGGCGCCATGCCCATCGAGGCCCACATCAGCCAGCGCCTGCTGACCGGCTCCACCACCAACGCCACCAAGTGGCGGCACAAGGACTTCGACGCCCTGTACGAGCAGGCCCAGTCCACCCGCGACACCGCCGAACGCGCCGCCGTCTACGCACGGATGCAGCGCCGCCTGTACACCGAGGGCGGATTTCTCATCTGGGGGTTCGCCGACTGGATCATCGCAACGGCCAGGACGGTGAAGGGGGTTGAGAGCAAGGCTCCCGCCAACACGCTCGACTGGGCCCGCTTCGACAAGGTCTGGATCGCGTGAGCCCACTGCGTTCCTTCGTCGCCCGGCGGCTGTTCCTCGGCGCTGTGCAGACCGTGGCCGTGGTGCTGCTGGTCTTCGCGCTCACCGAGGCGCTGCCGGGCGACGCGGCGGTGGCCCTCGCCGGTGATCAGCCGGACCCCGCCCGGATCGCCGCCATCCGCGAGGCCATGCACCTGGACCGGCCCGCCCACGAACGCCTCGCCGACTGGGCGGCGGGTCTTCTGCACGGCGACTTCGGCACCTCTTTGGCCTCGGGCCGCCCGGTCTCCCAGTACCTCGCCGACGGCTTCGGCCCGACCCTTGTGCTGGCCACGCTCACCGTCGCCCTGCTCGTCCCGATCGGCTTCGGCCTCGGCGTGCTCGCCGCCCGCCACGAAGGGCGCCTCGCCGACCGGCTGATCAGCTCGGCCACGCTCGCCGTGTACGCGGTGCCCGAGTTCGCCCTGGGCGTGCTGCTGGTGAGCGTCCTCGCACTGCGGCTGGGCTGGCTGCCACCGACCGCCGTCGGCTACGGCACCGACCTGCTCGGCCATCCGGCGGCACTCGTCCTGCCGGTCCTGGTCCTGCTCTCCCGCCCGGTCTGCTCCCTGTCCCGGCTGGTGCGGGCCGGCATGATCGACGCCCTCGCCTCCCCCTACGTCGCCCAGGCCCGCCGCTACGGCATCTCCGGCGCCCGCATCCGCTACACCCACGCCCTTCCGGGCGCCCTCGCCCCCGCCGCCCAGCAGCTCGCACGCACCATCGACTGGCTGCTGTGCGGCGTCATCGTCGTGGAGGCGCTCTACGTGATCCCGGGACTCGGCACAGTGCTGCTCAACGCGGTCGCCGAACGTGACGTGCCGGTGGTCCAGGGGCTCGCCGTGGTGTTCGGTGTGCTCACCGTCGTACTGAACCTGGGCGCGGATCTCGTCACCCACCGGTTCGCGCCCCGGGCGGGAGCGACCGCATGACGACACGACGCGGTACCCGCTTCGCCCTCGGTCTGACGGTCATCGCCGTACCTCTCGTACTCGCCCTGCTGGGCCCGCTGTCGGCCGGCGAACCAGGACCGCGGACGGCGTCCTTCACCGTCGGCGACGGTCACTGGCTCGGCACCGACTTCGTGGGCCGGGACGTGTGGCAGCAGGTGCTGCACGGCGGGCGTCCGGTCGTGCTGACCGCCCTCGCCGCGACCGCCCTGTCGTATCTCGTCGCGCTCCCCGTCGGCCTGGTCGGTGCGCTCACCCATCGCCGCTGGCTGGAGGAGCTGCTGCTGCGCCCCCTGGACGTCCTGCTCGCCGTCCCCTCGCTCCTGCTGATCCTGCTGGCCGTGTTCTCCCCCGGCCCCGTGGGCGTGGCGCTGCTGGTGGCGCTGGTGAACGTGCCCGACGCGGCCCGGCTCGTGCGCGCCGCCGCCGCGGAGGCCGCCGCCCGTCCCGCGGTCGAGGCGCTGCGCATGCAGGGTGAGACCTGGTGGCGCATGGCCGTCGGATACGTCGGCCGTTCCATGGCGCGCACCCTGGCCGCCGACGCCGGAATCCGGCTGACCGGCGTGCTGTACCTGGTCGCGACGGCCGCGTTCCTCGGTGTCGGGGTGGCCCCGGACGCCGCCGACTGGGCGGTCATGGTCGACCGCAACCGCACCGGCCTGCTCGTCCAGCCGTGGGCCGTCGTCGTGCCCGCCCTGCTGATCGTCGCCCTGACGATGGGCACCAACCTGCTGTTCGACGCCGCGCTCGCGAATGACCGCCGCGGTGACCGGCGCCGGGGCACCGCGCTCCCGGTCGCGCCCAGGAAGGCCCGCGACCGGGCAGGGAGTGAAGCACACCCGTGAACCACACAGACGGCACGACGACCCGGGTAGATGACGCCTCCGTCGCGCCCGTGGCCGAGATCCGCGACCTGCGCGTCGAGGTCGGCGGCAGGGCGATCGTCGACGCGGTGAGCCTCAGGGCCCTCCCCGGCAAGGTCACCGCCCTGGTCGGTGCCTCGGGCAGCGGCAAGACCACCACCGGCCTCGCCCTGCTCGGCGAGTACCCGCCGGGCGCCCATGTCACCGGCGAGGTACGCCTGGCGGCGGACGGCCTGGTCGGCTACGTCCCCCAGCACCCGGCGACCGCCCTCAACCCCGCCCGCCGCGTCTCCGCCCTCCTGACGGACATCGCCCGCGCCCAGGTGCGCCATCTGCCCCGCGGCCGGCGCCGGGCAGCGGCCCGCGAACGCGTTCTGCGCGCCCTCGACGACGCCCAACTCCCGCACGCCGAGCCCCTGTTGCGACGCTACCCGCACCAGCTCTCCGGCGGCCAGCAGCAACGCGCCGTCCTCGCCCAGGCCCTGTTGCTCGGCGCCCGGGCGATCGTCGCCGACGAACCGACCACCGGCCAGGACGCCCTGACCAAGAGCCGTGTAGTCGACCAGTTGGCGGCCGTCGCCGCACACGGCATCGCCGTCATCCTGCTCAGCCACGACCTGGACGTCGTACGAGCGCTCGCCGACGAGGTGATCGTCATGCGGGCGGGCCGGATCGTGGAATCCGGCCCGGCGCAACACCTCCTGCTCGCACCCCGGCACGACTGGACCCGCGAACTCCTCGCCAGGGAAACGGAGTTCACCCGGCCGCACAAGGCGACCGGCGCCGACCGGACCGTCCTGCGGCTACGCGACCTGACCGCCCACCACCGCGACACCGCACGCGGCACGAACCAGGTCCTGCGCGTCCCCGAACTCGATCTGCGCGCGGGCGAAAGCCTGGCCGTCGTCGGCCGCTCCGGCAGCGGCAAGACCACCCTGGCCCGCTGTCTGGCCGGGCTCCACCGCGACCACGACGGCGAGATCCTCCTGGACGACACCCCGCTCCCCCGCAGCCTGCGCAACCGCACCCGTGCCCAACTGGCCGCCGTGCAGTACGTCTTCCAGGACGCGCGCGCCGCCTTCGACGAACACCGCCCCGTGCTGCATCAGATCGCCCGCACCGCGATCCGCCTGCGCGGCACCGAGACCTCCGCCGCGACGCGGGAGGCCCTGACCACACTGACCCGTCTCGGCCTTCCCGAAGACCTGGTCCGCCGACGTCCCGGGCAGCTCTCCGGCGGCGAACTCCAGCGCGCGGCCCTCGCCCGGGCCCTGCTCGCCCGGCCCCGCGTCCTCATCTGCGACGAGATCACCTCCGGGCTCGACCCGATCACCCGCCGGGGCATCCTCGGCATCCTCACCTCCCTGCTCCACGACCGCGACGACCTGTCCCTCGTCCTGATCACCCACGACCTGGACACCGCCGCCCTGGCCCACCGCATCGCCGTCCTGGACGCCGGTGAACTCGTCGAACAGGGGCCGGCCCAGCGGGTCCTCACCGCACCCGGCCACCCGTTCACGAGGTCGCTCATGGAGACGACGGCACAGCTGGGGGTGGGAGACCTCGGCGCCGTCGAGGGCGAATGCCGTACGGCCCAGTAGGTGCCGACGGCGGATGCGAGCACAGCGCCCCGTGAGGCACCCACGCCTTCACCCCCGCGAGACCGGCGGACAGTTGGCCGTGGCACATACGTATGCGGATTACGTACTCCTACCGACGTGCACCTGACACCCATGCCGTTTCCTTGCGTTCATGACGACACCGAGCGTGAAGGCGCGCATGCCGAAGAACGTCAGGCTGGCGGTGGTGGGGGTATGGGTCCAAGCCGTGCTGAACCTGGCGGCGGGCGCCGTGTTGCTGGCCGTGGTGAACGACGCGGTGGATCACGGTCAGGACGAAGGGACGGGCGCGCTCCGGTTCGTGGCGGTGCTGTCGCTGCTGATCGCCGGGGCGCTGCTGCTGTGCGGCGTTTTCGCGGGTAAGCGGTCGAACGGGTTGCGTGTCACGGTCATCGTCATCGAGGCACTGAGCCTGCTGAGCGGTGTGGTGGGCCTGCTGCGGGGTGGCGGCGTCTCGGTTCTGCCGGGTATCGCCTTCGCCCTCGCCGTGCTGCGGGGCTTCAGCTCCGCGGAGGCCAAGAACTGGTTCGACCGGTGAGGCGCGTACCGAGGCGCCTGGCCGAGCCGAAGAGCTCCGTCGTGCCTGCCGTCGCCGCCCTCGCCGTGGCCGTCCTGTTCACCGCGGGTTGTTCGAGCGCCGAGGGCACCTCCCTTTCCGGGGATCCGTCCGAGAGCGCGACGGCGGCGTCCGAGTCGCCGATCCCTTCGCCGACCCCGTCCCCCACTCCCCCGTATCCGACCGGGGCGTCCGGCTGCCACGACAACAAGGGGTGGACGGCCCAGGAATCCCGCGACTGGGTTGAACGCTTCATCGACACGCCCAAGGAGAACTACGACGGCGACGAGGTGAACGTGATCAGCCTGCCGGGGTACAACGGCCCGCTGTGCCGGAAGATCACCGTGCAGGTCGAGTTCTGGAAGCTGGTGTACGGAGTCGCGGACGGCGCCGACGGCGAACGTCTCTCGGACGGGACGCAACCCAGCTACTACTTCGACATCCGCCGGGTGAAACGCGTCGAACTCCAAGCGGACGCGAGCAGCGAGCGGACGATCGCCGTGCCCGCGTCCCTCTACGCGGCGGACCGCAGTCCCTGCGTCGGTGCCCTCCTCTCGGTCACCGTGGGCAAGCCGCTGAAGAGCAAGGAACTGCCCGAGGAGGTCGAGGTCGGCGGCGACAAGGACCTCTGGGGGCGCGCCACGGTGGACTTCCGTTCCAAGCGGGTCGCCGACTACGAACTGTCCGAGCCCTCGGCACCGCAGGTGTGCAGCCCGGACGGCAAGCCCACCGCCGACCCGGCCGATGTACCCGCACCGGGTTCCCAGCCCATCGACCCCTACCCGACGGACCTGTTCCCGACGCCCGACGTCAGCCTCGACTACGACGACATCTTCCGCTCTCCCACGCCCTGAGCCCCTTGCCCGGCGGCCGGCGTGCACCGACCTCTTCACCACATCAACAGGCCCTGCCACACCTACAGTTCGGCAGGACCGCCCGACCTCACCATGGGGGAACCACATGCGCATACGCACTGCTGCCACCGCTCTTTCCGGCTCCGTCGTACTCTCCGCCCTCGTGCTCCCGGGCACCGCCCAGGCGGCGGAGCACCCCGGGGCGGCGACGCCGCTCAGAGCCTTCGCCTCGCAGGGCGTCGATCCGCTGGACGCGTTGGGCGGCACCACCTTCAAGGACGGGGTCGTCAACAACGGCAAGGACATCGTGCTCGGCACCACGGGCAAGAAGGCCGTTCCCGTCACCTTCACCGCCTTCGACGAGGAAGGCGTGGCCCTCACCCAGGCGTTCCTGTGGCAGGGCACCGACAGTTCCAGCACGGACACCATCACCGGCGCGCTGGCGTCGGACGACTACCCCACCTGCACCGAGACGACGGTCGAGGGCGGCTACAGCTACAGCTGCAAGACGGTCTTCACCATCGACCCGGCGGTCGCCTTCGACGACAGCAACGGCACCGCGGGAACCTGGAAGGTCTTCCTGGGCGCCTATGACCTCTACGCGAACGCCAGTTACGACGACGACGTCGCCAGGACCAAGATCAAGCGTGCCGCGAAGCTGACCGCCAACGCCTCTCCCGAGCCGGTGAAGAAGGGCAAGACCATCACGGTCACCGGCAAGCTGACCCGCGCCAACTGGACCACGGGCAAGTACGCGGGATACGCGGCCCAGTCGGTGAAGTTGCAGTTCCGCAAGAAGAACAGCAGCACCTACACCACCCTCAAGACGGTCAAGACCAACAGCACCGGCGCCCTGAGCACCACCACCAAGGCCGGTTCCGACGGCTACTACCGCTTCGTCTTCGCCGGCACCACCACGACCGGCACCGCCACGGCGCCCGGCGACCTCGTCGACGTCAAGTAGGCGGACCGCGCTCAGTCCTGCTCCGTGCCGGCGTCCCGGAAGCGGCTCCCGGCGCGGCGGCGGGCCATCAACGTGGCCAGGGCGGTACGCGAGGAGACCCCGGTCTTGCGGAAGGCGCGCGAGACATGGGTCTCGACGGTGCGCCGACTGACGTAGAGCCGGTCCGCGATGGCCTGGCTGGTGAGCCCCTGCGCGACCAGCTCGGCTATCTCCAGCTCCCGGGCGGTCAGGGTGGCCAGCCGTTCGGTGAGTTCGGCGCGGTCCGGGGAGCCGTACACGGTCTCGGAGCCGGCTCCGGGCGGACGGGTGACGTCGGCGAGGCCGACCAGCATGCCGCTGCCGCCCGCCTCGGCGAGCCGACGGCCCCTGAGCCAGGCGTGCGTGGCGCCTCGGCCGCGGCCCGCCGCCGCTTCCAGAGGGGCGCCGAGCAGCAGGGAGTGGGCCTCCCAGAAGAGCGCTCCGCAACGGGCGCTTTCCGCGGCCGCCTCGGCGAACAGGTCCGCCGCCCGCGCTGTGTCCCCCTGCCCCAGCGGGAGATGGGCGGCGCTGCGCAGCGCGGAGGACCGCTGCATCGGCAGTCCCAGTTGTTCCGCCTCCTTGCGGGCCCGCTCGGCCCAGCCGCGGGCCTCCTCGGGCTGCCCCGTCACCAGTGCGGACGTGACCAGTATCTCCAGGTAGAGCGGCCGCATCGAGGGCTGGATCCGTTGCAGTTCGGGGCCGCCCGCCTGGAATATCGCCTCCCGGGCGCGGACCGGATCGCCGGCCATGAGCGCGGCCCAGCCGAAGATGCACCAGGCCGTGGAGGACCACCAGTCGACCCCGGTACCGGCCGCCGCCACGGCCTCCTCGGCGACGGCGAGCGGGCGCGGATCGCCCGGCGGGCAGGCGGCCACGAGCGCCGCGGCCTTGCTCGCCAGAACGAACGCGAGCAACTGGTCGCTGCCGATCCCGCGGGCGATGTCCTCGGCCTGGTCGGCGAGTTCCAGAGCCGAGGAGACCCGGCAGGTCTGGACCCGGACATGGGACTGGCACAGCAGCAGATGGGGCACGACATAGATCTGTCCGCTGCGGCGGGCGATGTCCAGGCCGCGCTCGGCGTGCCGCTCGGCGTCCGGGTAGTGCTCCAGGAAGGCCTCCGCCCAGCCGAGCCGGGCCAGTGGTTCGCACAGCGCGGTGAGGTCGTTGTCGGGCAGGGAGTCGACCAGGGCGGCGGCCTGCCGGGCGAGCCGGTGCGCCGCGGCCATGTTGCCCTCGTACGCCTCTCCCAGGGCGGCGACGGCGAGGACGCCCGCCTCCCCGACCTCGTCCCGCGTGGACCGGGCCGCCGTGAGGGCCGCCTCGACCTCGGTGCGCACCTGGGCGTACGAGGTGTCGCTGTCCTGGGACGCGGCCGAGCCGAGTTCCAGGCCGAGCCGGACGACGTGGGCCGGTGCGGGATCGCGGGTCAGCTCGCGGCGCAACAGCGCGACGGCCTCCGTGGAGCGCCCCAGATGACGCTCCACCAGCGCGCACAGGACGACCGCGCGCACCCTGAGGTCCTGGTCCTCTCCGGTGGCCGGGCCACCGGGTAACCGTCGCGGGGTGACGATCAGCTCCTGGAGCAGTTCGCGGCTCTCTCGCAGGCCACCGCACGCGGCCAACGCCCGGGCCCTTCGCAGGGCCAACTTGCCTCGGCGGGGCGCGTGTTCGGGAGTGTCCGGAAGGTGGCGCAGGGCCACATCGAGCCAGTGGGCGCAGCTCGCCGGGGCCGTTCGGGCGGTCCGTGCGGCGGCCTCGTCGAGCACGGCCACCGCTTGCGGGTCCCAGGCGGTCAGCGACTGTTCCACATGGTGGGCTCGTTCGGCTGCCGAGGCCCCGACGCGGGCCAGTTCCTGCGCGGCGAGTCGGTGGATCTCCACGCGCCTCAAGAAGGGCGTGCCTTCGTGGACGAGGGTTCGCACGACCGGATGGCGCAGGGTCAGCAGTCCTTGCGGGGCCGAGCGCAGCAGGTCGCGGCGGGTGAGGGCGTGGACATCGTCGGTGAACGCGGTGCCGGTGCGGCCGGTCACCCGGCTCACCATCGCCGGGGTGGCGTGCTCGCCCAGGACCGCCACGGCGTCGACGATGCCGCGCTGGGAGGGGGCGAGCGCGGTCAGTTCGTCCAGCAGCAGGGTGCCGAGCCCGGGCGGCGCCGAGGACTCGGGTGTCGTACCGCCGCGGTGGGCCTGAAGGAGGGTCAGGAAGTAGAACGGGTTGCCCTCGCTCGCGGCGTACAGCGAGTCGGTCTCGGCCTGCGGCAGGCCGGGGCCTGCCAGTTCGGCGCAGTCGCGGGCGCTCAGCGGCCGGAGCCCGAGTCTGACGACCGTGCCGGTGTCGAGCCCTCGGGTGAGTCTGGCGGCGAGGGACTCGGGACTCTGGCGGTCACGTCGTGTCACGGCCAGGACGACGGGGGCGTGCACGGGATGGCGTACGAGGTGGTCCAGCAGTTCCAGGGACGCGGAATCCGCCCAGTGCAGGTCGTCGAGGGCCAGCAGCAGCCCGGACCGGGCGGCGAGCCGGGAGAGCAGGACGGCCGTGGACCGGTGCAGTCCGAAACGGTCCACCGTGCCGCTGCGTTGAAGGAGGGGCGCCACCGCGTCGGCGTCCTCGAAGCCGTCCAAGGCGTGCGGGTCGAGGTGGGCCAGCGCGTCGGTGAACACCTGGAACGGCACCTGCCGCTCGTACTCCGTGGCTCTGCCGCGCAGTACCAGCATTCCGCGTCGGCGGGCCCGCGCACAGACCTCGCCGAGCAACCGGCTCTTGCCGATGCCGGCCTCACCGGTGACGTCGACGAGCCGGGAACGGCCGCTGTCCCCGGATTCCCCACCCCTCGCCGTGCCGCCCACGCCGCCTGCCGCACGGTCGAGCAGCGCGTCACATCGGGCCAGTTCGGCGGACCGGCCCAGCAACGGAGCCCGGTACCCGCCGTCCCCAACCACCCCGTCCGTTCCCACAGTTCCCCCCTGCCTTCACACTCCCCTCACACATCATTCTCTCCTGATGATCGTCGTAACCGCCACGTCGGCCTACTGGGACGGACGGATCTCAGCGTCCGAGTCCGCCCGGGGGGACTGCGGCTGGGGTCAGAGCGAGGTCATGACGTGCTTGATCCGGGTGTAGTCCTCGAAGCCGTACGCGGAGAGGTCCTTGCCGTAGCCGGACTTCTTGAAGCCGCCGTGCGGCATCTCGGCGACGAGTGCCATGTGGGTGTTGATCCAGACGCAGCCGAAGTCGAGGTTCTTGGACATCCGCATCGCCCGCGCGTGGTCCTTGGTCCACACCGAGGAGGCCAGTGCGTAGTCGACGCCGTTGGCGTACGCCACGGCCTGGGCCTCGTCCGTGAAGGACTGGACGGTCATGACCGGGCCGAAGACCTCGTTCTGGACGATCTCGTCGTCCTGGCGGAGGCCCGAGACCACGGTCGGGGCGTAGAAGTAGCCCTTGTCGCCGACCCGGTGGCCGCCCGCCTCGACCGTGGCGTGCTCGGGGAGACGCTCGACGAAGCCGCTGACCTGTGCGAGCTGACCCGCGTTGTTGAGCGGTCCGTACAGCACGTCCTCGTCGTCCGGCCGGCCCGTCTTCGTGTCGGCGGCGGCCTTCGCCAGCGCCGCGACGAACTCGTCGTAGACGGACTCGTGGACCAGGACGCGGGTCGCCGCCGTGCAGTCCTGACCGGCGTTGAAGAATCCGCCGACCACCAGGTCCTCGACCGCCTTCGCCAGGTCGGCGTCCTCGAAGACCACGGCCGGGGCCTTGCCGCCCAGCTCCAGGTGGACCCGCTTGACGTCCTTGGCCGCGCTCTGGGCGACCTGGATGCCGGCGCGCACGGAACCGGTGATGGAGGCCATCGCGGGGGTCGGGTGCTCGACCATCAGGCGGCCGGTCTCGCGGTCGCCGCAGACCACGTTGAAGACGCCGCCCGGCAGCCCCAGCTCCGCCAGGACACCGCCGATGATCTCGGCGATCAGCACCGTGGAGGCCGGGGTGGTGTCCGAGGGCTTGAGGACCACCGCGTTGCCCGCCGCGAGCGCCGGGGCGAACTTCCAGACCGCCATCAGCAGCGGGTAGTTCCACGGCGCGACCTGGGCGCACACACCGACCGGCTCACGGCGGATGATCGAGGTCATCCCCTCCATGTACTCGCCGGCCGAACGGCCTTCCAGCATGCGGGCCGCGCCCGCGAAGAAGCGGACCTGGTCGATGGCGGGGGCGAGTTCCTCGCTGCGGGTGAGGTGCAGCGGCTTGCCGGTGTCGCGGCTCTCCGCCGCGACGAGTTCGTCGGCCCGCTCCTCCATCGCGTCGGCGATCTTCAGCAGGGCGCGCTGCCGCACGGACGGCGTGGTGTCGCGCCAGACGGGGAACGCGGCGGCCGCGGCCGCCATCGCCGCGTCGACGTCCGCCGCGCCCGAGAGCGGGGAGGTCGCGTAGACGTCACCGGTGGCGGGGTCCACCACGTCGAGCGTGCGGCCGTCCGCGGCGTCCGCGAACGCACCGTCGATGTAGTTGCGGAAGGTGGTGTTCATGGACGTCTCTCCTGGTCAGGCGGTGGTGCGGGCGGACAGGTGCTCGTGTACGGCGACCCAGCGGCCGTCCTCGCTGCCGTTCTCGCTGCCGTACTCGGCGCGGGTGAAGACGATGGTCTCCCGCTCCTGGAGCGTCTCCTCGCCGGCGTGGGTGGAGATCCGGGTCTCCACGTCGTGGCTGAAGACGGCGGTGTCGCCGAAGTCCTGGATCAGCTGGGCGGACGAGGTGCAGCCGAGGATGCGGAAGCCGTCCTCGGCCACCCAGCGCTGCCACAGCGCGCGGTACTCGGCCGTGGAGCCGAGCCTCTGCGGGGTGGTGTGGAAGACGAAGGTCGCGTCGGGGGCGAAGGCGCCGAAGTAGTCGTCGAGGCGGCCCTCGGCGAAGGCCGCGACGAGCGCGTCCGCGGCGGCCCGGACATCCTGCACGGTGGTGGTGCTCATGCTGCTCGGCTCCTTGCGAGGGTCACAGGGGTCACTTGGTCATGGCGGGCTCGGGGACGGTCTCCTCGTCGCCGCCGGTGATGGGCGGTACCGGGGTGTCCGACGCCCGGACGAAGCGGGGTCCGGCCGGCCCGTACACGGCGCGCGGCTCGGGGAACAGGGTGAGCAGGGCCAGGTAGAGGACGACGGCGAGGCCGAGGCCGACCGGCAGCGAGATGTCCGTGCCGCCGGCGAGGTCGCCCAGCGGGCCGACGAACTGGCCGGGCAGGTTGGTGAAGAGGAGCGCCACGACGGCGGAGACGAGCCAGGTGGCCATGCCGCGCCAGTTCCAGCCGTGCGTGAACCAGTAACGCCCGCCGCGCTGACGGCGGTTGAAGACCTGGAGCGCCTCCGCGTCGTACCAGCCCCGGCGGGTGACGTAGCCGAGGGTCATGACGATCATCCACGGCGCGGTGCAGGTGATGATCAGCGTGGCGAAGGTGGAGATGGACTGCGCGAGGTTGAGCGCGAACCGGCCGACGAAGATGAACGCGATGGACAGGGCGCCGATGAAGAAGGTGGCCTGGACGCGGCTGAAGCGGGTGAAGACGCTGGAGAAGTCGAGACCCGTGCCGTACAGGGAGGTCGTACCGGTGGACAGGCCGCCGATCAGGGCGATCAGGCAGAGCGGCAGGAAGTACCAGCCGGGCGAGATCGCGAGCAGTCCGCCCACGTAGTTGGGGGCGGCCGGGTCGACGTACTTCGCGGCCTTCGACGCGATGATCGACGCGGTGCCCAGGCCGAAGAGGAACGGCAGCAGGGTGGCGATCTGGGCGAGGAAGGCGGCCCCCATCACGCGGCGGCGCGGGGCCCCGGCCGGGATGTAGCGGGACCAGTCGCCGAGGAACGCGCCGAAGGAGACCGGGTTGGACAGCACGATCAGCGCGGCGCCGATGAACGACGGCCAGAACAGCGGGTCGGCGGTGGAGGCGAAGGTGCCCGCGTAGCCGGGGTCGAAGTCACCCGCGAAGGCGAAGGCGCCGAGCACGAAGAGGGCGGACGCCGCCAGCACCGCGATCTTGTTGACCAGCAGCATGAACCGGAAGCCGTAGATGCAGACGACCAGGACGAGCCCGGCGAAGATCGCGTACGCGATGCCGTAGGTGACGTCCGACTCGGGGACGTCGGCGAGCCGGTGCGCGCCGCCCACGAGGGCGTCGCCCGAGGACCACACCGAGATCGAGAAGAACGCGACGGCGGTGAGCAGGGAGAGGAACGAGCCGACGACCCGGCCGTGCACGCCCAGGTGCGCGGAGGAGGAGACGGCGTTGTTCGTGCCGTTGGTCGGGCCGAACAGCGCCATCGGGGCCAGCAGCAGCGCACCCGCGACGAGGCCGAGGACGGTCGCCGCGAGCCCCTGCCAGAAGGAGAGGCCGAAGAGGATCGGGAAGGCGCCCAGCACACAGGTCGCGAAGGTGTTGGCACCGCCGAAGGCGAGCCGGAACAGATCGATCGGGCGGGCCGTGCGGTCCTCGTCCGGGATCCGCTCGACACCATATGTCTCGATTTCGGTGATCGAGGTAGCCACGGGCCCTCCACCTTCCGTTCATACAAGGGGGACGGTTTCACAGTGTGTGGCCCGCCGCTGACCGGCGACAATTGTGTCCATCACGGAGACGTAGGCTGTTTTATGTGGCCAGCAACAAATGCACCGTCGGGGACCTGCTCACCTTCCCCGCGCTCCAGCTCTCCGTGAAGGCCGGCAGCGGCGGTCTGAACCGGTCCGTCTCCTGGGCGCACGCCAGCGAGCTCGCCGATCCGACACCCTGGCTGCTGGGAGCCGAGGTGATCATGACGACGGGTCTCGCGATCCCCCGTACCGCGGCCGGACAGCGCGCCTATCTGGAGCGGCTGGACGACGCCGGGGTGTCCGCGCTCGCACTCTCCGCGCAGCTGCACATGCCACCGCTGCACGAGGCGTTCCTCCGGGCGGCGGAGGAACGCGGCTTCCCGGTCCTGGAGGTACCGCTCGCCGTACCGTTCATCGCGGTCTCCCAGGAAGTCGCGGCCGCGGTCCAGGAGGACGCCCGGCACCGGCTGGGCGCGCAGCTCCAGGTCTTCGGCGCGCTGCGCTGGCTGGTCGCCGAGAACCTCGACACGCCCACGCTGCTGCGCCGCCTCGAAGACCTCTCGGGCTACGACGTCTACCTCTGCACCCCGCAGGGCCGCCCCCTCCTGCCCGGCGTCCGCGTCCCGGACCCCGCGGTCCTGCCCGCCTCCGTCGACGCTCCACCGACCGTCCCCGGCGGATTCGTCCTCCCCGTGCCCGCGCCCGGCGGCCCCGCGGGCTTCCTCGTGGCGTACGAGCGTCAGGGCGCCCAGCCCGCGGGACTCGCCGTCGCCCAGCACATCGCCACCGTGGCGGCGCTGCGGCTGGCGATGGTGCGCAACGAACGCGAGACACTGCGCCGCGAGGGCGCCGAGACGCTGGCCGAGCTCCTCCAGGAGGTGCTCGACCCGGAAACGGCGCGCCGGCGGCTCACCCGGCACGCGATCGAGGGCGACACCGTGCTCCTCGTGGTCCGCCACACCACCGACGAGGCGCTGCTGCGCTGTCTGGAGGTCCATGCGCATCTGCTGCTCACCCGGGGCGAGGACCGCTATGTCCTGGGGGCGCCGGAGGTGGCGACGGCCATCGGTGAGCTGTCGGACGTGGCCGCCGGGATGAGCCGGCCGTTCCTGCCGGGCGCCGCGCTGAAGGTCGCCCAGCGCGAGGCGCTCTGGGCGGTCTCCAAGGCCGTGGAGTCGGGCCGCCCCGTGGTCCGGTACGGCGACGACTCGACCGGCCGTTGGCTGCCCGACGATCCCGCCGTCCTGACCGCGCTGGTCGAGCATGTGCTCGGCGACGTCCTGCGCTACGACGAGGCACACGACTCCCAGCTGCTGGTCTCCGCCCGTACCTGGATGGAGCGCGACCGCCGCACCGAGACGGCCGCGGCCGCGCTCCACATCCACCCCAACACCCTCGCCTACCGGCTGCGCCGCTTCGGCGCGCTCGCCGAGCGCGACCTGACGTCGACAGGGGCGCTGGCCGAGGTGTGGCTGGCCATCCAGGCGGCGGGGACGCTGGGTCTCACCGACTGAGTACGGCTCGTGGCGGCTGAGGTCTACGGGGCTCCCGCCCGGTCGGGGATCGCCTGTTCGGCCCAGATGATCTTGCCGGTGTGGGTGTGGCGGCTGCCCCAGCGTTGGCTGAGCTGGGCGACGAGCAGGAGACCCCGGCCGCCCTCGTCGAAGGCGCGGGCCCTGCGCATGTGGGGAGCGGTGCCGCTGGAGTCGGATACCTCGCAGATCAGCGTCGCGTCGCGGATCAGCCGTAGCTGAATGGGGGACCCGCCGTAGCGGATGGCGTTGGTGACCAGTTCGCTGACGACGAGTTCGGTGACGAAGGAGAGGTCCTCCAACTGCCAGGCGGCAAGCTGCTCGCAGGCCAGTTTGCGGGCCTCGGCCACGAACTTCGGATCGGCGGGAACATCCCAACAGGCGACCTGGTCGGCGTACAACGCGCGGGTCCGGGCCACGAGAAGGGCGACGTCGTCGGCGGGACGGTCCGGCAGCAGGCCCCGCAGGACCGCGTCGCACGTCTCTTCCAGCGGGCGGCCCTGCCCGGCGAGGGCCTGGCGCAGCAGGTCGAGTCCGTCGTCCATGTCCCGGTCGGGGGCCTGGACGAGACCATCGGTGTAGAGGGCGAGCACACTGCCCTCACGGACGTCGAACTCCGCGGTCTCGAAGGGCAGACCGCCCACGCCCAGCGGCGGCCCGACCGGCAGGTCGAGGAACTCGGCTTCGCCGTCCGGGGCGACCAGGACCGGCGGCGGGTGGCCGGCCCGGGCCATGGAGCAGCGGCGCGAGACGGGGTCGTAGACGGCGTACAGGCAGGTGGCCCCGATCTCGCCCGGACCGTCCGCGGCCCTGTCGTCGTCCGTCTCTGAGTCCATGCGCAGGACGATGTCGTCGAGCCGGGTGAGCAGTTCGTCCGGGGCCACGTCCACGTCGGCCAGGGTGCGTACGGCCGTGCGCAGCCGGCCCATGGTGGCGGACGCCTGCACGCCGTGACCGACGACGTCGCCGACCACCAGCCCCACTCGCGCTCCGGACAGGGGGATGACGTCGAACCAGTCGCCACCGATGCCGGCGCGGGAACTCGCCGGCCGGTAGCGGGACGCGACCTCGACGGCCGCGTGTCTGGACGCATGGTGACGTAGGAGGCTGCGTTGCAGTTCGAGAGCGATGGCACGTTCGCGCGTGTAGCGGCGGGCGTTGTCGACGCTGACCGCCGCGCGGGCGGCCAACTCCTCGGCCAGCAGCAGGTCGTCCTCGCCGAAGGGTTCCGGTGTGCGATGGCGGACGAGGATCGACAGGCCGAGGGTGACGCCGCGGGCGCGCAACGGCACCGCCATCGCCGAGTGGATGCCGTAGGTGTCGATGCTGCGGGCCCGCTCCGGTGAGCCCGCGGCCCACTGGTAGCGGCCGACGTCCTCCGCCGCGTACAGCAGGGCGCGGCCGGTGGTCAGTGCGCGGCCCTGCGGCGAGTCCTCGTCGTAGCTGTGTCTGCTGCCGAGCGGGACCACGGATTCGGGGCAGCCGTCCAGCACGGACCGCTGTGCGGTGCGGCGGAAGACCAGGGGTCCGGCACCGGACAGAGGGGCCTCCTCCTCACCGGCCAGCGCGGAGTTCAGCAGGTCCACCATGACGAAGTCGGCGAAGTGGTCCGTGCACACCTCCGCCAGTTCCTCGGCGGTGCGCGCCACGTCCAGGGTGGAGCCGATCCGGACACCGGACTCGTTGAGCACGCTCAGGCGTCGGCGGGCCAGGAACTGTTCCGTGCTGTCCATCGCCGCCAGGCATACTCCCCGCACCTCGCCGGCGTCGTCCGTGAGCGGGCTGAGGGACACGAGCCACGCGTGTTCCCGGGGCTCGCCGGGCGCACGCAGCCATGCCTCGTACGGCATCGGCTCACCCGTGCCCAGCACACGCAGGACCGCGTCGTCGAGCCCCTCGAAGCCCGGCAGCCGTCGCGATCCGCGGCCCGACTCCCCCACCCGCCGGCCCACCAGGTCCGACTCCGGCCTGCCCATCGCCGCTTCCATGGCGGAGTTCACGGACACCGCGAGCCCGTCCTGATCGAAGAGCGCCATCGGAACGGGGAACTGCTCCAGAGCCCGCCGTCGCAGCTGCGCCGCCGGTTCCGGCAGCGTGGCCGTCAGAAACCACTGGGTGTCCCCCGCCAGGTCCAGCAGCGGATGGGCCTCCACGTCCAGCGCCAGATGGTGACCGTCCCGATGCCGGACGTGAAGAGGGCCGCGCCAGTCGCTCGCCTCAGCAAGACAGCTCCGGGCTGAGGCCGGAACGGCACCGGCCAGCAGCGTGCCCACCCCGCGGCCCAGCATCTCCCCGGGCTCGTATCCGAGCAGGCGGCAGGCACCGGCACTCCACGCGATGACCCGCCCCCCGGCATCCACCGCGGCCGAGGCGACACCGTGCTCGCCCATCGTTCCTTCTCTCTGCACGGCCGGAACCGCCGTCAGTGAGCTCACGGGCCGACTGCGCGGTGCTCCCATTCCCACTCTCCATTCTGCACCGGCCGCTCCACGCACAGCGTTCGAATACGTCAGCCAGCAGGGCTGAAGGCTGAGCCAGCTCAGGAGGGGAACTTCTGCCGTACTCACCGTCACCCTCTCCGGGGCATCCCACCGGGCTCCACGCTGGGCTGCAAGCACCCGTCAGTTCGGCCCGAGGACGACCGGATACAGTGCGCGAGACGGCAGTCCGGCCGGAGAGGGGAAGCGTGACCGACACCAGCAACACCCGACCCGCCGACAGCGAAGTGCAGGCTCCCCGGCCGAGCCGACTGCACCGCCTGATGCGCTACATCCCCCTGATCGCCCCCGTCCTGCTGTGGGCCGTGCCCTGCTGGGTGCTCCTGTACACCGGCCAGCACTGGCCGCTGCCCGTCACGCTGGTCGGCACCGCCCTCTTCTTCCTGGGCCTCGTCGGTATGCCGCTCGCGATGATGCGCGGCCACGGCCGACGCCAGCAGGACCGGGCGGCGATCGTCGGTGACACCCTGCTGGGCAGCAGCTGGGTCCTGTTCACCTGGTCCGTTCTGCTCGGCATCCTGCTGCGGCTCGCCCTGACCGTGGCCGGCGTCGGCGAGAGCCAGGACCGGGCGCGCATCGTGACGTGGGCCGTCCTCGGCACCGCCGCCGTGCTGCTCGGCTGGGGGTACGCCGAGGCCCGCCGCGTGCCGCGCGTGCGCCGTCTCGACGTGCAACTCCCACGGCTGGGTGCCGGATTGGACGGCCTCCGCGTCGTCCTCATCACCGACACCCACTACGGCCCACTCGATCGCGCCCGCTGGTCGGAACGGGTGTGCGAGACGGTGAACACCCTGGAAGCCGACCTCGTCTGCCACACCGGCGACATCGCGGACGGCACGGCCGAACGCCGACGCGCCCAGGCCGTCCCCCTCGCTACCGTGCGAGCCGCCCGTGCCCGGGTCTACGTCACCGGCAACCACGAGTACTACAGCGAGGCCCAGGGCTGGGTCGACCTGATGGACGAGCTGGGCTGGGAACCGCTGCGCAACCGCCATCTGCTGCTCGAACGCGGTGGCGACACCCTCGTGGTGGCCGGTGTGGACGACGTCACCGCCGAGTCCTCCGGTCTGGCAGGCCACGGCGCCCACCTCGCCGGGGCCCTGGACGGCACCGACCCCGACCTGCCGGTCCTGCTCCTGGCCCACCAGCCCAAGTTCGTCGACCGGGCGGCGGACGCGGGCATCGACCTGCAACTCTCCGGTCACACCCACGGCGGCCAGATCTGGCCCTTCCACCACCTGGTCGGTATCGACCAGCCCGCCCTCGCCGGCCTCAGCCACCACGGCCCCCGCACGCTCCTCTACACGAGCCGCGGCACCGGCTTCTGGGGCCCGCCGTTCCGTGTCTTCGCCCCCAGCGAGATCACCCTGCTCGTACTCCGCTCCCCACACCCGCCCACCTCGCCGTAACACTGAAGGCCCTCTTGGCGGCTGCCTCCAACCGGTCCAGGGTCCAGGGCGCGTCCCCACCGGCGGCCATGACGCGCAGGATGACGACGCCCATGGGCCCGGATCGATGACCCGCGGAGTCGTCGTGAGGGTGTGTGGTTTCAGTGCTGTGTCGCCGGTCCCGGCCATACGGCGGAAGCGTCGTCGCGGGTCGGGTCGGGCAGACGGATCGGGCGGACGGGGATGGTGCGGGTGCTGCCTTCCGTCACCGCTATCCAGGGAGTTGGGCGGCCCGAGTAGCACAGGGTGGTCAGGACGAAGACGCCGTCGGCGTACACCTCGACGTACTCGCCGATGGTGAGAACGCGCAGCGTCGAGGCGGGCTCGGACAGGACGGTCTCGCCCAGGGGCGCGCCGGCCGGTCCGGTGGCCCAGAGGTTCTTGCCGTCGCAGCCGACGACCAGGGCCGGACCGTCGTCGCCGGTGCGCAGGGTGATCTCCACCCGGCCGGCCACATCGATGTCTCCCACCGCGTGCAGGGTCGGCTCCGAGGTCTCCTCCAGCAGCCAGGCGTCCAGGCCGGACCACCAGGTCAGGCTCGGCGCCGAACCTTCCTGTACGACAAGGGACTTGGGCTGCGCGAGCATCCCGCGGCACCGGTCGCCCGAGTCCGTCAGGTCGATCCGGCGGGGCGTGGTGTGCAGGACTACGCGGGAGCCGTCCGGGGCGGCGATGACGCGGGGGGCGTAGGAGCCGGTGGGGCCCAGCGGGCCGCGGCGGGTCCAGGGGCCACGAAGCCGGGGAGCCGTCCATGACTCGAAGCCACGCGTCGCGCCGACCGAACCGATCAGCAACCAGCTTCCGTCGTCGAGGCGTTCAAGGACCGGGCACTCCAACTCGTCCACGTCACCGGGTGAGATGAGCGGCGGCCGCACCGTCCAGTGCTCCAGGTCGTCCGAGGTCGCCCACGCCACGCATCCGCTGACCTCCACCGGCAGGGAGGCGTCGGCGGCGCAGACGACCATGACCCAGCCGTCACCCTCGTCGTCGCGTACGACGAACGGGTCGCGCCAGCCCATGCGTTCGCCGGTGCGGTACCAGCGGGGGTCCGCCTCGGCGACCGGTCCGGTGCCGTGGCGGCGCCAGCCGGTGCCGTCGGTGCGGTCGGAGTGGGCCAGCCCGACGGACTGGAGCGGCCAGCCGTTCTCCGTCAGCCCGCTCACGCCCGTGTAGAACATCGCCATGCCGGACCCCTGCCGGATCGGGTGCATGGTCCACACCGCCTGCTGGTCGAAGCGGCCGGGCAGTCCGTTGCCGAAGGCGGTGCCCTCGGGCCGCCAGGCGACCAGGTCGGTGGAGGTGGCCCTGCCGTAGGAGGTCTCCATGCGCAGATGGTCGAACTCGGCCGTCCACGGGCCCTGGAGGTGCAGCACCGCGTAGGTGCCGTCGTCGTCCCGGAGCAGGGCGAAGTCGTTCACACAGAGGCCGGGCGGGGCGTATCGCATGCACTGTTCCTGTCGGCTCGCAGCACTCAAACGTATGCGCTGTTCGTGGCTCGCAAAGGTCTCGCTTAGGAGTCGACCCAAGTAGAACCCAACGCAAACGCTTGCGCAACAACGATGCCGGGTTTACGGTCACGTCACCTCCAGATCACACCGACGTGAAACCGACAGGAGAACTGCGCTGTGACTGTCAGCATCACCGATGTCGCCCGCGCCGCCGGAGTCTCGGCGTCCACCGTGTCCCGCGCCCTGCGCGGCCAGCCGGGCGTCTCCGACGAGGTGCGCACCCAGATCACGGCCGTCGCCGCACAGCTCGGCTATACGGCGTCCCGCTCGGCGTCCAGCCTGGCCAGTGGGCGCACCTTCACCATCGGGGTCGTGGTCCCGTACGTGGGCCGCTGGTTCTTCGGCACCGTGCTGGACGCCGCCGAGCACGTGTTCAGCGCCGCCGGGTACGACGTCCTGCTGTACAACCTGGGCTCGCCGGAGTCACGCAAGCGTTTCTTCACCAAGCTGCCGGTCCGCAAGCGGGTGGACGCGGTGCTGTCGCTCCTCATCCCCGACGAGGAGGAGTCGGCCGCGCTGCGCTCGCTCGGGGTGCCGCTGGCCAGTACGGTCGGCGGCGCCCGGCCCGGCTTCACCGTGGTCGGCATCGACGACCGGGCCGGCGCGGAGAGTGCCGTACGGCATCTGGTGAACCTCGGCCACCGCCGGATCGGCATGATCAGCGGATCGAGCGGGCCGCAGCACTGGACCACTCCCCTCGCGCGCCGCCAGGCGTATCTGGATGTGCTGGCCGACGCCGGGATCGAGCACGATCCCGCGCTGGAGGCGGACGGCGACTACACCGTCGAGGGCGGTGAGCGGGCGATGACCGAGCTGCTGGCCGCCTCCCGGCCGCCGACCGCCGTGTTCGCGCAGTCCGACGAGATGGCGATGGGCGCGTTGCGCGCGCTCAGGAGGCACCGGCTCCGGGTGCCGGACGACGTGTCCGTCGTCGGCTTCGACGACCACGAACTCGCCGATGTCATCGGGCTGACCACCGTCGCCCAGCCGGTCGCGGGGCAGGGCGCCGAAGCCGCACGGCTGCTGCTGCGCCAGCTCGACGAGCCGGACGCCGAGCGGCCCGGGCACGTGGAGATGCCCATCCGGCTCGTCCTGCGCGAGACCACCGCCCCGCCGCACCCGCGCGGCCCCCAGTAACCC
>NZ_JABERD010000100.1 GCF_013044505.1 Streptomyces sp. S3(2020) | reverse complement strand
GAGTCTCGTGGGCTCGGAGATGGGTAAAAGCGACAGCCGCGACGCCGCCCAACCGTCCCCCACCCCGAGCGGCTCGATGTCCGTACGGCTCGGATCACCGCCGACGATCACGCTGTTGTCGTACGACGACGAGGGCGCCGTCACCGTGGAGTACGCGAGGCGCGTGTAGTACGGGTCGTAGCGGACGTCCTCGCTGCCGTGGTTGTGGAGGCGGACCAGACCGTCCGAACCGGTCGACTGGATCAGCCAGTTGGGGGCGGCGATCGGCCGGACCTCGTCCCCGCGCTCGACCGGGGACGGCTCCTCCACGGCCGTCCACACCTCGTGGTCCGGCGGCAGGAGCAGGCCGAGGAAGGCCTTGCTCGCCCAGTACGGGGAGGCGGGGCCCGAGTAGCCCTGGAGGACGGCGGGGTCGGGGCCGTGCCAGCCGAGGGTCAGCAGGCCGTCGGAGTTCACCGCGCCCCGGTCGAGGAAGTACTTCAGCGCCCCCGACGCCAGCCGCCGCGTCTGCCCGGGCGTGAGCGGGGTACGGCCGGTCAGGGCGCCGAGCCACAGGGGGGCCGTGGTGGCGAAACGATAAGTCAGTGAGCGGCCCTGGTGCAGCGGGGCGCCGTCGCCGCCGAACAGGCGGGCGTAGTCGGCGAGGTGGGCCTCCAACCGTTCACCGTATACAGCCGACAGCCGACTGTCGTCGGCGAACCAGGCGTGCAACACCGGATACAGGTGCATCGCCCAGCCGTTGTAGTAGTCGAACTTCCGACCCTCGCCGTCGGTGTACCAGCCACCGCCGACATACCACTCCTCGATCCGCTCCAGGCCACGGTCGATCGCCTTGCGGGAGGCCTCGGGCTCGTGGCCGATCTCCTGGAGGAAGCCGCCGACGGTGACGGGGAACAGCTCCCAGTTGCAGGGCCAGGCCTCGGCGGTCAGCGCGTCGCCCAGCCAGCCGGCGGCCCGCTGACGTACGCCGTCGTCCAGCCGGTCCCACAGCAGCGGGCGCGTCAGCCGCAGCGCCACGGCGATCGACGCCGCCTCCACCAGCGGCTGGCTCCGGTCCTCGATGCGCGGCCAGACGCCGGACACCCCGGCCGCGAGGCCCTCGGCGTAGCGCTGGAGGGCGGTCTCGTCCTGACGGAAGGCCGCCAGCAGGAGCGTCCGGGCGTAGCCCTCCAGCCCGTCGGAGACCCGACCGGACCAGCTCGTGTGCTCACCGGGGAAGTGGTAGAGGGCGCCCCCCTCGGCGGCGTACGGCTCCGTCGCGGCGAGCAGGGCGTCGGCGGCGGATTCCCAGTGGGCGCGGGTGTATCCGGTACAGGGACTTTGCATACGGTCGGCAGGCGGCAGCTGCATGGACTCGCTTCCAGATCTCGACGACATCCGGCACGGTAACGCCCCCAGGGGCGCGGGGAGCTGCGTGACCGGCCCCCACCGGCCCGCGCCGGCCGGCAGACAGGTCAACGCCCTCTCCGCGGAGCGCTTCGTGGAGCGTCAGGCCTGGGGCGCCCCGGTTCCGGTCGGGGCGCCCCAGGGGCTCATCCCACCCGCACCAGGCCTCTCGGCACCAGGTGCTGGGCGACGAGTTCGTCGCGGACGAGGCCGGCGTACACCGTGGCCCCGTGCACGGAGGTGTGCGTGTTGTCCCGCTTCTCGTTGTAGAGGTAGATCGCCTTGGAACCCTCGACTCCCAAGGACTCCACGAGCGACTTCGTCCTCGCCGTCAAGTCGATCAGCGGGACGTCCTGCGCGGCGGCGACCGAGCGGATGACTGCGGGGTGGTCGACGCCGAGGCCGTTGACCAGGAGTGCGGTGTTGTTGTTCAGGGTGCCGTCGGAGTTGAACCAGCGTCGCACGATCGGCGTCACGAGGACAGGCTCACCGCCCTTTTCGCGGATACCGGCGACCAGTGTCTCCAGGTTCGTCCGGTAGGTCACCTCGTCGGTGGTCTTGTCGTTGTGGGCGAGCTGGACCAGGACCAGGTCACCGCGGCGGATCAACGGCTGGACGGTGGCGAAGAGTTGAGGGTTCGACAGATAGGTGACCGTACTCTCGCCGGAGTCCGCGTAGTTGGCGACGGAGATGCCCTTGCGGAGGTATTGGGGCAGTTGTTGGCCCCAGCCGGTGTACGGGTCGCCGGGCTGGTCGCAGACCGTGGAGTCGCCGACGAGGAAGATCTGGCGGGCGTGCCGGGCGGGGGTGACCCTGATGTCGGCGAGCGCGGGGGCCGAACCGCCGAACACGAGGTCGAGGCCGGGGGTGCCTTCGGCTCCGGTGGGTTCGCCCTCGGGGGTGCGGACGTTCACGGTGAAACTGCGGGCGGTCCGCTCGCCGGCCGCGACGGCGGTCTCGGGGAGCAGGGAACGCCGGGTCTCACCGCTGACACTCGTGCTCGACCCGGCGTCGCCGCCGAGGAGGACCTTGACGTCGTACGTGCCGGCCGGGACGTCGAAGTGACAGACGGTGGCGGTGCAGTTCTCGAGGCCGAGGGGGCGGTGCTGGCCGTGTCCCTCGGCGGTGGCGTGGGCCGGGACGGCGGTCAGGGCGGTGCTCAGCGCGACCGTCGCCAGCAGGGCGAGGTTGAAACGTCTCATTCGAGGCTCCTACGACACACGACAAGGCCTGGCGGCTGGACCGTACCCCTATCGGCAAGCGCTTTCTAGACCTCGGGCCGATTTCACAAGATTGCCAACCTCCAGCAAGCGAAAGCCCTTTCGCGAAATCGATTCAACTGCCACCCTCGCTCTCACCCGCACCACCCCCACATGTCCTCGAAGGAGGCACCCCCATGTCCGGATCCGCAGCGAACAGACCGGTCCGCCGCCGCACCTTCGTCCTCGGTACAGCGGCCGCCGCCGGATCGGCCGCGCTCGCCGGACCGCTCGCCGAGTCGGCCTCCGCCGCGGCCTTCGGCTGGTCCGACGACGGTTCGAACTACGTCGTCGACACCGGCGCCAACCTCGTCTTCAAGGTCAGCAAGACCAACGGCGACCTGACCTCGCTGGTCTACCGCGGCACGGAGTACCAGGGCTACGACGGCAAGAACTCACACATCGAGTCCGGCCTCGGCACCTCCACCGTGACCATCGCCCAGTCGGGTTCGACGATCCTGATCTCGGTCACGTACGGCACGCTCAAGCACTACTACGCGGCCCGCAGCGGCGAGAACAACGTCTACCTGTGGACCAACAAGGCCGACACCTCGGTCTCCGCGACCCGCTTCATCGTGCGCGTCAAGGCCGGGCTCTTCCTCAACGACGAGCCCGACTCCTACACCTACGCGCCAACCACCATCGAGGCCTCGGACGTCTTCGCGAAGTCCGACGGCCAGACCCGCTCCAAGCACTACTCCAAGGTGCGGGTCATCGACTACGACTACGTCGGCTGGAGCACCGGCAGCGTCGGCCTGTACGTCGTCCGCTCCAACCACGAGAAGGCCTCCGGCGGCCCCTTCTACCGCTCTCTCCTGCGCCACCAGAGCGCCGACGGCGGCGGCCTGTACGAGATCCTGTACTACGGCCAGAACCAGACCGAGGACCAGCGCTTCGGTCTCCAGGGCCCCTACGTCATCGCCTTCACGGACGGCGGCGCGCCCTCCTCGTCGCTGTACCCGGGCACCCTCACCACCTCGTGGGCGGACTCGCTGGGCCTGTCCGGGTACGTGGCGGCGAGCGGTCGGGGCCGGGTCGCCGGCGTCGGGATCACCGGGCGGAACACGTCGTACGCGTACACCGTCGGGCTCGCCAACTCGGCCGCGCAGTACTGGGGTTCGGCACGATCCTCGGACGGCTACTTCTCGATCGGCGCGGTGCTGCCGGGGACGTACACGCTGACCGTCTACAAGAGCGAGTTGGCTGTATACAGTACATCGGTGACCGTATCCGCCGGTGGGACGACCACGCTGAACACCATCGCGATCCCGTCCTCGAACGACCCGAGCAACGCGAGCGCGATCTGGCGGATCAACGACTGGAACGGCACGCCGAGCGGCTTCAAGAACGCCGACCTGATGACGTACGCCCACCCGTCCGACGTCCGCGCCTCGGCCTGGACCGGCAACGTGGTCGTCGGCAGCGGCACCGAGACCTCGGCCTTCCCCTGCTACCTCTGGAAGGACGTCAACAGCGGTCTGCTGGTGTACTTCAAGCTGACCGCGGCCCAGGCCGCCGCCGCGCACACCCTGCGCATCGGCGTGACGACGGCCTACGCCAACGGCCGGCCGCAGGTCGTCGTCAACGACACCTGGACCTCCGCCATCCCCTCCCCGCCCACCCAGCCGAACACCCGGTCACTGACCAACGGCTCCTACCGGGGGAACAACTACACGTTCACCTACAGCGTCCCGGCCAGCGCCTGGCTCACGGACACCGGTCAGTACAACGTGCTGAAGATCAACGTGGTGAGCGGTTCGGGGACGACGGCCTATCTCAGCGCGGGCACGTCGATCGACGCGATCGACCTGCTCGCCTGAGCTGACGTCAGGTTCCGCGCGTCCACTGCTGGTTGGTCGCCCCGTTGCACGTGTACGTGATGATCGCGGCCGAGTTGGCGGTGGACGCGCCGTTCACGTCCAGGCACTCTCCGGTGGCGCGGGCCTTGACGAGCCAGTAGCTGCCGGAGGCGGTGAGACTCCACTGCTGGGTGGTCGCCGTCCCGCAGTTCTCCTGGGTGACGTTGGTGGAGTTCTCCTGGAGGCACAGGGAGCTGCCGCGGCCGACGAGTTGGTAGTAGCCGGTGCCGAGGTCCTTGAACCAGAACTTCTGGTTGTTGCCGCTGTTGCAGGTGTACTGGGTGACGGCGATGCCCTGCCACAGGGACTGGTTCGGCACGTCCACGCACTTCGAACTGTTGCGGGCGATCAGGGTGTTGTACGTGGCGCTCGTCCCGGAGATCGTCCCGGCGGCCGCGTCGACGGTGACCTCGGGGTACCAGGACATCGACATCGTGGTGGAGCTCGGGAAGGTCAGCGGCAGCCACACGTAACGGGAGTCGTTGACGGTGCCGCCGAAGGAGTTGCCCCAGCGGTCGCCCATGTAGAGGTACGAGGTACCCGAAGTGCCCTGCACGGGAAGGACGTACGCGGTCTGCGAGTTGTACGTCGTGGAGTCACCGACGTTCGCCATCGACGTCCACGGTCCGGCGAGGGAGGTCGCGGTGGCGTACTGCTGCTGGTTGGCGCTCCAGCCGGTCGCGCCCGACGTCAGCATGAAGTAGACGCTGCCCCGCTTGAACAGGGCCGGGGCCTCGCGGTGGCCGCCCGCCCAGGGGTTGGCGACCAGGCTGTCGATGGCGGTGTAGTCGGCGGTGAGCCGGTAGATGTGCAGGTCGTAGTTCTCGTTGGCGGCGGACACCATGTAGCCGGTGCCGTCGGTGTCGACGAACGTGGTGATGTCACGGGACATGTGGGTGCCGAGCGGACGGAAGCTGCCCTGGTAGGTGTAGTTCCCGTCGACGGTGTCGGAGACGGCGACGGCGGCGCGGGCCTCGCTGTAGTCGGTGCCGTTCTCCTTGTGCATCCACATCACGAACTTGCCGGTGGAGGCGTTGTAGATGACCTTGGGCCGCTCGATGTAGGCGGTGCCCAGCTCGGAGGCGGACGACTGGGTCAGGACGTTGTTCCTGAACTCCCAGTTCTTCAGGTCGGTGGAGCGGTAGGCGGACACGTACCGGAAGGTGTTGTCGGAGTTGCGGTTCTCCCCGAACCAGTAGTAGTACGACCCGACCTTGATGACCCCGCCGCCATGGGCGTGCAGAGCGCTGCCCGAACTGTCCGTGAACTGGACGCCGTTGGGGATCGTCAGGGCGGCGGCCTGGGCGGGCCCCGCGGTGACCAGGGCGCCGGCCAGGGCCAGACACAGGGCGAGCAGTACCGCGTACACACGTCTCATCTCAGACACTCTCCTTCACCGAGTCGGTGGCGCCGTCCGCCACCGGTATGCCGAAGTCCGGGGTGCCGTCCGCGTGCCAGCCCAGCTTCTGGACGCGGGTGTGCCGGTTGGGGTCGTTCAGGGGGTCGCCGACGATCTCCTTGTACTGGCGGGCGTGGTAGACGAGGACGTCGCTGCGCCCGTCCTCGGCGACCGTGAAGCTGTTGTGGCCGGGGCCGTACTGCTTCGTGGTGTCGTTGCTGGTGAAGACCGGGGTGGGTGACTTGGACCAGTTGGCCGGGACCATGAGGTCGGCGTCCGCGTCGACGGTCAGCAGGCCCATGCAGTAGTTGAAGTCGGTGGCGCTGGCCGAGTACGACATGAACAGACGGCCGTTGCGGGCGATGACCGACGGGCCCTCGTTGACCTTGTAGCCGATGCGCTCCCAGTCGTACTCGGGTGTGGACAGCCGGACTTGAGGGCCCGTCAGGGTCCACGGGTTCGCCATCCGCGACAGCCACAGCGCGGTGTTGTTGTCCATGCCGGGCTCGTGCTGGGCCCAGGCGAGGTAGCGGCTGCCGCGGTGGGTGAAGGTGGTGGCGTCGAGGGAGAAGGTCTCCCAGGCCGTCTTCAGCTGGCCGCGTTCGACCCAAGTCCCCTTGAACGGGTTGGGGTCGGCGTTCTCCAGGACCCAGATACGGATGTCCCAGACGCTCTCGGCGGGGGCGGAGGCGAAGTAGATGTACCACTTGCCGCCGATGCGGTGGATCTCCGGCGCCCAGATGTGGGCACCCATCGGGCCCGTCGCGTGCTTGGTCCAGATGACGGACTCGGGCGCCGCCGTCAGGCCGTTCAGGGTGCGGGAGCGGCGCAGGATGATCCGGTCGTACTCGGGCGCGGTCGCGGTGAAGTAGTAGTGGCCGTCGGAGTGGCGGTGGATGTGGGGGTCGGCGCGGTTGCGGACGAGCGGGTTCACGAACGGGGGTGTCTTCTTCGGGCTCGGGGCGGCTGCGGCGACGGTGGGGGTCGCGGCCAGGGCGCCCGCGGCCAGGGCACCTTTCAGCAGCATGCGCCTGTCGGGGACGTCGGACGTGCGGCTCATACGGACTGCCTCTCGGATGGGGGTGTCCTGAGAGTGATGTTCGATATTGAGAACATCTGTTGTTATTGCGAACAGCCGAAAGGTAAGGCTGGGGAACGACGAGGTCAACGGGTCGGACGCGACAAGAGAAGGCGCTTTCTACGGGACCGCGTCAGCACGGGACTTTTCTGTTATCCATGGCCGGTCCGCCCCGTCTCCGTACCGTGCGCAGCCATACCCACAAGACAGCAGCCGCAGCCGGCGCCCTCGCGACGGTCGCCTTCCTGATGACCGCTCCCCCGGCGCAGGCGGCCGGCACCCGCGACATCACCGCCGACTTGCTCGCGGGCCGGGACGTGACCCTCGCCGGCGACACGGTCGTCACCGTGCCCGCCGGGACGACGACGTACGACGGCGTCCTCCGCGGCGAGGGCACGCTCACCGTGCGCGGCAGCGGAACACTGGTCCTGACCCGGGACAGCGACTTCACGCTGCCGAAGTCCCGGCAGCGGCAGCAGGTGTCGATCCAGGGCGGCAACCATCCCTACGTCACCACGACCGCCCCCGACCCGCCCGCGGTCACGGTCGCACGCGGGGCGACGCTCCAGTACGGCAACGGTGGCTCGACCGGTCTGATCGGCCATTTCCCGTACGGCACCCCGCAGTTCGCGCTCAACCAGGACAACATCCGGGTCGACGGCACACTGCGGCTGGCCCTGAAGGACGCCGCCTACAACCTGGGCACCATCAGCGGCTCCGGGCTGATCACCCAGCCGCGCTTCCTCTGGGGCACCTGGGACCTGTCGGGCACCCACACCTTCTCCGGGGTGATCGACAACGGCACGCAGGTCAACGCCGGACGCCCCGAGTTCGCGACCTCGCTGCCGAAGGTCCGCAAGGTCCTCAACCAAGGCACCTGGACCGTGGACACCCCGCTGGGCCAGACCGTCACCCAGGGCATGGACTTCTACCAGCGCGAGTACGGCAGCGACATCAACGTCCAGTCCCGTCCGGGCAGCAAGGTCGTCCTGACCGGCCAGTACAGCTGGTCGGACCAGGGCGGCGACACCGACCCCTCACTCAGCGACCCGGCCCTGAACTGGACGCCCGCACGCAAGAACGTCAACAAGCGCGGCACCAACATCAAGGGCGCGAACGTCCAGTGGGGCGACGGCACGACGCACAAGATCTTCATGCCGGGCACGGCGCAGACCGTCTACATCAACCTGCTGGCGGCACGGTCCCGTTCACTGCTCACGTTCGACTACAACGGGCCGGTGACGCTGGGCGCCCCCATCGGCGGCGGCCGGTTCCACGACACGCTGGCCGCACCCGGCGCCGGGGACGTCGTGATCGCCGGGACGCGCGGGAACGACGTCACCTTCGCGGCCGTGCAGTACTACGACGGCTCGACGACCGTCGAGAAGGGGGCGGTGCTGCGGCTGGGCAGCGGTCGGTCGGGCGGCGACGGTGGACTGTATACCGCAGGCAGTCTGTACCGGGTCGTGAACAACGGCTCGCTCGTGCTGAACAACGTCGGCAAGGCCCTGACCCTGTCCCGGATCTCCGGCGGCGGGTCGGTCACCCAGGCGGGCAGCGCGACGACGACCCTGACGGGCAGCGGGGTGGCGTACACGGGGACGACGACGGTGAAGAAGGGCACGCTGGCGCTTCGGCAGGGGGCGACTCTGCGGCGCAGCAAGGCGATCCGGCTGACCTCCACGGGCTCCCGGCTGGACGCGGGCACGACGGGGCTGCGGGTGGCGACCTCGCTCAGCGGCAAGGGCACGGTGAAGGGCTCGGTGACCAACGACGGGGTCGTCGCCGGCGGGCTCACGGTCTCCGGGAACTACACGCAGAGCGCGAAGGGCGAACTCGTGCTGCGGGACAAGCCGTTGAAGGTGACCGGTGCGGTGCGACTGGCCGGCGCCCTGGACCTCGCGGCCGCCGGGACCGGGGCAGCGCGCGAGATCACCGTACTGAACCACACGGGGGGCTCGCGGACCGCCGGCACGTTCACCGGGCTGAAGGAGGGGGCGAAGGTGAAGCTCGCCGACACCACCTACCGGATCAGCTACCGGGGCGGCGACGGCAACGACGTCGTACTGAGCGCGGCCACGACGACGAGCAAGTCCACTTCTCCGTCCGGCACTTCGTCCTCGGACGCCGTGGTCACCCGCACCGTCGGGGCCGCCGAGGACGACCGCATGGGCTGGTGGCCGTACGCGCTGGCACTCGGCCTGCTGGGCGGACTCGCGGTCCCGGCGACCAGACACCGCCGAGGGAACCAGCGACGGGGCGGACGGCACGCGGCGAACGGGTGAAGCCTCTCCAGGCCTCTCCAGGCCTCTCCAGGCCAGGCCAGGATCGTCACTGACCGCACCGGGGGGCCATGTCCATCCGCACCGTGATCGAGCAGCGCGAAACGGGCGTGGTGATCGCCCCCGCGCCGAGGACCCCGCCGGACGTCCGGTCCAGGCCGGACCCACGTCGGCGACACCCGGCACGTCCGACGCGCAGGTGACACCGGACACCCTCCCCTCCCTGCCCTCGGGCCCGGCGGGGAAGGGTGGGCCGGGCGGGCCACCGGCATTAGGGCGTGACGACGATCGGCACACCCCTCAGCTGGTATCGGCCACGCGAAACAGCACTGGTCGTGGCTTTCACCTGCACGCCCACGCCACCCCTCCACATTGGGCGGAACCCGAGCCGGACATCACGTTCCGCCGTACCGGACCCGTTCGCGGGGTGGACAAGCGCGCTGGGTGGCCTGTCGCCGGAGTACCGTCGACGGCATGACCAGCAACTCCTCCCTCGCCGAGGCGCTCGCCGCCGGGACCGTCGTGCTCGACGGCGGTATGTCGAACCAGCTCGAGTCCGCCGGGCACGATCTCAGTGACGAGCTGTGGTCGGCGCGGCTGCTCGCCGAGCGGCCCGAGGCGATCACCGAGGCGCACCTCGCCTACTTCGAGGCCGGCGCGGACGTGGCGATCACCTCCAGCTACCAGGCCACCTTCGAGGGCTTCGCCAAGCGCGGGATCTCGCACGAGCGGGCGGCCGAACTACTTGCGGCCAGCGTCGAGTTGGCCCGTGAGGCGGCCTCGCAGGCGAAGGCGAAGGGCGTCACGCGGCCACTGTGGGTGGCGGCGTCGGTCGGGCCGTACGGGGCGATGCTGGCGGACGGCTCCGAGTACCGGGGGCGGTACGGGCTGAGCGTCGACGAGCTGGAGCGTTTCCACCGGCCCCGTCTGGAGGTGCTCGCCGCCGCGGGACCCGACGTACTGGCACTGGAGACGGTGCCGGACGCGGATGAGGCGGAGGCGTTGGTGCGGGCGGTGCGTGGACTGCATACACCCGCCTGGCTTTCGTATTCGATCGACGGTCGGCACACGCGTGCCGGCCAGCCGCTGGAGGAGGCCTTCGCCCTGGCCGCCGAGGCGGACGAGGTGATCGCGGTCGGCGTGAACTGCTGCGCGCCCGAGGACGTGGACGCCGCCGTCGAGATCGCCGCCCGGGTCACCGGCAAGCCGGTCGTCGTCTATCCGAACAGCGGCGAGGCCTGGGACGCCGAAGCCCGTGCCTGGAACGGGCACTCCTCCTTCGCCCCCGGCCAGGTGCGCGCCTGGCGGGAGTCCGGGGCCCGGCTGATCGGCGGGTGCTGCCGAGTGGGGCCGCAGGCGATCACATCGATCGCGGAGACGCTGGCGTAGGCCTAGGGCGTAGGGCGCCGACGGGCGGCAAAGGGAAAGGCAAGGAGTCAGCTACTCCTTGCCACTCTTAACCTATAGCGCACCCTGTGGCTTGCGGCAAGACCCCCCTCGTGCCGCAGAATCTCCGGTCGAAGCCAGAAACCGCGGAAATCAGCGATTCACACAGTGCGTTCGTTTTTGGGGGTTCCATGATCGACGTGATCATCGCCGGTGGCGGACCGACCGGCTCGATGCTGGCCGGCGAACTGCGGCTGCACGGCGTGCGGGTGCTCGTACTGGAGAAGGACGCCGAGCCCGCCGCGTACGTCCGCTCGCTCGGCCTCCACGTACGCAGTATCGAGGTGATGGACCAGCGCGGCCTGCTGGAGCGGTTCCTCGCGCACGGTCGTCAATTCCCGGTCGGCGGCGGCTACTTCGCCGCCATCGAGAAGCCGGTGCCCGAGCTGGACACCGCGCACGGCTACATCCTCGCCATCCCGCAGCCCGTCACCGATCGCCTGCTGGCCGAGCACGCCGTCGAGTCGGGTGCCGAGATCCGGCGCGGCTGCGAAGTCGTGGGGGTGAGCCAGGACGAGGACGGGGTGGACGTCGAACTCGCCGACGGCACACGGCTGCGCTCGCGCTATGTCGTCGGCTGCGACGGCGGGCGCAGCACCGTGCGCAAACTGATCGGCGTCGGCTTCCCCGGTGAACCCGCCCAGGCCGAAACCCTGTTGGGCGAGATGGAGGTGACGGAGGCCCCGGAGACGATCGCCGCCGTCGTGACGAGGATCCGGCAGACCGAGAAGCGGTTCGGGCTCGGGCCCGTCGGGGAGGGGCGGTACCGCGTCGTCGTACCCGCCGAAGGGGTGGCCGAGGACCGCTCGGTCCCGCCGACCCTGGAGGAGTTCAAGCGGCAGCTGCGGGCCTGCTCGGGAACCGACTTCGGGGTGCACTCGCCGCGTTGGCTCTCCCGGTTCGGCGATGCCACCCGGCTGGCCGACAGCTACCGGGTCGGCCGGGTGCTGCTGGCCGGCGACGCGGCGCACGTGCACCCGCCGTTGGGCGGACAGGGCCTCAACCTCGGTATCCAGGACGCCTTCAACCTCGGCTGGAAGCTGGCCGCCGAGATCACGGGCCAGGCTCCCGAGGGGCTGCTGGACAGTTATCAGGGCGAACGGCGTCCGGTGGCCGCCGCCGTACTGGACAACACCCGCGTGCAGAACCTGCTCATCTCCACCGACCCGACCGCCCAGGCGGTACGGCGGCTGATGGCGGAGCTGATGGACTTCGAGGGCGTGACCCGGCACCTGATCGAGAAGGTCACCGCGCTCGACATCCGCTACGACTTCGGCGAGGGCCACGAACTCCTGGGCCGGCGGCTGCGGGACGTGAAGCTGACGCAGGGGCGCCTCTACGAGCTGACGCGCTCCGGCCGCGGGCTGCTGCTCGACCGGACCGGCGGCGGCCGGCTCTCGGTCGAGGGCTGGGCGGACCGGGTCGACCACGTCGTGGACCTGAGTGCGGAACTGGACGTGCCCGCCGTGCTGTTGCGGCCGGACGGCCATGTGGCGTGGGTCGGTGAGGACCAGGAGGAGCTGCTCGATCGGCTGCCCCGGTGGTTCGGCGCCGCCACGGCCACCGCCACCGCCTGAGCGTACGACCCCACGGCACCGGGCCCCGCACGGGCGGCGGCCCCGGTGCCGTCGTAGCCACTCCCCCTCACCCTCGTCCCGGCCCTTCCCCGCGGCCCGCACCGTCCACCCGCCGACGACCGTCGCCGCGGTTCCTGCCGCAGCCCCCTCGTCCCGGCCCTCCGCCGCTGCTAGCCTCCGGATCGGGAACCGGTTTCCATCCTTGTTGCCGCAGTTCCCGAGGGGTGGGCCGACAAGCCCGGGGAGAGGGGCGAGGCAGGTATGACCAGGAAGAGCGAGGACGCGAGCCGCAGCACCATCAGGGATGTGGCGGCGCGCGCGGGGGTGTCCGCTTCGACCGTGTCACGGGTGCTGGGCGGGGTCTATCCGGTGAGCGCGGCGACCCGTACGCGCGTGATGCGGGCGGTCCGCGAGATGGACTACGTCGCCGACGCGCGCGCCAAGGCGATCGCGGGCGTCGGCACGCCCACGCTGGCGTTCGTGCTGGAGGACATCACCGGCCCGTCGTTCGCGCTGATGGCGCACGGCGTGGAGCGTGAGGCGACGCGGCTGGGCCATCTGTGCCTGGTGTGCAGCACGGAGGGCGACGCACGGCACGAACTGGAGTTCGTGGAGATGATGCGCGCGCAGCGGGCGGCCGCCGTGATCCTGGTCGGCGGTGGCGCCGACACCGTCGAGTACCGCGAGCGCACCCGCCGTATGGCCGACTCGCTGGCCTCGGCCGGCTCCCGCCTCGTGCTGTGCGGGCGCCCGCCGCTGGGGCCCGGGGCACCGGTCACGGTCATCGAGTACGACAACGAGGGCGGCGCCTACGCCCTGGTCGCGCACGTCCTCGCGCAGGGCCACCAGCGGGTGCTGTTCCTCGGCGGCAGGCCCGACCACACCACGGCGCAGGGGCGTGAGCGCGGCTATCTCGCCGCCCACCGGGCGCGCGGCGTCGAGCCCGCCGGGGAACTGGTGCTGCACGGTGACTTCACCCGCGACTCGGGCCACCGGCTGATGCGCGAGGCGCTGGAGCGGAAGCTGGACTTCACGGCCGTGGTCGCCGCCACCGACATGGTCGCGGCCGGCGCGCTCACCGCGCTGCACGAGGCGGGCGTCAGTGTGCCGGGCGATGTGTCGCTGGCCGGGTACGACGACATCCCGTTCGCCAGGGATCTGCATCCCGCGCTGACGACCGTGCATGTTCCCTACGAGGAACTGGGCAGGCTCGCCGTGAGGACCGCGCTGGGGCGCGAACCGAACACCCCGGACGAGCATCTGCTGCTGGGCACGCATGTGGTGGTACGGGACTCGGTGGCGCCGCTGAAGGGCTAGGCGGCGCGGCCGCGGGCACCGAGGGCCTCTTGTCGTGGAACCGGTTGCTACTTATGCTCACGACCTCGGCAGACCTAGGCAGACCTCGGCAAACGCTTCCTCCCCTGGAGCCTCCCGCATGAGCACCGGCCCCATCCGTCTCACCCCGGGCGCGCACACCGCCCTCCGTCCCGCGACGGCCGCCCGCATCACCGACGGATTCTGGGCCGCCCGCCGCGCCACCAACGCCGACGTCAGCATTCCCCAGGGCCCCGCCCGGCTGGAGGCGGCCGGAAACCTCGACAACCTCCGTGCCGCCGCCGACGGCAAGGGCTCCTTCACGGGCGACTTCCCGTTCCAGGACTCGGACGTGCACAAGTGGCTGGAGGCGGCGTCCTGGCAGCTCGCGGACCGCTCCGACGATCCCGAACTGGCCGCTCACGTGGACGAGTTGACCGCGCTGCTGGCCGCCGCTCAGGACACCGACGGCTATCTTCAGACGTACTACCAGGTCGCCCGCCCGGACCGCCGCTGGCAGGAACTGGGCTGGGGCCACGAGTTGTACTGCGCGGGCCATCTGATCCAGGCCGCGGTGGCCCACCACCGGGCGACGGGACGCCGTGAACTCCTCGACGTCGCCGAGCGGTTCGCCGACCACATCGACTCGGTCCTCGGCCCGGGCAAGCGGATCGACGGCGTGTGCGGCCATCCCGAGATCGAGACCGCGCTGGTGGAGCTGTACCGGGAGACCGGGGAGCGGCGCTGGCTGGAGCTGGCCGGCCACTTCGTGGACCGGCGCGGGCACGGGCTGCTCGACGCCGACGTCAACCCCCATCTGGGCCGAGCCTATTGGCAGGACCACATACCGGTGCGCGAGGCCACGACGGTCTCCGGTCACGCCGTACGGCAGCTGTATCTGCTCGCGGGTGTGGCGGACCTGGCCGCGGAGACGGGCGACCGTGAACTGTATGCGGTCGCCGAGCGACTGTGGGACGTGATGGTGGCGACCAAGACGTATCTGACGGGCGGTGTCGGTGCCCGTCACGAGGGCGAGTCCTTCGGGGAGCCGTACGAACTCCCGCCGGACCGGGCCTACGCGGAGACCTGCGCGGCCATCGCGTCGATCCAGTGGTCGTGGCGGATGGCGCTGCTGACCGGTGACGCGAAGTACTCCGACCTCGTCGAACACACCCTCTACAACGGCTTCCTGGCCGGCGTCGGCCTCGACGGCGACAGCTGGCTGTACGTCAATCCGCTCCAGGTGCGCGAGGAGTACGAGGGCGCGTACGAACCGGACAAGGCGGCCCGCCGCACCCCCTGGTTCCGCTGCGCCTGCTGCCCGCCGAACGTGATGCGGCTGCTCGCCTCGCTCCCCCACTACATGGCGAGCGGCGACGCCGAGGGGCTCCAGCTCCATCAGTACGCGACGGGCGTGTACGAGGCCGGCGGTGGGCGGGTCCGGGTGGAGACCGGCTACCCCTGGGACGGGCGGATCGTGGTGACCGTGGAGGAGGCGCCGGACGCCGACTGGACGCTGTCGCTGCGGATCCCGTCCTGGTGCACGGACTTCACGGCGACGGCCCCCGACGGCGAAGCACCCGCGGAGACCCTCCCCGGCTGGCTGCGGGTGCGTCGCCGCTGGTCGCCGGGCGACACCTTCACCCTCGGCCTCGAACCGGACGCCCGGCTCACCCGCCCCGACCCGTACGTGGACGCCGTACGCGGCTGCGTGGCCATCGAACGCGGCCCCCTGGTCCACTGTCTGGAGGGAGTGGACCAGCCGCCCGGCATCCGCTTCGAGGACCTGACCCTGCCCTACGGTTCCCACCTCTCGGTCCGGTACGACCCCGAGCTGCTGGGCGGGATCGGTGTCGTCACTGCCGACGGACTGCGCCGGGGAGGCGGAGACGCCGTACCACTGACCGCAGTTCCGTACTACGCGTGGGCGAATCGTCAGGAGGGACCGATGCGGGTGTGGATTCCGGAGGGGTGACGTCGGCGGTGGCGGTGGTGACGTCCGTGGTGGCGTCGGTGGTCCAGAGGGCGAACCCGGCATCGCGGGGGCCGTGTGCCGTGTACGGCGGACTGTATGCGAAATCCGGGGGACCGTCGGCTGTCTGCGCCGGGCGGTCGTCGATCGCGTATTCCGACCGCTCGTCGCCGACGTCACCGATGTCGCGGGCGTCGCCGAAGATCCGCACCGGGTGCGTCTCGTCCCATGCCTCCCACCCCGGATCACCGTCGACCGCGAACCGCACCCACGCCCCGTGCATCGCCTCGGCCAGCTCGTGCGGAGCTCCTTCCCCGGCGAGCTTGGCGGACTCGGGGCTGTCGCCCGTGTCGAAGACGAAGCCCAGTTCCAGGGCGTGGCAGGAGCCGAGGGCGGGGCGGCGGGAGGGCCAGGCGAACTCGTAGACGTACGCGGTGCCGGGGCGGGCGTCGGCCAGGCGGTGCAGGGGGAGGCGCAGCAGGTGGTCGGTGACCATCTGGCCGACGATCTCGGCGGTGCCGGCGTCGGGGTGCAGGACGCGGTAGCCGCGCGGTATCTCGTGGCCGGCGTGGCAGCGGGCCATGGCGCCGGCCAGGGCGACGGGGCCGAGGCGGTCGACGCGTTCCAGGAGGCCGCCGGGGACCAGCCAGAGCCGGTACTCGTCGCGGGTCCAGCCGACCATCAGGTCGACGTCACGGGCCGCGTCACCCTCGGTCAGGGCCTCCAGGGGGTCGCGCGGGACGAGGTCGCCGTCGACGACGATGCCGAAGGCGGGGCCGCCGAGCACCGGGCTGCTGAGCCGGCCGACCTCGCCCTGGGTGCGCAGCAGCAGGTCGCGGTCGACCTCGGCGAAGGCGGCCGCGGTGGCGGGGATCTTCAGCCGGGTGGCCATGCGGCGCACCATCCGCCGTACCTTGTCGCGGTCGACGGCCTCGGGCGGGCCGCTCTGGAGGATCGCGCGCCGCACCAGGCCCTGGGCCTGCGGTGTCGCGAGCAGCGCGCCGGCACTGATCGCGCCCGCGGACTGGCCCGCCAGGGTGATACGGGCGGGGTCGCCGCCGAAGGCTCCGATCGACCGGTGCACCCACTCCAGTGCGGCGAGCTGGTCGCGCAGGCCCGGGTTGGCGGGGGTGTCCGGGAACAGGCCGTAGCCCTCGACTCCCAGCCGGTAGTTGACGGAGACGAGGACGACGCCGTCCCGGGCGAAGCCATGCCCGTCGTACACCGGCACGGCGGAGGATCCCCTGGTCAGGGCGCCGCCGTGCAACCAGACCAGAACCGGGAGCCGGGCCCCGCGGCCCGGCTCCGGTGTCCATACGTTGAGGTTGAGACAGTCGTCGCCGGGCACGACCGGGTCGGACAGGTACTGCGCGAAGGCGTCCGAGTACGGCGGTTTCGGTGCCGTCGGGCCGAAGGCCCCCGCCTCCCGCACCCCGTCCCACGGCTCGGGCGGGAGGGGCGGCCGGAACCGTCGGGGGCCGAAGGGGGGCGCCGCGTAGGGGATGCCCCGGAACACCGCGATCCCGTTCTCGTGACGGCCGCGTACGGCTCCGTACGGCGTGTTCACCACGGGATCTGCCTGGACTGCCGTCATTCGACCACCAGCCTCCTCGCCGCACTCGTGCACCGTGAACAACAGAGCACCACATCACGGCGCGGTATTCCGGTGCACGAGGCGAACTGGAGGCTGTTCGGGGTACATCGCATACAGTCCGCTACCGTCTGTACGCAGCGTGAGGTCTGGCACGCACCGTGCGAACTGTATGCGATGTGCGATATGCCGGTTACTACTTCGCGTACATCAGCGTGCCGAAACCGAGCTGGTCGAAGCCGCCGCTGGTGGAGCCGTAGTCCCCGCCGCCGCCCTCGGGGGCGTTGGCGTAGTAGAACGCCGAGATGTACTTGTCGTCGAGGCTCACGCGCCGGTTGTAGTGGAAGTGGAGCATCGCCCAGACCGGGCGGATCTGGCCGCGGGAGGCGGCGGAGATCACCGTCTGGGAGGACCGGGAGCAGTTCTGGCCGGTGCCCCAGGTGTAGGTGGTGAAGGGGACGTCGTTGCCGAGGTTGTACTTCGCGACGTACTGGGCGGCCTTCATGAAGCGGCGGCTGTCGTAGGAGTAGAGGTCGTCGCCCTGGTTCCAGGCCATCTCGCAGATCGCGCCCATCTGGCCCATGCCCATGACGGTGTGCCCCTGGTCACGGCCGGACTCCTGCCACTGGCCCAGCGCGTAGCCGTCGGAGTCGGTGTACAGGTACGGCACCGCGTGGGCGAGGGAGCCGTTGCCGGCGCCGGACTTGAAGTACGTGACGGCCTGGTCGTACTTGGCGCTGTCCTCGTTGAGGATGCCGATGGCCAGGACGGAGGCCATGTTGCACAGGTCCCAGTTGGCCCAGTAGTTGGTGATGCAGGCGTCGTTGTGGTTGGTCAGGAAGCTGTTGTTCATCGGGTAGAAGACGTTCGCCATCAGGTCCTGGGCGGCGGCGAGGTCGAACCCGTCGTAGTCCCGCATGAGTTCGCAGGCGTTGGCGAACTGCCAGCCGTAGAGGCCGGCCGCGAGGAACCGGTCGGCGTTGCCGTTGATCGCGGTGAGCGTGGTGGACCACGCGTTGAGGATGTTCGCGGCGCAGACCGCGTTGGCCTCGGTGCCGCCGACCCGCCAGCGCAGGGCGTTCTGGTAGGCGGCGGCGATGTCGTTGTAGAGGAGGCCGTAGTTCTCGCCGGTGCCGCCGCGGATGACGGTGGCGGTGGCCCGGTTGGTCCAGGTGGACTGGGAGTGGGAGTTGGCGACCAGTCTGTTCCAGCCGGACAGCCAGGGGTCGGTGCCGGCGGCGACCCTGACCTTGGCGCGGTTGATGTCGCCGGCGTTGTGCAGCATGCCCGGGTGGGTCCAGGTGCTCGGGGCGGCGTCCGCGGTGGTGGCGGCGAAGGCGCCGCTCCCGAGGGCGAGGGCGGCGCCGAGTCCGCCGGCGGTCCTCAGCAGACCACGGCGGCTCAACTCGCTTTCCTGGAGGTGCCGGTGGGGGGACGTGCGGCTCATGTGCGTCTCCAATCCGTGGGGGGATCTAGAGAGAGGTGACCCTCACCTCTTCGAACTGGGTGGTGCAGCGGACCAGCGGGCTGCGGGAGCAGACCACGAGGCCGACGTGGTGGGCGGCGTCGCCGAAACCGGGGATCTCGCCGATGGCGAGGTCGGTCCAGGTGGTGCCGTCGTCGGTGGAGACTGCTGCGGTGAAGGCGGTCCCGGTGCGCTTCAGCCGTAGCAGCAGGGGCAGTTGGACGGTGATGGTGCCGGAGAAGGCGGAGGCTCCGGCGACGGTCCTGCGCAGCATGAGCTGTGCGGTGGTGCCGCCGGCGACGATGACTCCGGCGGCCTGGTCGAACGGCGACAGCGACTTGGCGATCAGCAGACCGACCCGGTCCGCGGCGGTGCCGCCGCGGGCGACCAGGCGGGCGGTGATCTGGTAGTCGCCGGTGACGGATCGGCGTACGAACTGCCCTGTCATGCCTTGGTTGTTGACGGTGAGGTCGGTTCCCGCGCCACGGACGGTGAAAGTGCCGTCGGCGTAGGAGGTGTTGCCGGGTGTCGTGACCGCCACCACGCCGAGGGTGCCGAAGGATCGGTCGTCGAGGACCGGGTCGCCGAGGTCTCCGTAGGTCCAGGGGGCGGGCGGGGGTGTGCCCACCGTCAGGGCGAGGGTGGCGGTGCCGTCCCCGGAGGCGTTGCCCGCGGTCGTCGTGACCGTGAAGTCGCCTGTTTCGGTGGGGGTTCCGTGGATCAGGCCGGTGCGCCTGTCGAGGCGCAGGCCGTCGGGGAGTCCGTCGGCGGTGAACCGTACGGGCTCGTGCGAGCCTCGCAGGAGGTGCCGGAAGTCGTCGCCGCGACTCGCGAACACGGTTGCCGCCGAGGTGATTTGGGGCACGGTGGGTGTGGGCATCTGTGCGGCGGCGGGTTTGGAGAGGGGGCCGCGGCCGGCGCTGTTCGTCTTCGCCACGACGTAGTGGTACGCCGTGCCGGGAGTGCCGGTGGCGTCCGTGTACCGGATGCGGGCGCCGAAGCCGACCGGGCCGACATGGGTCGCGATCGTCTCATAGGGGCCGTCGGCGGTGGTGGAGCGCAGCACCTTGTACCGGGCGGAGAGGTCGGGGTCGGTCCAGGCCAGTTCGACCGCGTCGCCGGCGGAGGTCGCCCGCAGGTCGGTGGCGGTTCGCCTCGGGCGGGGTGCGGACCAGACCTCGCCGGCCGCGGCGGAGACCACGCTGACGTGGTCGAAGGCGCCGGTGCCGGTCTCGGCGTAGTCCTCGTCGACGCCGAGACAGGAGGTGAGGACGAGACCGGCGTATGCAATGTGCCGTAGACCGCCGACCTCGGTACGGCCGACTTCCGTCCACCGTATGCCGTCGGGCGAGATCGCTCCGGTGCACCAGCGGCCCTTGCGGGTCACGCGCACCCAGTACGGGGCCCGCAGCCGGTAACCGTCACCGGCGCCCTCGACGTACGGGGCCTCCAGAGGGGTCGCCGATTCGGGCAGCGTGCCGAGGCCGGAGATCGGGAAGGACGCGTTGACGGTGATCGCGTCCTGTTGGGAGGGCGGCACCGGGGTGCTGCCGGTGGCGGAGATGTCCGCGCCGGTAGAGGGGCGTACCGTCCACACGCCGCTCCATGTGTGCAGCGGGAGCCCCTGGATCAGCATCGAGGCATGGGCGGCGTCCGGGTCGAGGCCCGCCCGGACGGTGACGCCGATCTTGGAGTACTGCGAGCTGAGCGGCCACACGATGCGGGCGGTGACGGTGCCGTCGCCGCGCAGCGGGAGGTGGACGAGGCGGTGGGTTTCCTCGGTGCCGCTCGCCTCCAGGACGAACCGTTCGCCGTCGAAGGCGGCCGACCCGGGGATCTTCACGTCGCCGACGTCCCGGGTGGACCAGGGCTCGGGGAGGCCGGCGGTGACGGCGGCGGGGCTGGACGTGCCGCTGCTGCCGTGGGAGTTCGTGGCGGTGACCGTGTAGTAGTAGGTCCGCCCGGACTGTATGCCGCCATGTGTATGCGATGTGCCGTCGACCGCCGACGCGATCTCCTGGTAGGGCCCTTCGGGCTTGGTCGCCCGGCGGACGGTGTAATGCGTCGCCCACACCGACGGCAGCCAGGCCACGGTGACCGACGTACCGTCGTCGTCGCCCACCGCCGTGACCCCCGCCGGTGGCGTCGGCACGGTCGGGTCCGGTGCCTTCGTCCCGGCGTACGCGAACGTCCCCCAGCTGGGCAGATCGTCGTTGCTGCCCTCGACGACGCGGGCGCCGCCGGTGCCGCGGAAGACGGCCGCCTCGGTGTACGGGGTGTCGAGGCCGCGGACGCCGGCGTAGTGGGCGTAGTACATCTCGTAGATCGGCGGCAGGTTGCCACGGACCTTGTCGGAGACGGTCGTCTTGATGTACTTGCCGGTGCGGTCGAGGTCCGGGGTGAAGGGGACGTCGCCGCCGAGGTTGTAGCGGGCGGCGTACTCGGCGTTGGCGAGGATGCGGTGGTCGTCGAAGGCCCACAGGTCGACGCCCTGGTTCCAGGCGACCTGCGCGGCGTCGCCCATGAGGCCGACGGCGAGCTGTTCGTGGCCCTGGTCGCGGCCGCTCTCCTGGCCCTGGCCGGCGTCGGTGACGACGCGGCCTCGGACGCTGCCGTTGCCCGCGCCGGCCGCGGCGAAGCGCAGGGCGTCCTCGAAGAGGGTGCGTTCCTCGCAGAACACGCCGATGGCGAGGACGGACTGAAGGGCCGTCAGGTCCCAGTTCCCGTTGGCGTAGAGCATGTAGCCGGAGATCGCCGGATACCAGACGCGCAGGAAGGACTCCTCGCAGCGGGCGATGTCGGCGTCGCTCCAGCCGTCGTAGTCCGAATGCCTCAGCAGTTCGGCCGCGTTGACGAACTTGAAGACCTGGAGGCCCGCGCCGAGCGGACCGTCGGCGCCGGTGACCATGGTGAGCGAGGCCGACCAGGCGTTGAGGATGTCGCGGGCCTTGTCGGCGTGGGCGCGGTTGCCGGTGACGGCCCACATCAGGGCGTTCTGGTAGGCGGCGGCCGAGTCGGCGACGGCCTGGTTCTGGAAGTTGGTGGGACCGCGGCCCCAGCTGGTGATCTGGCCGGTGTTCTGGACGGTGTACGTGGACTTCGAGCGGGCGTGGGCCGCGAGGGCGAGGTAGCCGTCGTGGATCGGTGATTCCTGTGCCGCGACGGCGGATCTCATCCGTGCGATGTCGTCGGCTGTATGCAGTAGTCCGGGGTGGGTGAACTGTCGGCGGTCGGCGGTCGACCCGTCGCCGGAGTCCGCCGCGCTCGCCGTGGCGGGCACGAGCAGTCCGCTCGCGCCCGCCACCAGCAGCAGGGCCGCGGTGCCGCCGAGGAAACCCCGGCGACTCGTCGCGGGAGTACCGGGAGTACCGGGAGTACTGGGAGTACTGGGCATGTCGCAAGTGCCGGACGTGCCGGGAGTGCTGGAGGTTCTAGGAGCTCTGGGAGTGGTCACGACGCCGCGGCCGCCTCGGCCTCGGCGGTGGTGAGGAACTTCAGGTTCGTGACGTGCTCGTTGGAGTACCACTGGATCGAGTCGGTCGTGTAGTACCAGCTCGGCTTCTTCATCGAGTCGGCGACGACCAGGCCGTTGATCACCAGGTTCTCGAACGTGACGCCGTCGATGGCATGGTCGGCGTCGTAGCCGAGCAGGAGCGACGGACTGGCCTTGGTGCCCGTGTAGGTGAGGTTCTTGACGTAGACGTCCTGGATGCCGCGGCCGACCGAGGTGTTGTACTTCGTGTTGTACATGACCTTCAGATAGATGACCTGTCCCCAGCGGATGTCCTCGATCCGGACGTCCTCGACGCGGACGTTCTTCAGGAGGTTGGAGTCGCCGACGTTGAGGGCGATGCACCCCTGGTAGTTCATCTGGGGTTCGCGCTGGTCGCAGATGTCGAGGTTCTTGAAGACGAGGTTCTCGATCGTCTCCGGGTTCTCGGTGTTGCCGTGCGTGCCGACGTTGATGGGGTGGGCGACGTCGGCCCAGAGGGTGGAGTTCTTGACGGTGATGTTCCTGGTGTCGCCGTAGTACTCCCAGCGGTGGGTGTAGATGGCGATGCAGTCGTCGGAGTTGCGCATGAAGACGCCGTCGATGGTGACGTCGGTGCTGGAGAAGACGTCGATGCCGTCGCCCCAGCCCTTGGAGCTGAAGGCGCACATGCCCTTGATGGAGACGTCGGTGGACTCGCCGATCTGGACCGCGTAGCCGTTGGGGTTGAGCACGGTGACGGCGTCGATACGGATGTCGGTCGAGCCCTCCACGAGGATGCCGCCCGCTTTGGTGCCGGCGAGCACCCCGCGGCCGGTGATCCGGGCGTCCCGCACGTCCTTGAAGACGACGGTCGCCTTGAGCAGGGCACCGCCGTCGAGGTAGACGGTCTTGCCCGAGGGGACGTTGAGGTATCCGTCGGCGGTGGTGTGGACGCCGGGACCGTAGTAGAGGACGTCGGGGTCGGCCGCCTTCGGCCTGCGCTTCTCGATCGGGCGGGCGAACAGGTGCAGGGAGTCGAAGAGGTCGTCGTTGATCTGGACGACGATGTTGCGCGGTCTGTCGAGGGTGAACCGGAGGGTGTCGGCGAGGACTTCGGGCGTGATGCCGTACGAGTCGGGCCGCACCCGCACCTTCTGCACCCCGCCCTTGATGAAGGTCACCTCGACCTCGACCTCGCCGCAGAAGTCGAAGTGGGCGAGGGAGGAGTTGAACTGCTTCTTGCTGCCCGTGGTGGCGTTGATCTCGGCGAGGGTGGGCCGGTAGACGCCGAGGGTCTCCCAACTGCCGCCGGGGACACGGACCTTGACGGTGTAGCTGCCGGTGTTGACGGGGGCGCCGGACGGTACGGGGTAGGTCACCAGGTGCGGCTCCACCGCGTCGCCGTCCGCGCGGGCCGTCGTGGCCGTCAGATTGGTGAGACCGGCCGCGAGCACGGTGGCACCTGCCGCCTGGAGGGCGGTGCGGCGTGACAGGGGCGTGTTCATCTCAGGACTCCTTGCAACAGGTCGGAAGGCTGGGCTACTTCAACAGGTCGGAAGGCTGGACTACTTGAGGCCCGACGTGGACATCCCGGCGACGAATCCGCGCTGGGCGATGAGGAAGATCAGCAGGATCGGGACGACGTACATCACGGAGGCGGCCGCCTGGAGGTTGGTGGCGGGCATGCCGGCCGAGGAGACGTAGGTGGACATGACGGCGACCGCGAGTGTGGAGTGGTCGGTGGACAGCAGCAGTTGGGGCGCGATGTAGTCGCCCCAGGTCCAGGTGAAGGCGATGACGAAGCTCGCGGAGAGCACCGGCCAGGACTGGGGCAGGAAGATCCGCCAGAAGACGGCGGTGTAGCCGCAGCCGTCGACGATCGCGGCCTCCTCCAGCTCACGGGGCAGCCCGGCGAAGAACTGCCGGAAGAGGAAGACGAGATACGGGGCGGAGGAGAGCCCCCACAGCACCCACGGCCAGTACGTGTCGACCATGCCGAGCTTGGCGAAGATCAGGTAGGTCGGCAGCAGGGTGATCATCTGGGGCAGCATCATCGAGCCGATGAGGATGCCGAACAGGAGCTTCTTGCCGGGCGCGGTCAGCCGGGCGAAACCGAAGCCGACCCAGGCCGAGCTGAGGGTGACGAGGACGCCGTAGATGAGGGCGATGATCAGGGAGTTGCGGGCGTAGCCGAGGAAGTCGATGAGCTGGTAGGCGTCGGTGAAGTTGTGCCACTGGAAGTGCTCGGGCAGCCAGTGCACGGGGGCGGCGGCCAGCTCCTCGGGCGCTTTGAGGCCGGTGAGCACCAGCCAGCCGAAGGGGCCGAGGAACAGCCCGGTGACGGTGACGAGGACCGTGTAGAGGACGAGGCGGTTGGCCCGTATCCGCACGCGGGGCGGCGACTTGGGGCTCAGGCTGGTGGCGGTCACTTCTTCGCCTCCGGGTCGACGTTGTAGAACACCACGCCGGACGTGAACTTGAAGATGAGGCCGGTCGCGATGAGGATCAGGACGAAGAGCACCCACAGCAGTGCGGAGGCGTAGCCGTAGCGGCCGAGTGCGAAGTACTGCGCGAACACATGGATCATGTAGGTGTAGTTGGACTGCGGGACCGTGGTGACGCCGCCCGTGGTGGAGATGGGTGCCAGCAGCAGCGGCATGATGGTCTGCACCGAGGCGATCACACCGGTCACGGTCTGGAAGAGCAGCACGGGCGACAGCAGCGGCACGGTGATGCTGCGGAACGTGCGCCAGGAGCTCGCGCCGTCGAGCCGGGCCGCCTCGTGCAGTTCACGGGGCACGTCCTGAAGCCCGGCCAGCGAGATGATCATGATGTTTCCGGCGCCCCAGAGCACCGTCATGATGAGGACGTAGCGGGCGTAGGGGTCGGCGAGCCAGCCGAGGGCGTCGAAGCCGAAGAAGGTCAACACCCCGTTGGTGGCACCGGAGTTCTGGTCGAAGAGGTTCTTGAAGGCGATGCCCGCGCCCACGGGCGGTACCACGGCCGGCAGATAGAGCAGGGTGCGGAACAGCCCGCGCGCCCTGAGCGGTCGGTTCACCAGGACGGCGAGTCCGAGTCCCGCGAGGATGGACAGCGGCACCGAGATCGCGGCGAACAGCCCGGCGCGGCCCAGGGAGTCCCAGGTCACCGAGTCGGAGAACAGTTCGCGGTAGTTGCCGAGCCCGACGTAGTGCCAGTTGGGCGAGATACCGTCGAACGTGGTGAAGCTCAGCCACAGCGCGTACCCCATCGGCACGATGGTCAGCAGCAGGAACCCGATGATCCACGGCGAGGTGAACAGGTAGAACGCCCGGTGCCTGCGCGCGGTCATGGTGGACCTCGGCCGGCCGGCGGACGCCACCCCGGTGCTCGCCGTCGAGCGGGCCCGGTCCGCGGCCGTGGTGATCTGATCGACCGTCATCCCACTTGCTCCTTACCGCGCTTGAGCTGTTCGTTGACGGCCGTGGTCAGACGTCGTGCGACGGCGTCGACGGAGGTCTCGCCCTTCATCGCGGCAGGGGCGATCTGGTTGAAGAGGGCGTCGAAGGAATCGGCGGTGGTGTACGGGCTGAAGGAGACGACCGAGTAGTGCTTCAACTCGTTCTCCTGCACCTTCAACACCTGTTTCTGCTCGGTGGTCTGAGCTGGCATCAGCGACCGCAGGGACTTCAGCGTGGGGATGCCCCAGCCGCCGGAGGCGCGGGCCTTGGCCGGGGCCTCGCCGAAGTACCACTCGAAGATCCGCCAGGCGGCGTCCTTGTTCCCGGCCTTGCGGGGCATCCACAGCCCGGTGCCGCCCTGGCAGGCGCTGATACGCGGGCCGCCGGCGAAGACCGGGGTGGGGGCGAGCCGGGAGACCTCCGCCAGCTTCTTGTCCGGGGTGATCATGCCGCCCATCCAGTAGCCGGAGTTGCACATGGCCAGCCGTCCGGCCTGATAGGTCGGCCCGTCCCAGCCGTTGGGGTCGGGCATGATGAGGCTCGCCCCGACCTTGAGCCGGCACAGTTCGACGTACCAGGCCAGCGCCTTGCGGGCTTCGGGGGTGGTGAAGTCGACGCGGGAGAAGTCGTCGCTGAAGAGGCTGCCGCCGGCGGACGCCGTGAGTGTCGCCATGAGGGTGGCCTTGGTCAGTCCGTTGTAGGTGCCGCCGGCGACTGTCGTCTGGCCGTTCTTGCGCTGGACGATGGCCTTGGCGTTCTCCAACCACTCCTCGTAGGTGAGGGGTTCGGTCGGCGAGGGGAGGGCGACGCCCGCCTTGTCGAAGGCGGCGGTGTTGTACCAGTACATGGAGTCCTGGGAGAAGTCCTTCGCCATGCCGTAGCGGGGGCCCTTGCCCTGGGTCCTCCCGTCGTAGCGCCACAGGTCGTTGACCGGGTCGAGGTCGTCGGTCCTGAGGACCGTGCTCTTGGCGAAGTAGCCGTCCAGGTCCTGCATCACGTCCCGGGCCGCGAAGTACGCGGCGTCGACGGCGCCGACGCTGCGCACCAGGTCCGGCGGGTTGCCGCTGGTGAGCATCGCGATCAGCTTCGTGATGTCGTAGTCGACCCGCTTGATCCTGATGCCGGTGTCGTCGTGGGCCTGCTGGACCAGTTCCGGGCTGAGGTCGTCGGCCTTGACCATCATCGTGATGCTCTCGCCCGAGCCGCTCACCCCGGTGGAGACGGGCAGCGCGCAACCGTTCAACGCCGCCGCACCGGCCGCGGTTCCTCCTGCTGACAGGGCGAGGAACCGGCGGCGGTCCATCGACGCACCGACATGAGGGTGCATGAACGCACCACCTCCCGCTTCACCTAGTTGGCTCGATCGCTTGGCAACCGGTTGTTGGGCAATGGGGCAGAGCTTCTTCCTGTCCGGAAACCGCGTCAAGAGGCTTGACGGATTTTCGAAAAGACTGTGTAACCTCGGCGACATGCGCCCAACGGCCAAGAGGGCGGCGATGGTCGATGAAAGTACAGGTCATAGCCCTTGCGTACGACACCGTCGACCATCCGCGTCCTGACGTGCGCACCGATCCGGACAGTCCCGCACGAGGCTCTCGTCGAGGGTCCGCAACGGCACGGAACGCGGCCCGGCCGCCCCTGAAGAGCAGTACTCGGAAGACGCTTCAGACGGCATGACAGGAAACCGGTTGCCAAAGGCCCTCCTCACCTCCTGACCAGCCGCAGTCCGGTCAGAGGCCGGCGAGAAAACGTGGTAACCGATTTCGCGACAGAGCAGGATCAAGGGCCCTCAGGCGGGGAGCTGAGCAGACCGGCCCGCGCTGCCGCCCGACCCCGCCCCACCGCTCCACCCGCCCGTGACATGCACGTACGCGCAGCGAGCGAGCCCGGCGAAATCCGCGCCCGCGCGATCCGCCCGACCGATTGACCCGCCGTTCCCGGCAGATCTACGGTAGAAGGCGCTTTCTGAAAATGTTTCTACTCAGCGTGTCAGGAGTCTCATGCCCAGCGCTCAGCTGCCGCGGGCCGTGTTCGCGATGGACCCGGTGCACCTCCCCCTGCTGTTCCCCCCGGCGCTCATGGCCCGGCTGCGGCAGGCGGCCGACCTCGATCCCGGCCTCGTGCTGCGGGACTTCACCGATCCCGGGGCGGCCCGGATCCTCGCGTCGGCCGAGGTGCTCATCACCGGCTGGGGCTGCCCGAACCTCGACGCGGACGTCCTCACCGCCGCCCCCCGGCTGCGGACCGTGCTGCACGCGGCGGGCTCCGTACGCTCCCTCGTCGGCAAGGAACTGTGGGAACGCGGCGTGAGCGTGTCCAGCGCGGTCACCGGTAACGCGCTGCCGGTCGCGGAGTACACCCTCGCGATGATCCTGCTCGCCGGAAAGGACGCCTTCACCCATCGCGAGCGGTTCCGCACCACCCACGCCTATCCACCGCCGGCCGAGACCGCGCACACCGGCAACGTCGGCCGCCGCATCGGCCTCATCGGAGCCTCGCGCGTGGGCCGCCGGCTGCTGGAGCTGCTGCGGCCCTTCGACTTCACGGTCCTGCTCCACGACCCGTATGTGAGCCCCGCCGAGGCCACCGCGCTCGGCGCCCAACTGGTCTCGCTGGAAGACCTGTTGAGCCAGTGCGACATCGTCAGCCTGCACGCCCCGGACATCCCCGAGACCTACCGCATGCTCGACGCCGGGCGACTCGCGCTCATCCGGGACGGCGGCGTCCTCATCAACACGTCCCGGGGGGCGCTCGTCGACCCCGACGCACTGACCGACGAGCTGGTCGCCGGTCGACTGTATGCGGTACTCGATGTCACGGAGCCCGAGCCGCTGCCGGCGGGGTCGCCGTTGTACCGGCTGCCGAACGTGTTCCTCACTCCTCATATCGCCGGGTCCCTCGGGAACGAGCTGGAGAGACTCGGGCGGATCGTGGTGGAGGAACTGGAGCGGGTGGCGTCCGGCGAGGCCCTGGAGCACGAGGTGCGGCATGCGGATCTGACCCGTGTCGCCTGAGCCGACCGGCACTTCCCGGCCGACGGAAACAATGGGATACGGTTTTCCGCACCGGCTCCGGGCCGGGCCCCCGACCGGTGTCCTCCCGGCCCCCGGTGGGGCGATCGCGACGGTGAAGGAGCCCCCAGGGTGAGTCAGCGCAAGGCTTCGGGCGACGCCGGACGGGCCACCATCCGGGACGTGGCGGAGCAGGCGGGCGTCTCCGTCGCCAGCGTCTCCCGCGTCCTGTCGGGCAACTACCCGGTCTCGGAGGAACTGCGCCGCCGGGTGATGAAGGTGGTCGGCGACCTGGACTACGTCACCAACGCCCACGCCCGCTCCCTGGCCGGCGGCGGCACACCCACGGTGGCGATCCTCATCAACGACATCACCGGCGCCGCGTTCGCCCATGTCGCGAGGGGTGTCGAGGGGGCCGCCACGCTGCGCGGCTGGCTCTCCCTGGTCGGTACGACGGGCGACGACCCCGAGCGTGAGCTCGCGCTGGTCAACATGATGCGCCAGCAGGGCGTGGCCGCCGTGGTGCTGCTCGGCGGCGCCTACGACTACGACGAGTACCAGCTGCGCATGGCCCGGTTCGCCCGCTCCCTGGACGCGGCCGGCTCGCATCTCGTACTGGTGGGCAGGCCGCCACTGGAGGGCGACGTACCGGCCACGACCGTCGACTACGACAACGAGGGCGGTGCGTACGCGATGGCCAGCCATCTGCTGTCCGCCGGGCACCGCAAGGTCCTGGTGCTCCCGGGGCATGCCGAACTCACCACCGCGCAGGGCCGGTTGAAGGGGGCCCGGCGGGCCTTCGAGGCGTACGGCGTACCGTTCGAGCCCGGCCTGGTGCGGCACGGCTTCTACGACTACGAGCACGGTTACGACGCCGTCCAGGAGTGTCTGCGCGACGGGCTCGACTTCACCGCGGTGCTGGCCGGGACCGACGTGGTCGCCGCGGGTGCCATGCAGGCGCTGCGTGCGGCGGGGCTGCGGGTGCCGGAGGACGTGTCGATCGTCGGGTACGACGACATTCCTCTCGCGTCCCAGCTCACGCCCCAACTGACCACCGTGCACGTGCCGTACGAGGAGATGGGCCGGGTCGCGCTGCGCGCGGTCGCCGACCGGCGCGAGGGCGGCGCGGGCCGCCGTAAGGGCGACGGCGACCACCTCGTGCTGGGCACCCATGTCGTCGTACGCAACTCCGTCCGACCGCCCACCCCTCGCGTGTGATCCGTGCGAGTGGGCGGTCTGGAAGCGCTGTGATGGCGATCGTTTCGTAAGCGTTTTCCAAAGGTTTTTTCGCGATACCCCAAGGCCGGGCCGATGGTCGCCCGGCCGCCGCGCGGGCCGCTGTGCACATGCTCTGACCTGTATATATGTCCGTCGATCGGTTGTCGTCCGCAGGGTGCCTCGGCATAACGCGACGGACAACCGGGCGTAACAAATTTCCGCGCACCTCTTGCTATGGACTGATCCGTCGCCCTACCGTCCCAGCAACCGCTTACTACAGCTTCCGCTTGGCCGACCCCCCTCAACCGCGAGCCGCGGATTCCGGCCGCCGTTCCCGGCCTGCGCCCCCCCGAGCCGCCGTCCTCGTTCCGAGGCGGCCAACTTCCGAAGGAACACGGTCAGATGAACTTCACCAGCCGCCGGAGAAGGTTCGCCCAAACCGCTGTCGCGGGTATCGCACTGACAGGCCTGCTCGCCGCCTGTGGCGGGTCGGACTCCGGAGACGACACCGACTCCTCCGGTCCGGTCACCCTCGACTTCTGGGGCTGGGCCAACGGCCAGGAGGCCGTCGTGAAGGCGTTCAACGCCTCCCACAAGGACGTCCAGCTGAAGTACACGAAGATCACCGACCAGCTGACCATGCAGAAGCAGCTGAGCAACGCCGTCAAGGCCGAGAACGCCCCCTGTCTGCTCCAGAACACCGGTGAGTACGTGACCAGTTGGGTCGCGCAGGGTGCGCTGGCCGACATCTCGAAGTACGTGGAGTCGAGCAAGGGCAAGTTCAACTCCGGCTCGTGGGCGACCGGTCAGGTGCAGGGCAAGACCTACGGTGTGCCGACCGCGTCCGCGCCCGCGTTCACGATCTACCGCACCGACCTCTTCAAGAAGTACGGCCTGAAGGCCCCGACGACCTGGGACGACTTCATCGCCGCGGGCAAGGTCCTCAAGAAGCACGACATCAAGATCACCAACTATGCCGGGGAGGACCCCAGCACCCTGGAGGTGCTCGCCATGCAGGCGGGCGCCCACTGGTACGCCATCGACGGCGACGCCTGGAAGGTGAACTTCCAGGACGAGGGCAGCCTGAAGGCCGCGAAGGTGATCCAGGAGATCATCGACAACGACCTCAACGCCAAGCTGTCCTTCGCCGACTACGCGGCCGTGCAGCGCAGTTTCGACAACGGCGACACCGCGACCCGGCAGATCTCCACCTGGCAGATGTCGGGCATGGTGCAGAACTTCACCAAGTCCTTCGGTGACTGGGCACTGTCCCCCTGGCCGACGTTCGCGGGCGAGGCGGCCAAGACGCCGGCCGGCACCAACCAGAGCGGCAACCTGACGCTGGTGTCCGAGCAGTGCAAGCACCAGGAGCAGGCCGCCGAGGCGGCGCTGTGGATGTCCACCGACACCGGAGCGGTCAAGACCATGGCGAGCCCGGAGACCGGCAGCGGGGTGATGCCGGCGCTGGCCGACAGTGACTCGTACGTCCCCGAGGCGATCTCCGAGAAGCTGCTCGGCAAGAACTACGAACCGGCCCAGCAGATCGTGAAGGACAGTCTCGGCACCGTCACCACCGACTGGACCTTCGGTCCCAACTGGACCGCCATGTTCACCGAGTTGCAGAGCCAGTGGGGCAAGGTCGTCAGCAAGAAGCAGACGGTCACCGACCTCCTCGCCCACATGCAGGAGTGGACGGTCAAGGACCTGAAGTCCCGCGGCATCAACGTCAAGGGCTGAGGCACATCCCGATGATTCGCTCACTGCGCTGGAAGGGTGCCGCCTTCACGGTGCCCTTCCAGCTCGGCTTCGTCTTCCTGTATCTGCTGCCGATCGGCTACGCCGTCTATCAGTCGCTGTACCGTTCGCAGTCCTCCGGTCTGGGCCTGGGCGGCACCACCGACGAGTTCTCCGGCTTCGACAACTACCAACAGGGCCTGACGGACTCGAAGTTCATGGGATCCGTCCTGCGGGTGGTGCTCTTCGCCCTGGTGCAGATCCCGGTGATGCTGCTGATCAGCCTGGTGCTGGCACTGCTCCTGGACGCGGTGACGGCCAAGGCGGCCGGCAAGTTCCGGATCATGCTGCTGGTGCCGTACATGATCCCCGGCGTGGTCGCGGCGATCGTGTGGATCAACGTGTACAGCCCGGATGTCGGCCCGCTCACCCCGCTCGGCGACTTCCTCGGCTTCCACTGGAACTTCTTCTCACCGTCGATGGTGTGGCCGTCCATCGGCAACCTGCTGACCTGGCACGGCATCGGCTACAACATGGTGATCATCTACGCGGCACTGCAAGGTGTGCCGCGGGAGCTGTTCGAGGCCGCGCGGCTCGACGGCGCCGGTGAGTGGCGCATCGCTCGGAGCATCAAAATCCCTTTCGTACGGGGCGCGTTGGTGCTGACCGGCATGCTGTCGATCATCCAGATGCTCCAGATCTTCAACGAGCCCGCGCTGTTCCGGAACATCACCCCGGAGACGGTCGACGACAGCTTCACCCCGATCATGATCATCTACAACCAGGCGTTCAACGCCGGGAACTACCACTACGCCGCGACGCTCTCGGTCCTCCTCGCACTGATCCTCGGTGTCGCCTCCTTCCTCTTCTACAGGCTCACCTCGAGGGAGGCCGACTGATGACCCTCACCGAAGAGCGCGCGAACACACGCACCGTCCGCCGTCTCAACCGCCCCGACCCTGCGGCCCGTTCACGCGGCGGCCAGCGGTTCCTGCTCGTCGGCCTGGCCCTGGCGAGCGTCTACAGCCTCTTCCCGGTGTGGTGGCTGATCGTCGCCGCCACCAAGGACCGCACGGGCCTGTACCAGTCCAACGGACTGTGGTTCTCCGGCTGGCACCTCTGGGACAACCTGCGACAGGTCTTCACCTACGACGACGGCATCTTCCTGCGCTGGACGTTCAACTCGTTCCTGTACGCCGGAGTCGGTTCCGTCGGCGGCACCCTGATCGCCCTGGCGACGGGCTACGGTCTGGCCCGCTTCGACTTCCCGGGCCGCAACCTGGTGTTCGCGAGCGTGGTCGGCTCGTTCCTGATCCCGATCGCCCTGCTCACGCTTCCGCTGTATCTGCTGTTCTCGGAGATCGGCCTGGTCGACACGGTCTGGGCGATGCTGATCCCCTGCCTGATCAATCCGTTCAGCGTGTACCTCGCCAAGGTGTATACAGAAGCCACCATTCCGTACGAACTCCTGGAGGCCGCCCGCATCGACGGCGCCGGCGAGCTGCGGATCTTCTTCAGCATCGTGCTGCGCATGATGACGACGGGCGCGGCGACGATCTTCCTGCTCGCCTTCGTGAACACCTGGAACGCCTTCTTCCTCCCCCTCACCGTGCTGCGCGGCCAGGAGAACTGGACCCTCAACCTGGGCCTCTACAACTGGTCCGGCAAACGCGCGGAGTCCGGCGTGGACCTCACCAGCCTGGTCCTGACCGGCGCCCTCCTCTCCATCATCCCGATGGCCATCATGATGATCGCGATGCGCCGCTACTGGCGGTCGGGCGTGACCATGGGGGCGCTGAAGTGACCGTCGCACCAGGAGCTTTGAAGTGACGTCGCTGAACAACCCGGTCATCCGCGGCTTCGCCCCCGACCCCTCTCTGGTCCGGGTCGGCGACCTGTACTACGTGGCGACCAGTTCCTTCGAGTGGTTCCCCACCATCCCGATCCACCGCTCCCGCGACCTCGCCCACTGGGAGTACGCGGGCCACGTCCGCGGCGCCGTCCCCGGCGACTCACTGGCCGGCGTCCCCGACTCCGGCGGCGTCTGGGCACCGTCGCTGAGCTGGGACGGCGAACGGTTCTGGGTGGTGTACTCGATCGTCCGCTCGGTCGGCACACCGTACTTCGACGTGGACACCTACATCAGTACGGCGACGGAGCCCGACGGCGAGTGGACGGCCCCGCGCCGCGTCGCGAGCCACGGCTTCGACCCGGCGCTGTACCACGCCGAGGACGGCCGACTGTGGCTCCTCAACCTCCAGAACGACTGCCGCCCCGGCGGCCGCCGCTTCGCCGGCATCGTGGCGACCGAACTGGACCGGGAGACGCTGTCCCCCGTGGGTGACACCCACCTGCTGCTCCAGCACGGACATCTCGTGGAGGGGCCGAAACTGCTGAGGCGTGACGGCTGGTACTACCTGGTGCTCGCGGAGGGCGGCACCGGTTTCGAGCACGGGGTGCTGGTCGCGCGCAGCCGTGCGCTGACCGGTCCGTACGAGGTCGACGAGCGACCGCTGCTGACCACCCGGGACGACCCGACGGTGGCGTTGCAGAAGGCGGGGCACGGGGAGTTGGTCCAGACGCCGGGCGGGGACTGGGTGTTGAGCCATCTCGCCGCCAGGCCATTGCATACCGTCGACGGTCGGCGGTGCCCGCTCGGGCGGGAGACCGCGATCCAGGCGGTGGTGTGGGACGGGGAGGGGTGGCCGAGGCTGCGGGACGGGGGGCATCATCCGGCGGTGGAGGTCGACGTACGACTGCATACGGTCGACGTTTCGCCGGATACCGTCGATGCGGTGCATACAGTCGACGCGGGGGTGGATACCGGCGGCGCCTGGGTGCATACAGTCGACGCACCATCGCATACCGCAGACGATCTGGCGCCCACGGTCGACGGGCGTGCGTCTACGGTCGACGGGCGCGGGCCATGTCTCCTATACACATCT